>URED01000008.1 GCA_900546785.1 uncultured Oscillospiraceae bacterium | reverse complement strand
ATGTAACGGTAGCGTACACAAGCGATGAAGTAACCGCAGTACCTACAGTTGCAGCGGTAGATGTAACACCTACAGAAAACGGTAGGGTAAGATTCCTTGCATCCAGAAACGTACCGGCAGGCTACACAGTAGTAGAATCCGGCTTCGTATACGGCAAGGATTATGAAGATGCAGAAGCAGCACTTGTGCTTGAGAATGCTACAACGGGCGGTTGCTATCTTGCAAAGAGCAGCAACACGGCAAATGACGGTCAGTTCGCGCTTACCTTTGGTATCGCGTCCGGCACCGGCGTAGCTTATGCACGCGCATATGTAATTGCAGCTGACGCTGAGGGCAACTCTGCTGTTTATTATGCAGATGTTCAGTCCTTCGATTACGACGCTTAATTTAACAGGTCGTATCGCAAAAAATAAGCTTAGACCCGGCGGTGGCAACGCCGCCGGTGTGTAAAGGCTATAAGTAAAGGAGGACTTTCTTTGAAAGAGATTTACTCAAAGCCGATCGCAGAGATTGAAAAGTTCAGCACTGTTGAAGTGTTAACTGAAAGTGTTACTAACACGGACGAAATCCAAGGTCCTGATCTTTAATCTCTGCTGAGGGAGTGACCGCAACGTACTTTTTGCTCCCTTAAAACACAAATAAAATCAACCTTGTTGATTTATGGGGCGCTTCGGCGCCCCTTTTTTTATTTTACCGGCACCTTTTTTTCAATAAATTGCCGCTTTCTATCTTGCCGCCGCTATTGACCGTGGCTTAGATTTATGGTAAAATCAAAAAGGTGATGATTATGGAAAATAAAAAACAAATAACTGCCGATAAATCTGTTGTAACTACAAAAGATATCGTTAAGGCGTCATTCAAAGGCTTTGCAAAAAATCATAAGATCATTTTTGCTTTTATTATAATCGTGGCGGTGCTTGTACTTTCCGTTGCAAGTATGACGGTGCTCGTCAATACGGAAAATACACCGGCGCTGCTCGTAAGGGCATTTTTCCCGTCAGAGCTTTCGGATGATAGCTTTCCCGTCACTTTCTACTCCGAATATAACCCGGATTATGACAGGGAGAATCCGCTTGCAATGTATAACTACTATTATTACCCGGATAATGATGAAAACGCAGAAAGGGTCTATCTTGACGGTGGATATTACATAGTTGATGAGGAGACCGGTGAGGATTCGGATATAACTCTGTGGTTCTTTATTGAAACGGCGGCAAATTTCAACCGCTTTGCGGATATAGCGTATAAGGTTCTCGGCGTTCTTGCCGCAGCAGGTGTTTTGCTTCTCATATACGCCTGGTACCGCTCCTTTAAAAAGCAGGAGCTTGCAAAAAAGGAAGCGTACCGCAAATCCCACCCGCGCCATTAAAAGCGGATTCCCAAACCAAAACATAACGCAAAGAAAAAACCGGCTCTTGCAATACTGCTGCAAGAGCCGGTTTTCGTATATCCGTATTTTGTTTTATACAAGCTTTCTGCCCATCAGCACGCCGTGCACGGAAGCCATCATCAGTCCTCTTGTCCACCCGCTGGAATCTCCAAGGCAGTGCAGCCCCTCTATATTCGTATTGAAATCCGTATCCATCTTTACCTTATTGGAATAGAATTTCAGCTCCGGGCTGTAAAGCAGTGTTTCCGGGCTGGCAAAGCCGGGCACAACATGGTCCATCGCGTGAATGAAATTGATGATATTTGTCATGGCTCTGTAGGGCATTGCCGCCGTTATATCGCCCGCAACGGCGTCCGGCAGGGTGGGGCGCAGGTTGCTCTGCGTCAGCTCTTTCTGCCATGTGCGCTTACCCTCTAAAATATCGCCGAAGCGCTGCACAAGGATATGCCCGTCGCCCAGCATATTTGTGAGTTCGCCCACCTTTTGCGCGTAGGCGATCGGCTGGTTGAACGGCACGGAAAAATTATGAGAGCACAGAATAGCCAGATTCGTGTTCGGGCTTTTCAGCTCCTTGTAGGAATGGCCGTTGACCACGGCAAGGTCGTTGTCATAATTTTCCTGCGCCACAAAGCCGCCCGGGTTTTGGCAGAATGTGCGCACCTTGTTTTTAAACGGCTTCGGGTAACCTACAAGCTTGGATTCGTAAAGCACGTTGTTAATGGTTTCGATAATTTCATTTCTGACCTCAACGCGAACGCCGATATCCACCGTGCCGGGCTGGTGGGCAATGCCGTGATCCGCGCAAAGCTTTTCAAGCCAGTCCGCGCCGCGCCTGCCCGTTGCCACAACGGTGTGTGCTGCATGTATCTCGTCTCCGTTTTCAAGCCGCACGCCAAGGCACTTTTCGCCGTCCAGGATCAGATCGCTGCACTGGCTGTCAAACAGAATATCCACGCCCTGCGCAATCAGGTGCTTTTCTATCTCAAAATAAAGCTCGTGCGCTTTTTCCGTGCCCAGATGGCGGATCGGGCAGTCCACAAGCTTTAAGCCCGCCTGAATGGCGCGCTTGCGTATCTCCTTTACCTCTTCCGTGTTGCCTATGCCCTCTATATGCGTGTCCGCGCCGAATTCAAGATAGATCTTGTCCGTATAATCGATCGTTTCCTGCGCAAGATCCTCGCCTATAAGCTCCGGCAGGCTGCCGCCCACCTCGTAGGAAAGGGAAAGCTTGCCGTCCGAAAACGCGCCCGCACCGGAAAAGCCCGTTGTAATGTGGCAATACGGCTTGCAGTTCATGCATTTGCCCGTAACTGCCTTGGGGCATTTGCGTTTCTCAACGGATTTGCCTTTTTCTACTATGATTATGCTTTTTTTACTGCCCTTTCGCAGCATTTCAATAGCCGTAAAGATTCCGGCCGGGCCGGCGCCGACTATAGCAACGTCGTATTTTTTCATATTACTCCTTTACCTTTCGGAAGCGTTGCACGGCGTACCCTGCCGCGCACATAAAATCAGCCGCCTTGCGCTCCGTTGGACTGAGGAGTGCTTGGCAGCCCTATCGGCTATATCATAGCATAATTGATTTTACTTGTCAAACCGGTAGCATTGTGCTATATTATATTCATCATTAAATAATAAGGGTTTGATATTATGAAAGAATATAATGTTTTGCAGTACGGCGCCGCAGGAGACGGCGTTACGAATGACGCTTTTGCGATCCAGCACGCGATTGACGACTGCGCCAAAAACGGCGGCGGCAGGGTTGTTTTGCAAAGCGGCTATGTGTTTTACAGTGATTCCATACGCCTGAAAAGCAATGTGGATCTGCACGTGCAAAAGGGCGCCCGGCTCAAGGCAACTTCCAATATAGACGGTTATATCAGACCCAACAAGCTTATAAACGATCCCAAAACGGCGCTGATCGGCAATCCCGTAACGGGCAAGCCGAGTTTCGTGTTCATCTATGGTTTTGAAGCGGACGGCTGCACCATCAGCGGCGAGGGCGTTATTGATGCAAACGGTCATGCTTTTGTGCAGCGTAAGGACAGGTATTATGTTACAGGCGATTTTTACCCGCGCCCCACGGTGATCTACATAGAAAAGAGCAACCACATTACCTTTAAAGATTTTACGGTGGTGGACGCGCCGTTCTGGACGCTGCATCCCGCCGGCTGCGATGATGTGCTGATCGACAGGATCCGCATACTCAATGATCTTGATGTTGCCAACAGCGACGGCATTGACCCCGACCACTGCTCCAACGTGCGCATACTCGGCTGCCATGTTACCTGCGCAGACGACTGCATCTGCCTTAAGACCTCGCGCGGCAACAGCGAATACGGCCCTACGGAAAATGTTATTATAGACGGCTGTACGCTCGTTTCCACCTCCGCCGCCATAAAAATAGGTACGGAGGGCGTCGGCGATTTCAGAAACATCATCGTTTCCAACTGCACGATCAGCCGTTCAAACCGCGGGCTCTCCATTCAGATCAGGGACGGCGGCAATGTGGAAAACGTTTCTTACTCCAATATCGTTATCGAAACGCGCCGCTTCTGCCCGGACTGGTGGGGCACGGCGGAACCGATTACGATCACTACCTTTAACCGCGACGAGAATACAAAGAGCGGAAAAATTAAAAATATCAGATTCTTTAATGTGACTGCAAAGGGCGAAAACGGCGTGTTGATACACGGCAATCCTGAAAATCCCATTGAGGATGTTACCTTTGAGAACTGCCGTATAGAGCTTACCAAAACAAGCAAGTGGCCGTGCGGACTTTATGATCTGCGCCCGTGCCTGGACTGGGGCGTTGAAAAATACGATAATTCGGCGTTCTTTATCAGAAACGCAAAGGATATCACCATTATGAAGACCAAAACTTCTTGGGGCGAGCTTTGCGAAAATTATAAGCATGCCGTAGACGCCGCAGATGTTGAAAACCTTGAGCTCCTGCGCTTTGAGGGCGCAGCCGCAAACGAGGGCGATGAAGCTGTAAAACTTCAGAATGTCCGACTTGTTAAATAAATGAATTTGTAATTATCAATACATTTAACAGCTTGAATTGTATAATATGAAAAAGTTTTATTGTTTACTTTTGTGCGTGTTTTTATTATTGTTGTCTGCTTGTTCTTTGACAGAAACAGACAATTCGTCTGATGCAATTACGGGCGAAAGTATATCTGATGAAAACAGCCTTATTGCCGCATGTGATTATTATAAACTGTATGCCAATACATTGTCTGAAACTTATGAGATCTATAATGCAAACGGTGAACTTGTGCGTACAGAAGCGACAGATATGCCACTTTCTGTAACGATGCTTAATGAAACAACGGTGGATATCAGCAAGGGAAAGGGAACTGGCATAACGCAGCATACATATTACAGTGTGCAAAAAGATGCTTTTTCAGATGATTTCTTATATGTTATTTGTGCCGATAACGATTTGATTGCTTATATCGGTTTGGCAGAGGACGGCTCTGATGATAAAACACTTATCGTTCAAAATATTTTTGATAAGAGCAGTTATTGTAAAGAATTTAAAGGTGTTTTTGATCAGGTGGATACTTATGATCTGTCTTCTGTTGAAGGCGAATTTTCAAATGACCTCTCTATACTTACAGTCCGTTATTATCAAAATGAACAGCAATATCAGATATCTAAGAATTTCAGATTATAAAATGTTGATTTTTCTGATTCTGCATTTTGACGAAAAGTAAAAAACGATTGTAAAGACAGTAGCATCAGCACTTATAAAGTGTTTCATTGGTGATTATAATGATATCCTGGCGCATTATTTTAGAATTGCTATTTTATACATGCTTAACTGTTTTTCATATATTGTCTATTATGTATGATTTGGTTTCCTTTTATTATACAAAAGGCAAAAGGAAGTCAATAAAGAAAACAGAAAGTGTAAAGGATAAATACTATTTTCTAAATACAAAGAAAAAATACCCGCGCTGTTTTATTTCTATTATTATGCTGTGATTATAGTGAATTTTGTCTTAATCATTCTTTATTTCATTTTTATGGCAATACCTGAAACAGCATCTTATGGAAAATGGATACTTAATGCCCATTTTATATTTAATTCGGTATGGAATTTGATACCGCTTATTATGTTCTGGCAAAAGAACTTAAGGGTCAATGGCTATAAATACGATCGTTGGTTAAAAAAGTAGTATTCGGCAGAATAATTTTATTATAGAAAACATGTTTGTTTATAACTTTTTCACTTTTATAATACCGGGGCTTGGCGCCTCGGTATTTATTTTTTGACGCGTGGTATGAAAATTAATCTCTGCCGCGCTTGATTTCTCTTTATTTATATATTATTATATAATAGATTTAATATGAGAATGTGAAAGTGCGGTTGAAATGAAAATCCTTGTAGCCGGTCTCGGCCTGATAGGCGCGAGCATTGCAAAAACCTTAAAAAAGAATACGTCCCACTATGTTATGGGGTGGAACAGAACGCAGTCCGTATGCGAAAAGGCGCTGGCGGACGGCGCTGTGGACGAGATAGGCGAGCTTGGCGCGCTGATCCCGAAAGCAGATATTACCTTTATAAATCTGTATGAGGAAAATATAATCCCGTTCGTGCTGGATAACAGAGCGCTTTTTAAGAGCGGCAGTATCGTTACGGACAGCTGCGGCATCAAAACAAAGATATGCCGCCGGCTGGAAAAAGAAAAATTTGATTTTTATTTCATAGGCGCGCACCCCATGGCGGGGCGTGAGGTCTCCGGGTACGACAACAGCCTGCCCACGCTTTTTGAAAACGCCTCGTTTATCTGCACGCCCACGAATGCGCCGAAGTCCAAAACGGATACGCTTGTGGAGCTTGCAAAGGAGATGGGCTTTGCACGCACCGTTGTTACAACGCCGGAGCATCATGATGAGATGATTGCCTTTACCTCTCAGATCGCGCATGTGCTTGCCTGTTCCTATGTTTTAAGCCCGCTTGCGCCCATGCACGTTGGCTTTTCCGCAGGCTCTTACCGCGATGTTTCCCGCGTTGCGCGTATCAACGGAGAAATGTGGAGCGAGCTGTTTATCGCAAACAAAAAGCCGCTTATCAATGAGATAGACGATCTTGTTCAAAACCTTGAACGCTTCAGAAAGGCGATCGAAGAGGAGGACGCCGATACGCTCAAAGAGCTTATGGCGCGCGCAAACAAGATAAAAGAGGAGATCGGTTAGTGAAAACGTTAAGAGTAAACGCAGGCGGCGGCTATGATATTCTGATCGAAAGAGGCTTGCTTGCCTCCTGCGGGGAGATCATCAGCAAAACGCTGCCTTCAAAAAAAGCGGCTGTGATCAGCGACAGCCATGTTGCGCCGCTTTATATGAATACCGTTCTAAACAGCCTCGGCGCCGCCGGGATAGAGACGGTGCAATATGTTTTCGAAGCGGGTGAAAGCGCAAAAACAACTGAAAATTTAGTTAAGATCGTGGAATTTCTTGCCGAAAGCGGACTTACCAGAAAGGACTGCGTGGTGGCTTTGGGCGGCGGCGTCTGCGGCGATATGGCAGGCTTTTCCGCAGCGGTGTATCTGCGTGGAATTCAATATATCCAGATCCCGACCACGCTGCTTGCGCAGGTGGATTCCTCCGTTGGCGGCAAAACGGCTGTGGATCTGCCGCAGGGCAAAAATCTTTGCGGCGCGTTCTGGCAGCCCTCTGCCGTTATCATAGATCCCGATGTTCTTTCCACCCTCCCGGCGCATTATTTCAGCGACGGCATGGGCGAGGTCATCAAATACGGCTGCATAAAATCCGCGTCTCTTTTTGAAAAGCTGCAAAATGAAAATGCCGCAGATATTATAGACGATGTTATTTTTGAATGCTGCGATATCAAGCGCGGCGTTGTGGAAAGAGATGAAAAGGAAGCGGGCGAACGCGCGCTGCTCAATTTCGGCCACACCTGCGGGCACGCCATTGAAAAGCTGTGCAATTTCAGCGGGATTTCCCACGGCGAGGCTGTGGGCATAGGCATGGTGATGATAAGCCGCGCCGGTGAAAATGCGGGAATCACGGAAAAAGGCACGGCGGATCGGATCTGCGCCCTGCTGAAAAAGTACAATTTGACAACAGAAACAGATCTGCCGGTTGCGGATATCGTCCGCAATATGGCGTTTGATAAGAAACGCACGTCCGAGGGCATCAATCTTGTAATGCTCAAAAAGCTTGGCGAAAGCTTCGTTATGCCCTCTTCGTTTGACGAAGTCAACGCGCTTTTCGGCGTAAAATAAAGGAAAACTATGAAAAAGGTAAAGATTCAAAGCGCCGCTTTAAACGGCACCGTTACGCTGCCGCCGAGCAAATCGGCGGCGCACAGAGCCATCGTCTGCTCTTTTCTTGCGGGCGGCGGCAGTGTTACGCCGATGATCCCCTCCAAAGATATGGAGGCGGCGCTCGGCGCGGCAAAAAGCCTTGCCGGCGGTGAAAAGGTCATAAACTGCATAGAAAGCGGCAATACGCTGCGCTTTTTTATTCCCGTTGCGGCGGCGCTCGGCAGGGAGGTAACCTTTACGGGCGAGGGCAGACTGCCCCAAAGACCGCTTCAGGAATATATTGACCTGTTGCCGAAGCACGGCGTAAAGATCGAGAGCACCGGGTCTTTGCCGCTCAAGATCAGCGGGCAGCTGCAAAGCGGTGATTTTGAGATACGCGGCGATATCAGCTCGCAGTATATAACGGGGCTGCTGCTTGCCCTGCCCGTGCTTGACGGAGATTCACGGATCGTCCTTACCGCGCCGCTCAGATCAAAGCCGTATGTTGCTATGACGATCAAGGTGCTTGCCGATTACGGCGTTGAGGTGCTGGAGACCGATTACGGCTATTTCGTGCGCGGCAATCAGCAATATGCCGTGCGGGATTACACGGTTGAGGGCGACTGGAGCCACGCGGCGTTTTTTATGAGCGCGGCGGCTATAGGCGGCAGGATAACCTTAAAGGGGCTTGATCTGAATTCGGCGCAGGGCGATAAAGCCGTGTGCGAGGTCATGCGCAGGTTCGGCGCCAAGGTAACGGCGGATGAAAACGGCGTTACCTGCGTTCACGATAAGCTTTGCGGTATAGAGATAGACTGCAATGATATTCCGGATATGGCGCCTGCCATTGCCGTTACGGCGGCGTTCGCAAAAGGGCAGACGGTTATCCGCGGTGCACAGCGGCTGAGATTCAAGGAGTCAGACAGGCTTGAGGCGATTGCGTCCAATCTTAAAAAAATGGGTGCGGGCGTGACCGTTACGCAGGATTCCATGGTCATCACGCCTGCCTGCGTTCACGGCGCAGTGCTGAAAGGGTATAACGATCACAGGATCGTCATGGCGTTTTCCGTCGCCGCGTCCTTTGCGGCAGGGGATACCGTTATTGACGAGGCTGAAAGCATAAATAAAACCTATCCGTCCTTTTTTGAAGATCTTAACAGCTTGGGAGGAAAAGCGAATGTCATCAATGCTGGGTGAAAAGATAAAGCTCTCTGTTTTCGGGGAGAGCCACGGCGAGGCGATCGGCTGCGTGATAGACGGACTGCCCGCAGGCAAGGCGCTCGATATGAAGCTGATCCAAAAAGAGATGGATAAGCGCGCTCCCGGCAGGGATAAAAGCGCAACGGCAAGAAAGGAGCCGGACGAGCCGCAGATACTCAGCGGCGTGCTGAACGGCACAACAACGGGCGCTCCGCTTGCCATGATCATCAAAAACACAAACACAAGAAGCGGCGATTACGGCAATCTGAAGTATGTGCCGCGCCCCGGCCACAGCGATTACCCGGCATATGTCAAATATTCCGGCTTTAACGATATCCGCGGGGGCGGTCATTTCAGCGGCAGGCTCACGGCGCCGCTCGTTTTTGCGGGCGCGATCGCAAAGCAGCTTCTTGCAGACAGGGGTATAACGGTCGGCGCGCATATTTTGCAGATCGGTTCCGTTTCGGATAAACCCTTTGATAAAAATAATATAACCGCGCAAATGCTCAATGAGCTGTCTTCCGATTTTTTCGCAACCATCAGCACGGAAAAAGAAATGGAGATGCGGGCGGTCATTGAAAGCGCAAGGCTTCAGGGCGATTCCGTGGGCGGTGTTATAGAGTGCGCGGCGGTCGGTCTGCCGGTCGGCGTCGGTTCAAACATGTTTTCAACCGTAGAGGGCAGGCTCTCTTATGCACTTTTCGGCATACCTGCGGTAAAAGGCGTTCAGTTCGGCGCAGGTTTTGATTTTGCGGCAATGCGCGGCAGTGAGGCAAACGATCCGTATGAGATCAGAAACGGCGCGGTCTGCCTTAAATCAAACAACAACGGCGGCGTGCTCGGCGGAATTACAAACGGCGCTCCGCTTGTGTTCTCGGTTGCCGTGAAGCCAACGGCTTCCGTTGCCGTGGCGCAGGACAGCGTGAATCTTGAAACGCTTGAAAATGAAAAGCTTGTTGTAAAAGGCAGGCATGATCCGTGCATCGTTCCGCGCGCGGTTGCGGTTGTGGAGGCGGTATGCGCCTTTACGCTGCTTGATATGATGATGTAAAAAGGAAATTTGTTGAATGGACCTTCTTGATTTAAGACATGAAATAGATGAAATAGACGAGCAGCTTATTCCTTTGCTCCGCCGCAGAATGAATATCTCAAAGCAGGTGGCGGAATACAAGGTCAAAAGAGGCCTGCCCGTCCTGAACGAACAGCGGGAGCAGGAGATCCTTGCTTCGGTAAAGGAAAAATGCGGGGAAGACGGAGACGCCATTGCAACCGTGTTTTCCGCAACGATGGACGCTTCCCGTGCAATACAGCACAATATTATGGAAAGCGGCGGCGAGCTTAGAAAACTTATAAAAAGCGCCGTTTCAAACGGCAATACTTTTTCCCAAAAAACAACGGTTGCCTGCGCGGGCGTTGAAGGCAGTTATGCAGATGAGACGGCATTAACGCTTTTCAAAAACGCGGATATCCGGCATTACAGAATATTTGAAGATGTGTTTGAAGCCGTTAACAAGGGCGAGGCGCCGTTCGGCATCGTTCCGGTTGAAAATTCAACGGCGGGTTCCGTCCATGAGGTGTACGACCTTATTATTAAATACAGATTTTATGTTGCGGGTTCCTATTCGCTTGAGGTGAATCACTGCCTTTGCGCCAAGAAAGGCGTTGATTATTCCGGCATAGAAGAGGTCTACAGCCATCCGCAGGCGCTTTCGCAGTGCTCTGAATTTCTGAAAAATTTTGCATTTACCGGCGTGAATTATACAAATACGGCGGCGGCGGCAAAATTTGTTGCCGAAAGCGAAAGAAGCGATATAGGCGTTATCTGTTCTGCGGACGCGGCAAAAAAATACGGCCTGCAAATATTAAAAACAAGAATTCAGAATATAAGTAATAACAGAACAAGATTTATCGTCATATCCAAAAAGCTTGTTATTGAAAGCAATGCGGATAAGATCTCGCTTATTTTCGCTCTGCCGCACACAACGGGTTCGCTTTACAGGATACTCGGCCGCTTTTCCATAGCAGGTCTGAACCTGACGAAGCTGGAATCCAGGCCCGTGGGCAACGGTGAATTCAGCTATTATTTTTATGTTGATCTTATGGGCAATATAAATGACAGAAAAACGCTTGATCTCATATGCGCGCTCTATTCCGAGCTGCCGGATTTCAAGTTTCTCGGGAATTATCACGAATATTAATATGGCACGGGGGTGCGGGTGTGAGAAAGAGCAAACGCCGCCAAACAAATTTAATATCTGTGATCATCATTTTAATTACTTCTGCGCTTATGGTGTTCCTTGCCGTCTGCCTGCACGATCAGGCAAGTCTTGAGGTGCGCTTTGACGCGATCATAAACTGGCTCAGCAAGCTGGAAAGAGCCGTTGTGGGGCTGGATACGCATCTGGAGATCCTTGTGTGTATATTTGCCCTGTGGCTTGCAAAGTGCCAGCTTCCCATTCCCATAAGCGTGCTTTGCGTTATTTCGGGCATGGTATTTTCCATTCAGACCGCCATGCTGATAAACGCCTTTTGTATAACGGTGTTTTTTATGATAAAATATGCAGAGGGCACGTGGATAGGCGGCGGCTGGGCCATGATGATCCTGAATATCCATCAGGCAAGGTTTATAAAGGACTGGGTCTTGTTTAAAGGCAAGGGCAATCCGTATATCCTGCTCGTGTCGCGCTTTGTACCGTCTATACCGCTTGGCATGGTATCCAAGCTTTACGGCTCCATGCACTATGATTTTATTTACTATGTTTGCTTAAGCATTATAGGAATTCTGCCCCGACTTTATATCTACACACGTATCGGCGCGGAGATCTATAATCCTTTTTCGCGGCAGTTCATTCTGCTTGCAATGCTCGTTGTGCTGTTTACCGGCATCACAAGCCTCGGATTCAATATATATTACGGCGTGAAATCACGTCAGATGAACCAGACCCTTTTGATCTATTCCCAAAAGGAAAAATATAAGATCGTTTTATAAATTAAAATAAAGATGAAGAAAGGCAGAAAGATATGAAACCACAGGAATACATTGCCGCGATTCAGGCCGGCGTAATGGACGAGAAATTAAAGGCAGTTTATGTTACGGACTACGCCGTTGAGGCGCAAAAGCCCCGCTACGTGCGTCTTTTAAACGAATTTATAAAGCTTTTCGGAGAGGACAGGGATGTTATCATCACCTCCGCACCCGGGCGCACGGAGGTTTGCGGAAATCATACGGACCACAATAACGGCAAAGTGCTTGCCGCTTCCGTTAATCTGGACGCCGTTGCCGTTGCCGCTAAAAACGATGAGGGCATCGTGCGTGTAAAATCAGACGGTCATGCCATGAACGTTGTTGATGTTTCCGAACTTTTGCCGGATGAATCCGAATTCGGCCATTCAACGGCTATGGTGCGCGGCGTAGTGGCAAAAATAGAAGGCATGGGCTATCAGATAGGTGGGCTGGACTGCGTTACCGCTTCCGATGTGATCGGCGGCAGCGGACTTTCCTCGTCAGCCGCGTTTGAGGTGTTGCTGGGCACAACGCTTTCTTATCTGTATAACAACGGCGTTATCAGCGCCGTGGATATTGCAAAAACGGCGCAATATTCGGAAAATGTTTTCTTCGGCAAGCCCTGCGGCCTGCTGGATCAGATGGCGTCTTCGGTAGGCACTTTTGTGACCATTGATTTTGAATCTACCGAAAATCCAAAGATCAAAAAGGTGGATTTTGATTTTTCAAAAAGCGGGCATTCCCTGTGTATTGTGGACACAGGCGGCAGCCACAGCGATCTTACGGATGATTACGCCGCCGTGCGCGCAGAGATGGAGAGCGTTGCGAAGGCGCTCGGCAAAGACGTTCTGCGTGAGATAGATTATAACGATTTCAAGGCCGCGGTGCCGTCCCTCTTCGGCAAGGTAAGCGACAGGGCTTTGATCCGTGCCTACCATTTTTACAGGGAAAATATAAGAGTGGAAAAGGCGGTTGCCGCGCTCGAAAGCAATCAGTTTGATGAGTTTAAGAAGATGATAAACGAAAGCGGCCGCTCTTCCTATATGTATAACCAGAATGTGTACACGCCTAAAAATCCGGCGGAGCAAAAGCTTTCTCTTGCGCTGTGCATTTCCGAAGAGGTGCTCGGTGTGAACGGCGCCTACCGTGTTCACGGCGGCGGCTTTGCGGGCACGATTCAGGCATTTGTTCCCAACGAATTGCTTGAACAGTATAAAACCGCTGTTGAAAGCGTGTTCGGCAAGGGCAGCTGCCATGTACTTATTATCCGCCCGGTCGGCGGCACAAGAGTAATGTGATCCATCACGGCAAAAGGGGAATGTGCATATGAGATATATCTTTATTGAAAACCCTATTGCGGGCAATAAAAGCAGGCAGATGCTTTTTAAGCAGGTGCAGTCCGCTTTCAGGCTTATCGATGATGAAATGATAATAGAGGAAACGAACTACCGCGGGCACGCAAAGCAGATCGCTGCGGATTATGCCGCAAAATACGGCGCAGACTGCGTAATCGTCTGCTGCGGCGGGGACGGCACGGTGCACGAGATCGCAAACGGGCTGGCGCATACCGAAACGCCGCTGATGATCCTGCCGTTCGGCACGGGAAACGATTTTGCAAAAAAGATCTACGGCACGAAAAAAATAGATGCGTTAAATGTTGTAAAGGCGTTCGGGCTCCACACGGGCCATCTCAAATACGATGTCAGGCCTATAGACCTCATTGATTACAACGGTGAAAAATGTATAAACGTCATGAGCTTCGGTCTGGATACCAAGGTGGAAACAATCGGCAGAAAGATTGCCGGGAAGATCAAGTTTCTCGGCTCTCAGGCGTATAATATCGCCGTTATCCCGGCGGTATTGCAGTCCATGAAATATCAGATCAATTTTGATCTCGACTGTATCGGCAGGGACGGCAAGCCCTATAAATGGACAGAAACGCCCAAGGATTATACGCTGCTTGCCATCTGCAACGCCAGCTATTACGGCGGCGGATTCTGCCCCGCTCCTAATTCCAAGCTTGACGACGGTATACTCGATTACTGCTTGGCGGATGCCATTACGCTACCCAAAGTACTTCCCCTTATACCTAAGTACAGCGCGGGCACTGCAACGGATGAGGCCTCTCCGTATATACATACCGGTTATCTGACCGGCGGGCGCATATGGTCTGTAGACGGCTCAGGGCTGCTCGGTAATTGCGACGGCGAAAATTTTGATTACCCTGAGATCAATTTTAAGGTTGAAAAACATGCGCTTCAGCTTTGCTTTATTAAGGAATAAGCTATGAAGACCAAAACAAAAAAAGTATTAAAAAGAATCGGAATAACGCTCTCTGCCGTAATTATTGCTCTTGCGATCGCGGCGGGGGCGTTTTGTGCGCTTTATAAGCCTACCGTAACGTTTGACGCCGCTGATCTTACGGGCGAGGTCACAAGAGGCGCTTCCGGCTTTCTTTACGGCATCGCGCAGGACGGCGTTCCCTCCTATAACATGACGGAAAGCATAGACCTTTCCTCCCTTTCCACAAAAACCACGCTGGGTCTTCAGCACCCCATAGGCGAGATGAGCGATATTGCGCCACAGGCGCTGTCCTCCGGCAGCTGCGATTATCTTGTGGTTTATCTTCAGGATATGTACAGCACATGGTATTATGACGAAGATAATATAAACGAGATGAAAAAGGCGGGCACGTATGATTGGCGCGAATATCTTGAAAATACGTATTTTCCGCTGGTTGCGCAGACCGTAAATGCCGTTAAGGATTCCGATTATCATGATAAGATCGTTTACTGTATTTACAATGAATGCGATAACGGCGTGTGGTTCGGCGAATGGGTATCTGACCCGTTAAGCGAAAACGGCGGCAGGAATGATTTTAACGAGCAGGGCAGCCAAAATTTCTTTGAGGCGTGGAAGCTTACATATGATTATGTTCGGGCGCTCGATCCGCAGGCGGTCATAGGCGGACCGGGCTACTATGAGTATGACAGCGGTAAAATGCGCGCGTTTCTGGAATACACTTCTCAGAATGACTGCGTGCCGCAGGTGCTCATTTACCATGAGCTGAACTACCGCTCCATCTACGACTGGCAGTTCAACGTAGCAGATTTAAAAGAACTTGAGCAGGAATTCGGCGTGGATACAAATACTCCCGTTATCGTTACCGAATACGGTATGATGGAGGATAACGGCAACCCGAACACCATGCTCAAATATATAACGCAGATAGAGTATTCCAAGGTTTACGGGCAGCAGGCGTATTGGCTTTTTGCAAATAATCTTTGCAATACCGCAGCGGATTATAATACGCCGAATTCCGCGTGGTGGGTGTACCGCTGGTATACGGATATGCAGGGGCAGACGATGCGCGCGGAGATCTCCGATATCCTGCATTCGGATATCGGAAAGGCGCTCCTTCAGCGCCGTGCCCCGCGTTACAGGCAGTTTATGGGGCTTGGCACTGTTAATAACGAAAAAAAACAGCCTGGAGCTGCTTGTTTCCGGCGCGGATTATGACGGCGTTGTTAAAATTGAAAACATGCAGGATACCGCGCTTTACGGCAAAGACGTGTATATAGAGATCTCTGCCGTAACGTATCAGGGCATATCGGGCGAGGTGTACGCGCCGGAGAAGATCAGAGCGTATACAGAGGAGTGCTCCGGCACCCTTACAATAGATATGGGTTTTACAGACGATGATACGGCTTACCGAATTACCGTGCGCGAGGCGCAGGAGCAGGACGAGGTATATGAAAACACGAACAGATATACCCGTTATGAATTTGAAGACGGCGAGCTGCTCGGCAATGCCTATACCTATGACAGCGCTTACGCCTCCACGGGTGAGCAGAACGGCCTTGTGGGCGGAATGGAAAATGAGGGCGACGGCGTGCGTATCTCCGTCTCCGTTCCCGAAAGCGGCATGTATGAATTTAAGTTTATCTACGGCAAGGCGAATGACGGCGAAGCAGATGAAAACGGCAAACAGGATCCGAATGACCGCGTGTCCGCAACCGTAGATCTGCGTGTTGGCGATGAAACGTCACAGATCACGCTTGAAAATACCGTTAGAAGCGAGATCACTTCCGCATACACGGATTATTTTGAGCTTGAGGCGGGCAAGTATACCGTTGAACTGACGCATAACGACGGCACCTATGTGCTGGATTCACTGCTGGTAAAGCAATACGAAAAAGATACGGTTTGTGTGCTTGCCGATGCGGATAGGTCGGGCGGGGAAAATACGTATTTCCTTGCCGTTGCCCCGCAGGACGGATACTATGATATCGTTACAGCCCCGCTTACGGTTCTTGATATAGACGGCGCTCCGGCGCAGTCCGGGCATGACGGAACGGCAACCGTATACCTGCGCCGCGGGCTCAATTACATAGGTGTGGTGCAGCAAAGCGCAACGCTGCAGGCTGCCCGGCGAGAAGCTGAAATGACAGCGGAAAGCATAGCGCTTATTCCGGGTAACGCACAGCTCTCCGGCACTGCCGCGGTAAGCGAAAACACAGCCGCCGGCGTGGATTACATCAGCGGCATCTCCAGCGAGGGCGGCGCGGCACAGTACACGTTTACCGCACCCGAAAGCGGTACATATAAGATGACGGTTACATACAGCGCCAACCGGGAACAGGGCGTGCATGATTATAATGTGGATCTTGTGGAGGATTATATAACGCTTTCTGTTAACGGCGCCGTGAGTCAGCTTTACTGCCGCAATACGTGCAGCAATGATAATTTCACCACGGTAACGGTTAATGTTGCGCTTCAGGCGGGCGAAAATACGCTTGTCCTGTATAACGATGGCTCAAATCAATTCAACGCTGCGGAGAGCTTTGCACCGAATATTTCGGGAATCAGCATCAACAGAACGCAGTTTTAAAATATTTCTTTTATAAGCCGCCCGGCCATTGTTATGCCGGGCGGCTTTTCTGTCCGTTTGGATTTACAATATTGCTGATTTTGTATAAATTTTGCTGATTTTTCTGATTTTTTTCAATAAACTTCTTGACAGATGACGTGGCGGTGTGGTATGAATAAACTGTACTAAGTGTAATAGTACAGTGCATACAATGCAATGCGCATGTAAAACGAATATAAAAGGGGGCGGTAAATTGCAAAACGCACTTATCAGAACGGAAAATCTTACAAAGACCTTTATTCTCGGCAAAGAAAAGGTGACCGCGCTGAATGATGTGTCCATATCGGTTGAAAAGGGGTGTATCTGCGCGGTGCTGGGCACCTCCGGCTCCGGCAAATCAACTTTGCTGAATATGCTTGCCGGGCTTGAAAGACCCACCGCGGGCGCTGTATATATCGGCAGGCACAGGATAGATAAGATGACGGAGCGCGAGCTGACCTTGTTCCGGCAGAGATTTACGGGTTTCGTTTTTCAGTCCTATAACCTGATCCCCTCGCTCACGGCGCTTGAAAACGTTGCAATGCCGCTCATGTTCCGCGGTGTAGGCAAGGAAGAGCGAGAGGCACGCGCGCTTGAAATGCTGCGCCTTGTGGGCCTTGAAAACAGAAAAGACCACCGCCCCGGTGAAATGAGCGGCGGCCAGCAGCAGAGGGCGGGCATAGCAAGGGCGTTCGTTACAAGGCCGCAGGTCATCTTTGCAGATGAACCCACGGGTAATCTGGACAGCGAGACCACAAGGAGCGTTATGGAGCTTTCACGCTCGCTGGTGCGGGAAAATAACGGCACGATGATACTGGTAACGCATGATAACAGCGTTGCGGCATACGCGGATAAGATCATCGAGATCACAGACGGAAAAATTACGAAAGAAACAGAGGTCAACAAATAAGAAAAGGAGAATTTTATGAAACTATCGGCCAAATTCGCGGCGTTGTTCGCGGCAGTTCTATTATTGATCGTTCCCACTCTTGCGCCGGCGGCGCAGGAACAGGCGCAGAGCTTAAGCCCCTCCCTTGTTTCGGCGGGGTTTGAGACGGATAAAAGCAGCGTTGCGCCGGGCAGCACGGTAAAGCTTGCATTCAAGCTGAAAAATACAAGCGCCGGCATTGCCGTCAGAAACGTAAATATCCGTGTTTCGGGCGGTGAAGCGCTTATCGTTTCACAGGGCAGTGATTCCGTTTGGGCGGATACGATCGCCGCTGGCGCAGTCTATTCGTTCTCAAAGTCATTTTATTGCAGTGATTCGGCAACGGGCGGAACATATCCCATCTCACTCAGTGCGTCATACGAATACTTTGACGCGGGCGAAAAGCTTTCCGGCACGGCGGAGATCAATTACAGTGTGCGCGTTACGCAAAGCGCGGTCCAGCAGTCGCTTACACCGCATATTATCATATCTGATTTTTCTTACGGGGATACGGTGAACGGCAACGATGTGTTTGATCTGAATTTCACTCTGCAAAATAATTCAAAAAGCATTGCCGTGCAAAACGTTATCGTTAAAATATCCGGCGGCGAGGCTTTTGTGCCTGCCGAGGGTACCGATACCGTTTCAATAGAAAAGATCTCTTCAACGGCAAAGATCACCCAAAAGCTCAAATGCCTTGCCGCAACGCCGTCGGGCATTTACCCCGTTTCGGTATCCGTTTCTTACGAATATTTTGATGCCGGCGAAAAGCAGTCGCAAAGCGAGGAGCTTTCGCTCAGCATACCCGTAACGCAGCCGGAAAGGGTGGAGATCGGCTCCCTTTCGCTTGCAGATACAAAAGTAACTGCCGGTGAAGAGCAGGACTGCCCGTTTACGGTCATAAACAGCGGGAAAAGCACAGTCTATAACGGCAGAGTACGCCTGCTTGACGCAAATGAAAACGAGCTTGCCGCCGCGTATATAGGCAATATTGAGGCGGGCACGCAGTTCCAGAGCAACTATACGCTTCCGCTTACGCTCAATACGCAGGGTATGCAGAGCCTTACGCTTGTTTTTGAATATGAAAATGATGCAGGAGAAGCAAAATCCGTTTCCAGGCAGTTCAGCGTAACGGCTGAGCAGCAGGAGGATCCTTATGCCGAGTTTACGCAGGATACGGAAACGGTGGAGAACTATAACGGATATTGGCTTTATTTTGCTATTGCCGCCGTTATTGCGGCGATCCTTGCAGTCATTGTTATCGCGGTAGTCAGAAAACGTAAAAAAGCAGGGAAAAAGGGCGGTGAGCCTTATGAAGAAATCTGATATTTTTAAAATGGCGCTGAAAAATCTGAAAGGGCGCCGTTCGCGCACAAAGCTTACCGTGACCGGCGTTGTGATCGGCACGTGCGCAATCGTAATCATGATCTCCATAGGCGCCGGCATCAATCAGACCCTTACGGCGCAATACAAAAATTCGTCGTCCGCAACGCGCATAAGCGTTTCAAAGGATACGGCGGCGCAGGAGTCCGGCAGCGAGCAGCCGCCGCTCAACGAAAGCGCCGTGGAATATTTTTCAGGTATTGAAGGTGTTGAAACGGTTTTGCCCGTCATAAATATGACGGAGTATGTGTCCGTTACCAGAGGAAAATATAATTTTTCCGGCGGCAATGTAATGGCGGTGGATTTTGAAGCGCTGTCCAAGCTGGGCGTTAAGGCGCAGGGCGGCGAACTGAAAACGTCTTCCGATATCTATACGGTTTATTTCGGCGACGCCGCAGCAGTGAGTTTTACGGATAACCAGGGCAATGCCGTAAAAAGTGAGTATGACGAAGATGACAATCTTGTCTATTGTGAGATAGATCCGCTTAAGGACAGCTTTTATATTTCTCCGGCATCTTCTGACGAAAGCACAACAGCGGCTTCGGGTGCGGCGGAGCATAAGATACGTGTGGCGGGATTAACAGTCGATTCCGGAAGTACGGGTATGGATACTTCAAACAGCATTTTTATTGATATGCGTCTTGCGCAAAAGCTTATCAGAGAATATAATGCCGTTAACGGCAAACCGAACACAAAGCCCGAATATACGGAGATCCTTGTTTTTGCAAACGATATCGAAAACGTTAAGGCAGTGCAGGATACGATCGGCGCAACCGGGCTTTCCACATATTCAAACGAAGATGAACAGGATTATATAAAGCGTATTATGACGGCGGTGCAGCTCGTGCTGGGCGCTATAGGCGCTGTGTCCATGCTTGTTGCGGCTTTCGGAATCAGCAATACCATGGTAATGGCGGTCTATGAGCGCACAAAGGAGATCGGCGTCATGAAGGTCATAGGCTGCGATACGGCGGATATAAAAGCCGTTTTCCTCTGTGAAGCGGGTATGATCGGCTTTCTTGGGGGCGCTATAGGCGTTTTGATAAGCATAGCCGTTTCCCTGTTGGCAAATCTTGCTGCGGGCGCGGTCATGAGCTCGCTCGGCGGCGCGGAGAGCGGTAATGTAACAATTTCTTCCGTCCCGTTGTGGCTGGTTCTGTTCGGAATAGGTTTTTCGGTGCTTATAGGCGTTATATCCGGCGTTTCGCCGGCAAACAGGGCAGTGAAAGTCAGCGCCCTGAAAGCAATCCATAACGAGTAGGTGATGCAGATTGATGTTTACTCTTGATTCACGAAGCCGCGAGCCGATCTATGTTCAGCTTGAAAAGGAGATCGTGAAATTCATAAATCTCGGCGTATACGGGGCAGACAGCCCACTGCCCTCCGTACGCGCGCTTGCAACAAAGCTTTCCATAAATCCAAATACGGTTTCAAAGGCGTATAAGAATTTAGAGCAGCACGGTGTGATCTATACGGTTGCCGGAAAGGGCGTTTTCGTAAGCAAAACAGATCTTTCCGGCATACAGCGCGAGGCGGAACGGCAGCTTGCCGCCGCGCTCAACGATGCAAAAAACGCCGGGTTTGAAAAAGCCCAGGCAATGAAAATCGTTGATTCGGTATGGGAGGAAAATGTATGATACAGATAAAAGAGCTAACCAAATGCTTTGGGGAAACCAAGGCGCTGAGCGGCATTTCGCTTGATATTTCGGACGGCTCCGTTTTCGGGCTCGTCGGCTCTAACGGCGCAGGCAAAAGCACGCTGCTCAGGGTGCTTTCCGGCATTTATCAGGCGGACGGAGGCTCTGCGCTGATAGACGGCGAGGCGCCTTTTGAAAACATAAAGATCAAAGACAGACTTGCGTTTGTTTCCGATTTTCCGTATTTTTATCCCGGCGCAACGCTGGATTCCATGGCGCGCTATTATAAAGAGGCTTATTCGCAGTGGGATGATTTCAGATATTCAAATCTGAAAAGCGTTTTTCCGCTTATAGCAAGCCAAAAGATCTCTTCCATGAGCAAAGGCATGCAGCGCCAGGCGGCGATCATCCTTGCGCTTTCGCACGCGCCGAAATATATTTTCTTTGACGAGATCTTTGACGGGCTTGACCCGGTCATACGCGAGCTTGTTAAAAAAATACTGATCGAATATATCTCCGTAACAAAAGCAACGGTCGTTATCGCAAGCCATAATCTGCGTGAGCTGGAGGGCTTTTGCGATCATATCGGTTTGCTGCACATGGGCGGCGTGCTGCTTGAAAAAGATATAGATTCCGAAGCGGCGGGCATATTCAGAGCGCAGTTCGTTATGGAGCCTGCCGATTTTGAGGAGATCAGAAACCGGCTCAGGATCGTAAATGAAGTGCATCAGGGCAAGATGATCCAGCTCACCGTTAAGGGCGAGGAAGAGGAGATAAGGCGTGTTATTGAGTCCAAGTCTCCTGCGTTCTTTGAGGCGCTGCCCTTAACGCTGGAGGAGCTGTTTATAAGTGAAATGGAGGGAGCAGGTTATGAGATCAACAAATTATTCAGCTAAGGGCAATTTTTCCGCCGCATTTAAGGCAACGGCGCGCCGCAGGCTGCCCGGTATGATCATCATAACCGTGATTTGCGGACTTGTTTCCGCAGCCGGCGCCTTTGTGCAGCTTTCAGATTATATGTACTACGGCGATACGCTTTATCTTGAGGACATCGTATATTCGGCGCAGCTGTGGGCAGCGGCGATCACATTGATACTTGCCGTCTATCTTTTTGTTATCACGTGCGATATGTTTGCCCCGTATTTTAAGCGGCGCCAGTGCGATTACCATCTTGCGCTTCCCGTTACAAGGGCGGATATATATAATTCAAACTTTCTGTTCGGGCTGCTGAGTATCGTTCCGGCAGCCGCCGCTTCCTGCGTGCTCTATATGGGCACTTTACGGGCGGGTCTTGCCGCGCTGAACAGAACCGTAGTTTCGGATTCGGAGCAAAGCTGTGTTTTTCAGTTCCTCTGTATGCCGGCGGCGCTCCTTGCGGCATATGCGGCGTTCCATATGAGTGCCGCTGTTGCCGGTAAAAAAACGCAGTATTTTCTGTATTGCCTTGTTTGCCTGGAATCGGCGCCCGTTCTGTTCATGGGTTTTGCAGAGCAGCTGAATATCATATGGGGCCTTTATGCGGACGCGATGAAGGCGGCTGTGTTTACGCCTGCGGGCGCATTCATAGATATCTTCTCGGATTCCGAAGTAAGGGATTCTCATTTTTGCTGGGTCATGATCATCATGCTTGCCGAAGCGGTTGCCATGTATGCCGCAGGGCTGCTTGAATTCAAAAGAAGAAAGGCGGAAACGGCGGAGAGCGGTATGGAGCCGTGCGCCGTCAAATATATTTTCATGGCGGTCTTTACGGGCGCGGGCTATATGTATCTTGCCACGGTGCGTTCCGTTGCGCTCTCTATGCTGCTGGGCGTTTTGGGTGTGTTTATCTGTGCCGCAATATTCGCGCCGCTCAATTTCCACCGCAAAAAGCTGTTCAATAAAAAAACGGGCGCGCTTTTCGGCGCGGTCGCAGCGTTTTGCCTTGCTTTTACGGGCTGTGCCTGCATCGTCAATGCCTCCGGCTATGTAAGATATACGCCGGCGGTTGCAGATGTGCAGAGCGTAACGGTCAAAAATTATGATTCGTGGAGCGATTATTCCATGGATACCGCCCTGTTTGGCTTGCTTGACTCCGCGGTTGCAGACAGGCGCACGGTGATGAACGAAGCAACGCTTTCGCAGCCGGAGAATATAGAATCCGTCATTGCTTTTCACATAGCCGCCGTTTCCAATGAGGCAAGGCGCTATTCCTTTTCGGATTACGTGGGCGATGTGATCTATGACGCAATCGGCGAGTCGGAAACGGAAGAATACGACCCGTTTGCGTATGAAACGATAAATTGCAGAATAGAATATACGCTCAAGGACGGCAGCACCGTTACCAGAACCTATTCCATTCAATATGACCTTTGGAATAAATACATTCCCATATTCAGAAATGAAGAGGCGCTTTTGCAGCGGGAGCCGTATTCCTATACAGATGAGGAAGAGATCATGTTCCTGTATGTGAACGGCTATTCGGAGACGGAGGATGAATATGCTTATGAGGATGTCTATATTGAAGAATATTACGTGCTGCCGCCTGAAATGTGGCAGCAGATAAGGGACGCCGCCGTTCAGGATAAGCTGGAGGAGAACGATTCCGATTTTTACATGGGCTATGACAGCTTAAGCTATATTTCGGTTTATACGATCAATCCTCAGCTGCCGCAGGCGGAACAGGAAAAGATACGGGCGATGACGCCTTATGAACGCAATCAGTATGACGACGCTTATTGGAGTTCCGTTGATGCTACGGGGCCGGAGCCGTTTTTGTCGGCGGATATAACGCTGAATCCGGGAAATGAACGGCTTCTCTCCATCCTTTCTTCAGAAGATTGCGAGCAATACAAGTACGAAGTTGTCTATTGATGGCACAAGCGCCGCGGCCTTGGCACACCTGCCGGGCTGCGGCGCCTCAGACTGTCGATAAAATCGGCTGAACCGCGCAATATATACTTTACTTATTCAAAGTAAAAGAAAATTACAAAAAAGTAAGAACGCGACTTGATCTAAGCCAAAGAATACACTGAAAAACAGGTGATGCCGCATAAACCAAGTGTTTATGCGGCATTTGCGCTTTCCGCCTTTCGCTCGGAAGCGGTGCCCACGCACAGCAATCCTCGCGAAATGCAAAATTCAGCTCGATTTCTCGAAGTCTCCTCAGCGTGCAGGACTGCCAATTTTTCTAAATTTTCACCTTTTTCTACACGCTGAAACGCCGCAGCCTTGGCACACCTGCCGGGCTGCGGCGCCTTTTGCATTTTTGCAATAAAAAAACCGCGCACTGCGGCGCGGCATGGCGTTATGATCCGATCTGTTTTCTATCTTAAAAGAGAAAAGCCGATATCGATCGCGCCGCTCAGCAGGCGCGATGTTTTTTTCATTCCGATAGTCTCGGTTATCCATAAAATGATAAGCGCCACCAGGATAGCGATTATAAGCGTTTCTTTTTTCATTTTTACGCACCTCCGGGAGATCAGCGGTTATTTTGCTTTTTTCAGCTAATAATATTATAAACTTTTTAAAAAATAAATCAATACCCGTGTGCAAATTATACCGCAGATATTTTTATTATAATTAGGTATATTAAACAAAAATGCAAAAATAAGGTTGAAAAAACCCCTCTTCTGTTTTATAATACTACCGATTAGTATGAAAACGGAGAGAATGTGGATGCAAGATCTTATTTATAATACAGGCGTAATTCCCGTTGCGGCTGAAACATATAAAGAATATCTCGGAGGTGTTGATTGGGTGCTCACATCAGAAGTTGTTATTGCCGGCATCATCATCGTCATGCTGGTGCTTATCCTGCTCATCCTTATTTTTAAAGGCTTCGGCAAGGTCGTTTCAAAGAATCAGAAGCCGTCTCAGAATACGGTTTCCGCTCCTGCTCCCGTGCAGGCTGTTCCCGCTGCCGCGCCGGCGGCTCCGGCAGTTCAGGGCGGCGTCAGCGCAGATATCGTTGCGGCCATAGCTGCGGCTATCTATACGGCGGAGGGCGGCAGGCAGGTCACGATCCGCTCTGTTAAGGTCAAAAACGTTCAAGGCAGAAATCCGTGGGCTGCGGCTGCCATTGCGGAAAATACAAAGCCTTTTTAATTGTTGAGCAAACGGAACGGGCGGGGCTGAAAAGCAGCCCTGCTCTATCCCTTTTACTTGATGACGGGCTTGCGGCAAGGCCCGTTTTTTAACGCTGTTTTAACGGAGGACGGTAAATATGGATATTATTCAGGGTGTTTGGAGCGCCTTTGTTGAGATTTTGAAAAACAGCGGCTATGCGTTCTTTTTTACGGACGGCGGCTATCTCAATCTCATCATGATATGCGTTTCCTTTTTCTTTTTGTGGCTCGGTATCAAAAAAGGCTTTGAGCCGCTCCTTATGATCCCCATTGCGTTCGGCATGCTGCTTGCCAATATTCCGGGCGCGAATCTTGCGGTGCAGTATAACGATTTGCAGGGCTTTATAGATCTCCTTGCAGGCAGAATGGTCAATGAAGCCGGGCAGGTATGTACCCCGGGCCTTCTGGATTTCCTGTATTTCGGCGTAAAGGCGGGCATCTATCCGCCGCTCATCTTCCTTGGTATCGGCGCTATGACGGATTTTTCTCCGCTTATTGCAAATCCGTCCAGCTTTATCCTCGGCGCTGCGGCGCAGCTTGGCATATTCTTCACATATGTAGGCGCTATCCTGCTTAAATTCACACCGCAGGAGGCGGGCTCAATCGCGATCATCGGCGGTGCGGACGGCCCTACGGCTATCTTTGTAACCTCTCAGCTTGCGCCGGAAATGCTTGGTACGATAGCCGTTGCGGCTTATTCGTATATGGCGCTCGTGCCTGTGATCCAGCCGCCCATCATGCGTGCGCTCACAACCAAAAAAGAACGCAGCGTTGTTATGGATACTCTGCGCCCCGTTTCAAAGCTTGAAAAGATATTGTTCCCCATCATGGTAACGGTTATCGTTTCGCTGCTTTTGCCGGACGCGGCTTCGCTCGTAGGTATGCTTATGTTCGGCAATCTGCTTAAAGAGAGCGGCAGAACGGAAAGAATAGCCAAAGCGGCTCAAAACGAACTGATGAATATCATCACGATCATGCTCGGCCTGTCCGTAGGCGCTACAACAAGCGCACAGAGCTTCCTGAATGCAAAATCTCTCGGTGTAATCGTGCTCGGTCTTATTGCATTTTCGGTCGGCACTGCCGGCGGCGTGCTTTTCGGCAAGCTTATGTATGTGATCACAAAGGGCAAGGTCAATCCGCTTATCGGCTCCGCCGGCGTTTCCGCCGTGCCAATGGCGGCGCGCGTCAGCCAAAAGGAAGGGCAGAAGGAAAACCCCGCAAACTTCCTCCTTATGCACGCGATGGGGCCGAATGTGTCCGGCGTTATCGGCTCGGCAGTAGCGGCAGGTGTTTTGCTTACCCTGCTCGGCTAACGGCTCTGCCGGATTCGGCGTTATAAAAAGTCAATAAAACGGGGTGTCGCACGACTCCCCTTTTTTAACCGCCGTTTTACGGCGGCGGTTTTTATTTTTTACTTTTTTAGGTCTGCACTTACAGACCGGATTTTTTATTTTAAATTTTGAGGTGTACATATGGCGTTAAATGAAATGCAGCAGCAGGCTGTGGACTGCACAGAGGGTCCGCTTCTTATCCTTGCCGGCGCAGGTTCCGGCAAAACCACGGTGCTCGTAAACCGTGTTCAGCATATCATAGAAAGCGGCCTTGCCCTGCCGTGGCAGGTGCTTGCCATCACGTTTACGAATAAAGCCGCCGGCGAGATACAGGAAAGGCTTATTTCCGCTTTGGGCGAGAGGGCGCGCGATGTCTGGGCGCACACCTTTCATTCCTGCTGCGGCAGAATACTCAGAAGATTTGCGGACAGACTCGGCTATACTTCCCATTTTACGATCTATGATACGGACGATCAGAAGCGGGTCATGAAGCACTGCCAAAAATCGCTGGGCATATCGGATAAGGTGCTGCACCATAAATCCATCCTTTCCGAAATGAGTGCCGCGAAAGACAGTCTTATAGGCCCCGAGGAGTATAAAAAGCTTGCCCAAAGTGATTTCAGAAAAGCAAGGATCGCCGAGTGCTACGAGCTTTATCAGAAAGAGCTGTTAAAGGCAGACGCTATGGATTTTGACGATATGATCTTCAATACCGTTAAACTTCTCAATGAAAATGAAGATGTTTTGGAGCTTTATCAAAAGCAGTTCAAGTATATTCTTGTAGACGAGTATCAGGATACCTCCCATGCACAGTATGTGCTTGTATCCCTGCTTGCGGGCGGGTACAAAAATATCTGCGTTGTGGGCGATGACGATCAAAGCATTTACCGCTTCCGCGGCGCTACCATAGAAAATATTTTGTCTTTTGAGCATCAGTATAAAGACGCCAAAGTCATTCGCCTTGAGCAGAATTACCGTTCCACGCAGAATATTCTGGACGCGGCAAACGCCGTTATCTCAAACAATAAGAACCGCAAGGGCAAGAATCTCTGGACAGCCGCCGGCGCAGGCGAAAAAATTATAGAAAACACGCTGGACGATGAGGCGGACGAGGCTTCGTTCATTGCAGAAGAGATACTGAAAAATGTAAAAGAAGGCAAAAAAATGCGCGACCATGCCATACTTTACAGAATGAACGCGCAGTCCAGAAACATAGAAATCACGCTCGCCAAAAGCGGTATCCCCCATGTGGTCATAGGCGGGCACAGGTTCTTTGACCGCAAGGAGATCAAGGATATCGTAAGCTATTTTGCCGTTATCAATAACCCGGCGGATAATGTAAGGCTCCAGCGCATTATAAACGTGCCGAAGCGCGGCATAGGGGATACCATGTTTGCAAATATCATGGATATCGCAACGGGCGTGGGCATCTCTGCCTTTGAGGTATGCGAACGCGCGGATGAATTTGATAAAACGCAGCGCGCCGCCCGCCGTCTCGGCGAGTTTGCGGATCTTATCAAGCACTTTCAGCAGTGCCTGGAGGACGGTATGCCGCTTTCCGATCTGCTGCAGAAGATTATGGAGAAAACAGACTACAATGCGTATCTTGACGAGGATCCCGATTCCGCGCAGGACAGGAAAGATAATATCAATGAGCTTTCAACCATGTTCATACGCTATCAGCAGGAAAATGAGGATTTTGACCTTTCCGATTTCTTAGAGGACGTTGCCCTTGTTTCCGATATAGACACGTATAACAGTGATGATGACGCCGTTGTGCTGATGACTCTGCACGCGGCAAAAGGCCTGGAATTTCCGATCGTGTTTATCCCCGGAATGGAGGACGGTATCTTCCCCGGCAATCAGTCCCTTTTCAGCGAGGAGGATCTTGAGGAGGAACGCCGCCTTGCCTATGTGGGCATAACCCGCGCCAAGGAAAAGCTTTATCTGCTCAATGCCCGCCGCCGTATGCTCTACGGCACCACGGGCAGAAATTCACCCTCCAGATTTCTGCGCGAGATCCCGGCAAATGTGGTAAATGATATAACCGTTCATACATTTACCCCGCGCGGCGCGTTCACAAGAAGCGCCTTTGCGGAAAATCCGCAGGCGAAAAACGCCGTTTCCTCCCACAAATTCGGGCAGGTCGGTTACGAACGTTCCGGCTCCGGCGCAAGCTATCAGGTTGGCGATACAGTGCGTCATAAGGCGTTCGGCACGGGCGTTATCCTCTCTGCAAAGCCTATGGGCAACGATACTCTGCTGGAGATCGCCTTTGATAAAGCCGGCACGAAAAAACTTATGGCTAACTTCGCCAAGCTGGATAAAGTGTAATAAAAATCAAAACCGGCAGATGCGTTTCTATCTTGCGCTGTTCTGCCGGTCTGTTCAAAATATTCGAGAATGTGGAACACAGCCCCGTCAGCGTGTAGAAAAAGGTGTAAATTTAGA
Organism: uncultured Oscillospiraceae bacterium; assembly: GCA_900546785.1. GTDB lineage: Bacteria > Bacillota > Clostridia > Oscillospirales > Acutalibacteraceae > Eubacterium_R > Eubacterium_R faecipullorum. The sequence continues at coordinate 30,494 of URED01000008.1, read as the reverse complement.
AAAGCGGGCAGTCCTACACGCTGAGGAGACTTCGAGAAATCGAGCTGAATTTCGTTTTTCGCGAGCGGGAGCTGTACAGAGGTACTGCCCCCGAGCGAAAGGCGGAAAGCGCAAATGCCGCATGACATTTGTTTCATGCGGCATTTAACTGTTTTTAGCGTACTCTTTGATTTAAAGTTGCTTTTAATTATTTTCCTTTTTTAAATAAGTAAAAGATATATTGCGCGGTTCAGCCGACTTTATCGACAGTCTAAAGCCTGCAAAATAATGCAGGCTGATACATATATTCCGTATTTTACTGTTTTCGGGCAAAACAGCGTATATATTCTTATTTGAATTCGGCAGGGTCATAGGAATTGTAAAAACGATTCCTGTTTTTGGAAACAGTGCCGTATTCGATTGCACGAACGGGACAGAGGCTGATACACGCCATACAATGCGTACACGAGTTCCCCCACTCCGGCTTTGAATCCACAAGCTTAATATTTCCGAGCGGGCATACCGAAGAACATTTGCCGCAGGAAATACACTGATCGCTTGCGGTAAAATCTTTTGCGGAAACGATAAATCTGTAAAAAGCCCTATTGACGACACTGCTTTTCAGTATATCGACAACCGATGTTTTATGCTTATCAAGCTGCTCGCTCTGCTTTATACGCTTTGCCGCCGCATATATATCCGTAAGCGAATCGCGAATGATTTTATCTGCTTTCTGCTTATCGGGAACGGAAAAAAGCGCTATATAATTTTCCGGCATAACGATCTGCGCAACGCCCATAAAATCAAGGCCGCACGCCTTGCAGAGCTTTTTAATATAGTTTTCGGAATTGCCGATCTCGCTGCCGCAGGTCATTATAAAATATGCCTTTTTCGAACCTGAAAAGGTACTGTTTTTAATAAAAGAAGCAAACACGCGCGGAATGCGCCACGAATATGTAGGGCACACGAAAACGTAGGGCGTATCGGAATCAAACTCCCCGCCCTGAGCGTTTCTTATATATGCAAAAGAATCCACGCAATCGCCGCCCACAACGCCGTTAACTGCCTGCGCGGCGAAACGGCTGTTACCCGTGCCGGAAAAATAGATTATCATAAAAATCACCCCGCAAAATCAAAACGCAACCGGTCATGATTTATATAATTCCCAGAGGATCAAAGACCTTTAAAACGGAAAACTTTTTCATATACATATATAAATATCTTTTGCCGCTCCCGTCATAAACAACAGGCGTCTAAACTCATTTTAGCATACAATCCATATGCCGTCAACAATACAGTTTTAAGAGCGGGCGTCTTTCAGATCTGCTGTTGCGGGATTATCAATCAGCTTTCCGTACTCCGTAAACCGCGAGCCGTGGCAGGGGCAGTCCCACGAACGTTCATACGGATTCCACTTTAGAGCACAGCCGAGATGCGGACAGCGTTTCGGTCTGAAATTCACAAGATTGACAGCCGCCTCAAAAGCATTGACGGCAAGCTGCGGGCGCATAATGGTTCTGGAGGGAGAAAAAATATTTAAAGGATACGTTTTTTTACCGGTTATAAGATTACAAAGCATTTCAGCAGCCACCATGGACGACGTCATACCCCATTTATTAAAGCCCGTTGCAACATACAGATCCGGCGTTTTAGCGGAATACCTGCCGATATAGGGTGCGCCGTCAAGCGACATGCAATCCTGCGTTGCCCAGTGATATTTTTCCTGCGACTGCGGATAATACTTTGCGGCAAAAGCCCTCAGTTCCTGCCATGCCTGTGATTTCTTGCCCGTGCGGTGCTCTCCGCCGCCGATAAAAAGCAGATTTTTATAATTCCTGAAAGAAAGCCCACCCTGCGCCGCATCTATATACATACCGCCGACATCTGCGGCATTCTCCAGCACGATCACATAGGAGCGCTGCTGATAAAGTTTTAGAAAATAAGCGCCGTGCTTATTCAAAAACGGGAAATGCGTGGCAATAATCATCTTATTTGCACGGATGATTCCGCCGCTTGTTACGGCTTTCATGTCTATCAGTTCAAGCACTTTCGTATGCTCATAAATCTTAAGACCTTCGGAAATATATGCAAGAAATTTAAGGGGTGAAAACTGCGCCTGCTCTTTAAAGCGCAATGAACCGGCAACGGAGAAAGGCAGATCAAGGCGCTTTACACATTCCGCATGATACCCAAGCTTTTTCAGCGCCGCCGCTTCCTCACTGATAATATTTTCGTCCTCAAGAGAATAAACGTAAGCGTCCCTGATCTCAAAATCGCAATCCATATCAGCGCAAAGCTGTGCATACTTTAAGACGGCGTTCAAATTCATCTCAAGATACTGCTTTGCTTTTTCGGCGCCGAATTCTTTAATGAGTTTACTGTATAACAACCCGTGCTGCGCGGTGATCTTCGCGGTCGTGTTTTTGGTAATGCCCTTGCCGATCTCCTCAGCCTCAACAAGAGCATAATCCACGCCTGCATGTTCCAGCATATATGCGCACAAAACACCCGCCATGCCGCCGCCGATAATAAGTACATCGGTTTTTATATCCTTATTTAGCTTTGCAAACGACGGCATTTTTGTTTGATCTTCCCACAGCGAAATCATACGATCACTCCACATTGTTTTATAAATACAGAAATATTATTTGTAAAACACAATTTGATATTCGCCGGCGATCTAAACACAAAAAACAACCACCACATTCGTGATGGTTGTTTTTGGCGCAGATGGAGAGATTCGCCCGGCTCGCTTCCGCGCTCGCCGGCACGCACCCGGGCACCGAAACAGTCCCCCGGACTGTTTCTAACCCCTACGGGGTTTGCCCTTTTCGAATCTCTCTTTTTATAAAAAAACAGCAAGCACAAAAATACTTGCTGTTTTTTGGCGCAGATGGAGAGATTCGAACTCTCGCGGCGGTTGCCCACCCTACGCCCTTAGCAGGGGCGCCTCGTCACCAGCTTGAGTACATCTGCAAAACTGTAACTTTAACACACTCTGTCAAGTTAAGCGCTGATTCAACTTCATGAATCAGTGCCCTATTAATATAACAAAAATCAGATAAATTGTCAACTAAAAGATACATATAATTTTAAATATAACGCATAAAATATTTACGGTGATACTATGAAAAACAGATTGTTTAAGGCTGAATTGGCCGGATTCGCCTTTTGCTGTATTTTCGGAACTCTGCTTCATTTTGTTTACGAATGGAGCGGCGAGCTTGTTTTTGCAGGTTTGTTTTGCCCGGTGAATGAAAGCGTTTGGGAGCATCTAAAACTCATCTATACGCCCTACCTGATATGGAGTATAGCGGAAGTCTTTATTCTTAAGACAGACAAAGGCAACCTGTTTGGCGCTAAGCTGTGCGGCGTTTTAAGCGGCATGCTTATCATTCTGTTTATTCACTACACCTATACCGGCGCTGCCGGCAACGAAAGCATGGTTGCAGATATCCTATCTTTCTTTGCAGGCGTTGCCGCCGCATTTTTGATAAGCTACACGCTGATCAAGAACACACAGTACAAAGGAAAATTCTCTGAAATCATTTCTTTTATACTGCTGATTACGTTAGGCGGGATATTCATTCTGTTTACCTTTGCGCCGCCGCTGATTCCCCTGTTTGAAGACCAGATGACGAAAACGTACGGAATATAGAGCATCATTTTTCAATATTCAGTGCGGTTTTTCTGATTTTACGATATTTATTGACGCACAGTATTATCATAACGGCAAAAAACGCGGCCGTGTCCAATCAGACAAAGCCGCGAAATTTTTATATTCAGTTATTGTGACCGCGTTTAAATCTCTTTTTGCCGTCTTCTCTGAAAGCGTCTATGCCGCCTTTTTCATCATACAGTTTTGCTGCTTCCAGGCAGATATCCAGCGAAAGGTTGATACATTCCTCGCTGATATTATCCGCTGTGTCAAGGCGGGTATGATAATACGTTTTAGGGTCATGGTTTACGCCGCAGAAGCCGGAGGCAAGGAGCCCCAGACGGCTGAACGCCTCAGCATCTATGGCGCCGGGATAAATCTCGGTCTCTTTCATTTCTATACCGCAGTTAACGCCTGCTTCATAGATAATCTCCGCAACGGCGTTGGAGTTCTTTTGCGTACCCGTGCAGCCCTGCGTATAGATCTGCAGCTGCTCAATCTCGCGCATAGTATCCATGGCGATGAATACGGTTTCCACATTCTCAAGCTCTTCTTTATGTGCTTTCGCATATGCAAGCGCGCCGCGTATACCGGCCTCCTCAGAGCCGGAGAGCAAAGCGCATACCTCGGTATTCTCAAAGCGGATATCGTTTTCAGCCATTTCCTTGATAACGCCCATTGCGATAAAATCGGCAGTCAGGTTATCGTTAGCGCCGTCAACAACCACTTTCCAATTTATAAAGAAGCAGATCGCTATAAAAAACGGAACGAGCACAAGCTGGATAATACCGCAAACGAGCCAGAAATTGCTTTCATAATTGCCGCCGGTAAAGGCATAAACAAGCCAAACGACGTCAAAGATAACAACAGCTATAAGTCCGCCGATTGAACCGCCCATTACAGGAGCAAGGCTCTTTATGCCGCCGTGCAGGGAATAAGTCCACTCATTAGCGGCGTCCGTATGACCACCGAAAATGATCCTTCTTTTCACTTCGCCCTTAGGCGCTCTGCGCGCCATAACGTTTCTTGATGTTTTACGCGGGAACAAGAAATCGACAAACTCACGGTACATAAGGAACTCAAAAACGAGGCAGGCAAGCGCAAACAGAACAATAACCGTTGAAACGATCGCAAGCCCCGGGCCCGAGGCGGCGCCGGTGTATGTAAGCCAGTAAAAAAGAACTGCCAGCATACCGATCACCGCTGCTGCCGGTATCCAGCCCATAAAAGCGGCGGGGTGAACCGAAAAATCCTCCATTTCAACCTTGTCAGCCCACTTTTCAAGCTCGCTTTTAAGATATTTCTGCGCCTTTCGTTCGCTGTGTGAACCGGGTGAACGTTCCTTAAAATTCTCGCACACGTAGCGAATACCGTCCGCCATATACTTTTGCGTAGCCGCAGACGCGCCCTTGGTCATTTTCATCTGATCTACCTCTTTCAAATTAGTATCTTAATTTATTTGTATTATATTACAAATTGAAATATAATGCAATAACTCTCTGTAAATTATTTGAATTTTTTGCATCTGCAAAATGATACTGCAAAAAGTGAATTTCCGCTCACCGTATCGGGTCTAAAACTTATATAAATTGTATAATAATTTTTGAAAAGCATATTGATTTTTTTTAAATCTTGTTTATTGTAAACAAATTTTTTTAATGATAAAATATTTTGGTATAATTTATATAAGGAGAGAGATTATGAGCATTAACAATGAATATCTTGCAGAGCTCATGGAAAGGGTTAAGAAGCGCAACCCGAACGAGCCTGAATTCCATCAGGCGGTGTATGAGGTTTTGGAATCCCTTGACACTGTTGCAGACAGACACCCGGAATACATTGAAAAGGGCGTTTTTGAAAGCATAGTAGAGCCAGAAAGGATCATTAAATTCCGAGTTCCGTGGATCGATGACAGCGGCAAGATCCAGATAAACAGAGGTTACAGGATCCAGTTTAACAGCGCGATCGGCCCTTACAAAGGCGGACTGCGTTTTCATCCCTCGGTTTACGAAGGAATCATTAAATTCCTCGGCTTTGAGCAGATCTTCAAAAACAGCCTTACGGGCCTGCCGATCGGCGGCGCAAAAGGCGGCTCCGACTTTGACCCCAAGGGCAAGAGCGATATGGAGGTCATGCGCTTCTGCCAGAGCTTTATGACGGAGCTTTACAGACACATCGGCGCAGATACCGACGTACCTGCCGGCGATATCGGCGTAGGCGCAAGAGAGATCGGCTTCCTTTACGGTCAATATAAGAGGATCATGAATGTCAACAGCGGCGGCGTGCTCACCGGTAAAGGTCTTAACTACGGCGGTTCGCTTGTACGTACAGAGGCAACCGGCTATGGTCTTTGCTATTATACAGAGGCCATGCTCAATGACCACGCTTCTTCGTTTAAAGGAAAGAAAGTTGTGATCTCCGGCTCCGGCAACGTTGCGATCTATGCTTGTGAGAAAGCTACTCAGCTTGGCGCAAAGGTAATCACGATGAGTGATTCGGACGGCTATATCATTGATAAACGCGGTATTGATCTGCCTCTTATCAAGGAGCTGAAAGAGGTTGAGCGCAAGAGGATCAGCGAGTATGTTACCTATCATCCGGAAGCAGAATATCATGAGGGCTGCAGCGGAGTATGGACTGTGAAATGCGATATTGCGCTTCCCTGCGCCACGCAGAACGAGCTTGATGAGGAAGCTGCGAAAACGCTTATCGCAAACGGTGTTATTGCTGTGTGTGAGGGCGCTAATATGCCTTCCACACCCGAAGCTATTGCCCAATTCCATGAAAACGGCGTGCTTTTCGGACCTGCAAAGGCTACGAACGCCGGCGGCGTGGCAACCTCCGCTCTTGAGATGTGCCAGAACGGATCACGCCACCCGTGGAATTTTGAGACTGTTGACGCAGAACTGAAGAGCATTATGGAAAACATCTACACAAAGAGCTGCGAGGCTGCCAAAGAATACGGCGTTGAGGGCAATCTTGTTGCAGGCGCTAACATTGCCGGCTTTATCAAAGTTGCTGACGCGATGCTTGCTCAGGGTCTTGTATAATAAATTGTATATAAATAAAAGGCTTCCGCAAGGGAGCCTTTTATTTTATGACTGTTTAGTATTAATGAAACACATGAGCAATGAAGCAGTTTCGATTTACCGGTAACTAATTCGTTACTAATTTGCAGATGTTTTAGGGCATTTGCGGATATGCGGCGTGATGTGAAAAACAAAAAAGAAAAATCCCCGGCGCCGCGTAATTATGCGGAAAACCGGGGATTTTTGACTGGAGCTGATAGGCGGACTTTTGAAGGTTGCGCGACGCACGGCGAAACAGTCCACCGGACTGTTTCTTCCAAATCAAGATTTGGAGTGCTTTTCGGCGGTTCAAGTCCGCTTTTCTTTGCAAATAAAAAACGAGGCGCTAATGCGTCTCGCTTTTGGAGCTGATAGGCGGACTTGAACCGCCGACCTCATCCTTACCAAGGATGCGCTCTACCGCCTGAGCCATATCAGCACTGATGGCGACCCGGAACGGACTTGAACCGTCGACCTCCTGCGTGACAGGCAGGCGTTCTAACCAGCTGAACTACCGGGCCATTGACCTGCAACGTGGCGTTGCAAATGGTATTATACGAAACTTGAGAGAAGTTGTCAAGTAAATGGCATTGAATTTTTGCAAAAATATGATATAATTTTTTTATGAAGAATTATCATACGCACACTAAGAGATGCGGACACGCGATCGGCGAGGACGAGGAATACGTTTTAAAAGCAATCGAAAACGGGTTTGACGAGATCGGGTTTTCAGACCATGCGCCGATGCTTTTTCCCGACGGCTGCGGCTATTATTCAACATTCAGAATGAAGCCGTACGAGGCGGAGGAATACGCGAAGAGCATTCATGATTTAAAAAACAAATATAGGGATCAGATCAAAATATATCTGGGTTTTGAGCTGGAATACTACCCCGAGCTTTTTGAAAAGGAGCTGAAATTTTTAAAAAGCTTTGACATTGACTATTTGATTATGGGGCAGCATTTTACGGGTAACGAATATGATTCCCGGGGAAATTACAGCGGAACCGAAACCCATGACGCGCAAAAGCTGAGCAGATATGTTTCGCAGTGCCTTGAGGGGCTTGAGACCGGCGAATTCTTATATCTTGCACATCCTGATCTGATCCATTTTACAGGCGATAAAGAGATATATCTTGAAGAGATGCACCGGCTTTGCATGGGTGTAAAAGAGCTTGGCATTCCGCTTGAATACAACTTTTTGGGATATTATGAGAAAAGAAGCTACCCGCGGGACGATTTTTGGAAAACAGCAGCTGCGTGCGGCTGTGAAGTGATAACGGGGCTGGACGCGCACACCCCTGCATTTTACACGAAAGCAAAAGAAATAAAGCAGATGAAAGAGCATATCCGAACGCTTGGAATAGAACCGATTGAAAAACCGAAAACACTGAAATAACACACGGGGCTGCCGAGAATCAAATGATTCCGCGACAGCCCCTTTCCTATAAATATGCATAACACACCTAACCCGATGACGATAACGACCGGGTCAAACAGCAAAGTATGAGCAGCTGTAAAGCAGCTATTCACCGTTTGCCTTAAACAACTCCTCCAGAGGAACACCAAGCACTTTGGCTATAACATAGATCTCTTTATCCGTTGCAATGCGCAACTGCCCTTCAAGCTTTGAATAACTTGTGGGGTTGATATCCATCCCCATCACCTGGATTTTGGATATAAAATTCTTTTGCTTAATACCGCGCTCTTTACGTAATCGCTCGATATTTCTGCCTACCATATTACTGTCGCCGTAGGCTTTTTTACGAGTTTTCATACCCTCACCCCTTTTACTGCATTATATTTTATATTTTTTATTATAAAATTCTGTAAGAGAAATTATAAAATTTTTATAAATTATCACGAAAGCAAACGAAAATTTTTGTATATTATTGAAGAATTTAACGAATCCTGCCGATCGGATTTGCATATCGTTCCCAACCGATATTTGCATATTTATTCATTATATATGTATATTTATAATATTTTTGCAATATTCTATTGACTTTATAAGCGGCGAGTGTATAATATAAAAAGATTAATATTTAAACATTAAAGGATAAGGTCACGATCCGTTTTGCGGAAGGCTTTACCTATTTGCGGAGATTTGTATATTATGAAAAAAGTATTCATTGACGGACAGGCCGGAACGACCGGGCTGCGTATAAAAGAAAGATTGCAAAAAAGAGAGGATATTAAACTGCTTGAGATCCCGCCTGAAAAGCGAAAAGACGGCGCGGAGATCAAAAAATACATAAACGAGAGCGATATCACCTTTTTGTGCCTGCCGGACGAGGCGGCAAGGGACGCCGTTACCCTGCTTGACAGCAGCAATACGCACACGAAGATCATTGACGCTTCAACAGCGCACCGAACAGAACCCGGCTGGGCTTACGGCTTTCCGGAGCTTTCACCTCAATTCAGAAAAAATATTGAGACGAACAAATTTATTGCAAATCCCGGCTGCTATGCAAGCGGATTCATTGCCATTGTTTACCCGCTTATAAAGCACGGCGTTATTGAAAGGGACTATCCCCTCACCTGCTTTGCGGTCTCCGGCTACAGCGGCGGCGGCAAAAGCGCGATTGCGCAGTATGAGGACGCCGAGCGGAATAAGGAGCTTGATTCGCCGAGGCAGTACGGACTGACGCAGCAGCACAAGCATCTCAAAGAGATGAAAACGATCACGGGCATTGAAAGATACCCTGTTTTTTCACCGATGATATGTGATTACAAATGCGGTATGGTCGTCAGCATACCCTTTTTCACCGATATGCTTTGCGGCGGTCTGAAGCCGGGTAACGTGCGGGATATTCTTAGAGAACACTATGCGGGTGAAACGCTTGTGAAAGTAAGACCTGCGGGATTCACAGGCAATATGATCGGCGCAAACAATTTTGACGGGCGCGACGACATGGAGATTGAGCTTAACGGAAATGACGACAGATTTGTTATAACCGCCAGATTTGATAATCTGGGAAAAGGGGCTTCCGGCGCGGCGGTGCAGTGCATGAACCTTGCCTGCGGCATGGAAGAAGAAAGATCACTTGTTTTGGGGGACTGAAGATATGAAAACCGAAAGGATTGGCGGAGGCGTTTGCGCGCCGAAAGGGTTTCAGGCAAACGGCGTTTACTGCGGAATCAAGAAACCCGCGGCGGATAACCATAATCCCGCTGCGCCGCACAAAAACGATCTGGGAATAATCGTTTCCGATGCGGAGTGCACCTGTGCGGCAGTATACACAACGAATAAAGTAAAGGGTGCGCCGATCATCGTTACAAAACGCAATCTTGAAAAAACAGGCGGCAAGGCAAGAGCGGTGATCGTGAACTCTAAAAACGCCAACACCTGCAATGCGGACGGAGAGGAAAAAGCGCGAAAAATGTGCGTGCTTGCCGCAGAGGAGCTTGGAATCAAGCCGGAAGACGTGATCGTTGCATCAACAGGCGTTATAGGCCAGGTGCTGCCGATCAAACCTATCGAAAAAGGCGTAAAGCCGCTTGTTGCAGGACTTTCCTATACAGGTAACGCAGAGGCGGCTACGGCGATTATGACGACCGACACGGTAAAAAAAGAATACGCTGTTGCATTTAAGATCGGTGAAAAGACATGCAGGATCGGCGGAATGGCAAAGGGCAGCGGCATGATCCACCCGAACATGGCAACGACCCTGAATTTCATTACGACGGACTGCGCGATCTCCGCCGCAGCTCTGCAAAAAGCGCTTGATGAGATCGTAAAGATAACCTACAACTGCCTTTCCATTGACGGCGACACGTCTACAAACGACATGGTTGCCGTTATGGCAAACGGACTTGCGCAAAACGCGGAAATAGCATGCGGCACGGACGATTACGAAAGCTTTAAAACCGCGCTTTATGAGGTTATGATGAACCTTACAAAAATGCTTGCCAAGGACGGCGAAGGCGCAACAAAGCTTATAGAGTGCGAATGCAAGGGCTGCACCGATACGGACACGGCAATAGCAGTTGCCAAAAGCGTTGCCGGTTCAACACTTTTTAAGTGCGCGGTATTCGGCGAGGACGCCAACTGGGGACGTATTCTTTGCGCGGTGGGCTATGCGCCGGCTGCGTTTGACATCAACCGCGTTGATGTGGATATAAAAAGCGAATACGGAAAGATCGCCGTTTGCAGGAACGGAGCCGGCGTTGACTTTTCCGAGGAAAAGGCGGCGGAAGTGCTTAAGAGCGACGAAATTTACGTGATCATAGACCTGAATTCGGGCGAAAGCAGCGCAAAGGCATGGGGTTGTGATCTGACATATGATTACGTAAAGATCAACGGCGATTACAGGACCTGATATAAGGCGGCATATAAACAGTAAGCGGAGGAACAAAATGGACATTACGAACGCGATGAAGGCGGAAGTGCTTGCAAGGGCGCTGCCGAATATTCAGCTATACAGAAAAAAGACCGTTGTTATAAAATACGGCGGAAACGCGATGATAAATCAGGAGCTTAAAGAATCCGTTATGCATGATATCGTGCTGCTGACAACGATAGGGATAAGAGTTGTGCTCGTTCACGGCGGCGGTCCCGAGATAAGCAAAACGCTTGAAGCCATGCATATCCAAAGCGAATTTCTTGACGGCCTGCGCGTTACGGACAAGGAAACGGCAAACGTTGTGCAGATGGTGCTTGCCGGCAAGGTAAACAAAGACTTGGTGTGCCAGATCGGCAACCTCGGCGGCCACGCAATAGGGCTTTCCGGAATGGACGGCAATATGATAAAATGCCGCCCGCTGGACGAGCGCCACGGCTTTGTGGGCGAGATCACGGATATGAATATGGATGTGGTGGAGGAAGCGCTTGCGCACGCGTTTATTCCGGTCATCTCTACAGTAGGTTATGACGAGAACGGCAACTGCTACAACATAAACGCGGACACCGTTGCCGCAGCTGTTGCCGGAAAGCTCAAGGCGGAAGCGCTAATATCCATGACGGATGTGGCTGGGCTTTTGAGAGATAAAGACGATGAAAGCTCGCTCATACACAGGGTATACATATCCGATGTTCCGGCGCTGATTGCGGACGGCATCATCAGCGGCGGCATGATACCCAAGATAGACTCCATGACGCAGGCGATACGCGAGGGCGTAAAGAGAGCATTCATTATAGACGGACGTGTTCCCCACTCCATACTGATGGAGATGCTGACCGACGAAGGTATGGGAACGATGTTCAGAAGCAGGTGATGAGAATGGGAATCAAAGAGACAGACGATCAGTACGTATCGCACGCATACGGCAGATTCAACGTTGTTCTGACGGACGGCAAGGGATCAACGGTGCATGACGAAAACGGCAAAGAATACATCGATTTCGGCTCCGGCATAGGCGTTACAGCCTTTGGCATTGCGGACGAGGAATGGAAAAATGCCGTGATCAAACAGCTTGGAAGAATACAGCACACTTCAAACCTGTATTACACTGAGCCGTGCGCGGAGCTTGCAAAGCTGCTTTGCGAGAAAACAGGAATGAAAAAAGTATTTTTCGGCAACAGCGGCGCGGAGGCAAACGAGGGTATGATAAAATTTGCCCGAAAATACAGCTATGACAAATACGGCGAGGGCCGCAAGACAATCATTACACTTGTTAATTCCTTTCACGGCAGAACGGTAACGACCCTTTCCGCCACCGGGCAGGAGGGCTTTCACAAGATATTCGGCCCGTTTACGCCCGGATTCAAATACTGCCCCGCAAATGATATTGAAGCGCTGAACGCGATGATAACGGACGATGTTTGCGCCATTATGTTTGAATGCGTACAGGGTGAGGGCGGCGTTCTGAATCTGAATGCGGATTTTGTAAAAGAGATTGCGCGTATTGCCCGGGAAAAGGATATACTGATGTGCGTGGACGAGGTGCAGACCGGAAACGGCAGAACGGGTAAATATTTTTCCTATATGCACTACGGCATTGAGCCGGATATCGTTTCCACGGCAAAAGGGCTTGCAGGCGGTCTGCCCATGGGCGCTGTTTTATTCGGCAGCAAGCTTGAAGACACTGTTACGCCCGGCTCGCACGGCTCCACATTCGGCGGTAACCCGATAGCGGCGGCTGGCGCGATCAGCATTGTTAAGCGGATAGACGATACATTTTTGCAGGAAGTTTCCGATAAAAGCAAATATATAGTAAGCAAACTGAAAGAGATCAAAGGCGTTAAATCGGTCTCCGGCATGGGGCTGATGCTTGGCATTGAAACAGATTACAAAGCGGCGGACATTGCAAACAAATGCCTTGAGAAAGGCCTGCTTGTACTGACTGCAAAAACCAAAATAAGGCTCTTGCCCGCTCTGAATATAACAAAAGAGGAAACGGATAAAGGCCTTTCCATTCTTAAGGAGGTAATTGAAAATGAAGCACTTGCTTAAATTACAGGATCTTGACCACCACGATATACTGGATATTTTAAACCTTGCCGATCAGCTGAAATATGAAACGAAGCACGGCATAGAGCATCCCCTTTTAAAAGGAAAAACGCTTGGCATGATATTCCAGAAAAGTTCAACAAGAACTCGTGTATCCTTTGAAACGGGTATGTACCAGCTTGGCGGGCAGGCATTGTTTCTTTCAAACAGGGATCTGCAGATCGGCAGAGGCGAGCCTGTTCAGGACACGGCACGTGTGCTCTCCCGCTATCTTGACGGGATCATGATAAGGACTTTTGAGCAAACGGAAGTGGAAGACCTTGCAAAATACGGCTCAATACCCATCATCAACGGGCTTACGGACTACTGCCACCCGTGCCAGGTGCTGGCTGATCTTATGACGATCAGGGAATACAAAAAGACCTTTGACGGGCTTAAATTCTGCTTTATCGGGGACGGAAACAATATGGCAAACAGCCTGATCGTAGGCGCCGTAACCATGGGCATGGAATGCGCCGTTGCCTGCCCGCAGGGATACCTGCCCGATGAAAAGATCATGAAATGGGCTGCCGAGAACGGCAGATTCACCTGCTCTGCGGACATTCTTGCATGCGCAAAGGACGCGGACGTTCTTTATACCGACGTTTGGGCGTCTATGGGGCAGGAAGAAGAAAAGGCCGAGCGCGAAAAGGTATTTAAGAATTACCAGATAAACGACGACGTTATGGCAGTGGCTAAATCCGACGCCATGGTGCTGCACTGCCTGCCGGCGCACAGGGGCGAAGAGATCACGGCAGAGGTATTTGAGGCGCACGCAGACGAGATCTTTGACGAGGCGGAAAACAGGCTGCACGCGCAGAAAGCCGTGCTTGTAAAGCTGCTGGGCGGCAATAATCAACAGGAAGTTTAATTTATGGATAATGAAAAGGTTTACATATGCCTTGAAAACGGCAGAGTTTTTGAGGGAAAGCGATTCGGCGCCGGCGGTGATGTTACGGGAGAGCTTGTTTTTACAACAGGCATGTGCGGCTATATTGAAACGCTGACCGACCCGAGCTATTACGGGCAGATCGTTTTGCAGACTTTTCCGCTTATTGGCAATTACGGTTTTATAGAGGACGACGCGGAAAGCGGAAGATCCTATGTAACGGCATATATCGTGCGCGAAAAGTGCGACCAACCTTCTAATTTCAGATGCGATATAACGCTAGACGAATATCTGAAAGAGAACAATATTCCCGGCGTTTATGACGTAGACACGCGCGAGATCACAAAAATTATTCGCGAGAGCGGCGTTATGAACGCGATGATCTGCTCCGACCCGCGCGATTTTGACGAGGGCAAGGTAAAAGCCTACAGGGTGCAAAATGCCGTTGAGGCCGTTTCCTGCAGGAAACCGATACCGCTTGCGGCGCAGGAGCCGAAATACAATGTTGTGCTTCTTGACTACGGCAAAAAGGAAAATATTGCGCGTGAGCTGATAAAGCGCGGCTGCAACGTTGCCGTTATGCCGCAGGATACAAAAGCCGAGGACGTTCTTAAGCTTGACCCGGACGGAATCATGCTTTCAAACGGCCCGGGAGACCCGGCGGAGAATACGCAGTGCATTGACGAACTGAAAAAGCTGATCGGCAAAAAGCCGATCTTCGGCATATGCTTAGGGCACCAGCTGCTTGCACTTGCGATGGGCGCCAAGACGGAAAAGCTGAAATACGGCCACAGAGGCGTTAACCAGCCTGTTAAAGATCTGAAAACAGGCAGGACTTACATATCCTCTCAAAACCACGGCTATGCCGTTATCAACGACGCTGTGGAAGCGTGCGGCGGCGTGATCAGCTATATCAACGCGAACGACGGCACAAACGAGGGAATCGATTACCCGGGAAAAAATGCGTTTTCCGTGCAGTTTCACCCCGAGGCTTGCAGCGGCCCGCACGACACAAGATTTTTATTTGACAGATTTATTGAAATGATGGGAGGTAATGCATAATGCCTCTTAACAAAGATATAAAAAAGGTGCTTGTAATCGGCTCCGGCCCAATCGTTATAGGGCAGGCGGCTGAGTTTGACTATGCAGGCGCGCAGGCGTGCCGCGTATTGAAAGACGAAGGTATTGAAGTTGTGCTTGTGAACTCCAACCCTGCCACGATCATGACGGACAGCGCGCTTGCAGACCACATATACCTTGAACCGCTTACCGAAGAAACGGTTAAAAGAATCATTGAAAAAGAAAGACCGGACAGCATTTTGGGCGGACTCGGCGGGCAGACGGGACTTACGATCTCCATGCAGCTTGCAAGGGACGGTTATCTTGACAAAATGGGCGTGCGTCTTCTTGGCACGAACGCCGAGGCAATCGACAAGGCGGAGGACAGGCAGCTTTTCAGGGATACCATGGTCAAGATCAACCAGCCTGTTGTGCCGAGCGACATTGCAAACGATGTGGAAACGGCAAAGAAGATCGCTGCCGAGATCGGCTACCCGGTCATTATCCGCCCGGCATTTACGCTCGGCGGCGCGGGCGGCGGCGTTGCAAACAATGAAAAAGAGCTGGAGGACGTTGCGAAGCACGGCCTGATGCTCAGCCCGATCACCCAGGTACTTGTAGAAAGATACATCGCGGGCTGGAAAGAGATAGAATTTGAGGTCATGCGGGACAGCGCCGGTAATGTGATTGCCGTATGCTCCATGGAAAACTTTGACCCCGTTGGCGTGCACACGGGCGACAGCATTGTTATAGCCCCTGCCGTAACGCTGGGCGACAAGGAATACCAGATGCTCAGGACCGCATCTCTTGACATCATCACGGAGCTTGGCATTGAGGGCGGCTGCAACTGCCAGTTTGCACTGAATCCCGAAAGCTTTGAATACAGCGTTATTGAGGTAAACCCGCGTGTATCGCGCTCCTCTGCGCTTGCTTCAAAGGCAACGGGCTATCCGATTGCAAAGGTCACGACCAAGATCGCCCTCGGCTACACGCTGGACGAAATCCGAAACGACATTACAGGCAAGACCTGTGCCTGCTTTGAGCCGACGCTGGACTATGTTGTGGTTAAGGTGCCGAAATGGCCGTTTGATAAGTTTATCAACGCTTCAAGAAAGCTCGGCACACAGATGAAAGCCACCGGCGAGGTCATGAGCATTGCGCCGTCTTTTGAAATGGCGATCATGAAGGCGGTGCGCGGCGCCGAGATCGGGCTGGACACGCTGAACAACAAACAGCTCGACGGCACCGATATCAGAGAAAAATTATACGATCAGGACGATCTGAGGCTGTTTTCCGTTTTCCGGGCGCTCAAAAGCGGCGTGTCCGTTGACAAGATCCATAAGATCACCATGATAGACGAGTGGTTTTTATACAAGCTCAAAAACCTTGCGGATTACGAGAAAGAGATAGACGGCGTACCGCTGAGCAACGAGCTTTATATCAAAGGCAAGAAATACGGCTACACGGACGCCGCGCTTGAAAGGTTAAGCGGCTCTCCTCTTGCCTATCACAAGCACGCCGTATACAAAATGGTTGACACCTGCGGCGCCGAATTTGCCGCAGAAACGCCGTACTTTTATTCCACCTATGACGACCACTGCGAAAGCAGAGAGCTGGAACGCGGCAAAAAGGAAAGGATCATCGTGCTTGGCTCCGGCCCCATTCGCATCGGCCAGGGCATTGAATTTGACTACTCCTCCGTTCACTGCGTTTGGACATTAAAAGAGCTTGGCTACGAGGTTATACTTATCAACAACAACCCGGAAACCGTTTCCACGGACTTTGACACGGGCGACAGGCTTTATTTTGAACCGCTGACGCCCGAGGACGTAATGAATGTCATTAAAGTTGAAAAGCCTTACGGTGTTGTTGTGGCGTTTGGCGGGCAGACTGCGATCAAGCTGACAAAATTTCTTGACGACAGCGGCATACGCATACTCGGTACTTCCGCCGAGGGCATTGACGTTGCAGAGGACAGGGATAAGTTTGACAAGCTGCTCGAAAATTTCGGCATTTTCAGACCGAAAGGCACATCAGTCACTACGCTTGACGGTGCGCTTGAAGCCGGGAACAGGCTCGGCTACCCTGTTTTGCTCAGGCCCAGCTATGTTATCGGCGGTCAGAATATGACGATTGCCTACACGAACGATGACGTTGAGCAGTATATGAGCATAATCCTTGCGCAGGGCATAGAAAATCCCGTTCTTGTGGACAAGTATATGATGGGCACGGAGCTTGAAGTGGACTGTATCTCCGACGGCGAAAAGGTGCTTATCCCCGGTATCATGGAGCATATTGAGCGCGCAGGCGTGCACAGCGGCGATTCCATAGCTGTTTACCCGCCGTACAATCTGAATGACAAGATGCTGCGCAAGATATGCGACGTATCCCAAAAGCTGGCGCTTTCACTCGGAACAAAAGGACTTGTAAACATACAGTATCTGATTTATCAGAACGAACTGTATGTTATTGAAGTTAACCCGCGCGCGTCGAGAACGATCCCCTACATAAGCAAGGTGACCGGCGTTCCGATGGTTGAGCTTGCCACAAAAATTATGGTAGGCGCAACCCTGGAAAGTCTTGGTTACGGTACCGGGCTTTACAAGACGCCGCCTTATTTTGCGGTCAAGGTGCCCGTATTCAGCTTTGAGAAACTAAATAATGTAAACAGCCAGCTCGGGCCGGAAATGAAATCCACCGGCGAAGTGCTGGGCGTTGGCAAAAATCTGAACGAGGCGCTGTTCAAGGGGCTTATCTCAGCCGGCTTCAAGGTTGAATCCCGCAGAGACGCGCGCCACGGCGTACTGATCACCGTTACCAAAAAAGACAGGTATGAGATCGTGAACCTTGCCAAAAAGCTGGACGACCTTGGCATCAAGATCTGGGCAACGCCCGAGACCGGCAGGGCGATCGCCAGCCTCGGCATAGAGGTGGAGACCGTGAATAAGCTCAGCGAAGACAATTCCATTATGGAGCTTGTTGAAAGCGGAAAGCTGGATTACATCGTTTATACCGGCAAGAGCGATAAAAAGAGCATTGCGGATTACATCAAGCTGTTTAACCGCGCGAATCAGCTTGGCATCGCTACGCTGACCTCGCTTGACACGGCGAACGCCCTTGCGGATATTATTGCAAGCCGGTACAACGAGAGAAACACCGAGCTGGTAGACATAAACAACATGCGCCATGAAAAGAGCGTGCTTACATTCAGCAAGATGCAGGGCACGGGCGATGATTATATCTTCTTTAACAATGTTGACGGCGTGATCACCTGCCCGGAGAGCTTTGCCATAGAATTTACGGACAGGCACAGAGGCATAGGCGGCGACGGTATCGTGCTGATTGAAAGCTCAGACATTGCGGACGCCAAGATGCGCATCTTCAACCGCGACGGCTCAGAGGGCGAAATGGCGGGCAATTCCATACGCTGCGTGGGGAAATATCTGTATGACAACAAGATCGTTGACAAGGAGCGCATAACCGTTGAAACGGCAAGCGGCATCCGAAGCCTGGAGCTGTTTACGAGGAACGGCAAGGTATCGTCCGTGACCGTTGATATGGGCAGGGCTTACCTAAAGCCGCAGGAGATACCGGCAAATTTAGACGGCGAAAGCATCATTGCAAGAAAAGCGGTGATCGCCGGCAAGGAATACAGCATTACCTGCGTTTCGGTGGGCAACCCGCACTGCGTTGTGTTTGTGGACAATGTGGACAGAGTGGATATAGAAAGCGTTGGCCCCAAAATCGAGAACGCGGATCTGTTCCCGGAGCGTATCAACACGGAATTTGTGCGCGTTGTAAACAGCAGAACGCTAAAGATGCGTGTTTGGGAGCGCGGAAACGGCGAAACGCTTGCCTGCGGCACAGGCGCTTGCGCGGCGGCAGTTGCGGCGGTGCTTGAGGGCAAATGCGAAAAAGGCAAGGACATAACCGTTAAGCTGCGCGGCGGCGATCTGATCGTAAATTACACGGATGAAAAGATCTCCCTTACGGGCGACTGCAATCTTGTATTTACAGGCAAGATCGAATATTGACAAAGATAAACGGCAGACGGAAAACCGCCTGCCGTTTTTTGCACCCTGCAACGGGCAATATGAACTTATGAATCAAAGTTTTTACTTTACGGAATCTGAGACGAACCAATCCAGGTTTGTGACGGCGTCATAGATGATCTTGACGCAGTTATCCGTGCCGAGCGAGGTGCTGTTTAGGCTGAGGTCAAAATTCTGCGCACTGCCCCACTGCCTGTCTGTATAATAGTTATAATTGATACGGCGGCGCTTATCTATATCCTTCATAAGCTTTTTTGCCTGCTTTATATCCGTATTCTTATACTTCATAATACGCCGGATCTTGCTTTCCTCATCTCCGTGGATAAAGACGTTCAGGCAATCCTTACGGTCCTGCAGGATATAATCGGCGCATCTGCCTACGATGATACAGGGGCCTTTATCCGCAAGCTCCAAAATGATCTTGCGCTGCGCGGAATAAACATAATCCTCCAAGGAAGAACCGCTGCCGTCCCTGCTGACAAAGCCATAGGAAAAAATGCTTTTAAACGGCGAATGTTCGCCCGCCTGCTCAACAAATTCCTCTGCAAAGCCGGTCTTTTCGGCAACCTTGGAAATGATCTCTTTATCATAATAATCCCAGCCGAGCTTTTTTGCAAGCTCCTCGCCGATATATCTGCCGCCGCTGCCGAATTCACGGCTGATCGTGATAACATTATACTTCATAACTATTCCCCCTATGAAGATTTCAGCTTAAACTGTAGCTATTTTTATTTTAGCATAACTCTAAATAAATTTCATCAAGCGGAATAGACAAATATTCACCTTGGTTTTTATTAAAACAGCACATAAAAAAGCGGCTGAACACAAAGCCAGCCGCAAAATATTCGTTTTTTACAGAAGTTCCGATACCATATCGGCAAATTCGGTTGGATTTTCGATCTCCAGACCGCTTACAAGGCGCGCCTCGTTATAAAGGATCTTTGTATATTTCTGAAGCTTATCCTTATCCTCTGCAAAAAGCCTGAACAGCTTTTCGGCAATGGCGTGATCTGAATTGATCTCCAGCACAAGCTGCGCCTTTACGCCGTTTGAGCCGCCCGGCATACGGCTGAGCACCTTTGCCATATCAAGAGAAACATAGCCCTCGCTTGAAAGACAGACGGCGTGCGAGCCAAGAGAATCGGAAAATTTAACTGCCGTAACTTCATCGCCGAGATAGCCTTTCATCTCTTCCAGCATATCTTTCGCGCCCTCATTTTTCTCATCAAGCGCCTTTTTCTCTTCTTCAGAAGCAAGGTTCAGATCATCTTTGCAGATATTTGCAAACTGCTTGTCCTCATACTCCATGAGCATCTGAACGGCAAACTCGTCCACATCATCGGTAAAGCAGAGCACGTCAAAGCCCTTGGATTTAACCGCCTCGGTCTGCGGCAGGAGCGCGATCTTCTCCGGCGTATCGCCGCAGGCGTAATAAATCTTTTCCTGCCCCTCGGGCATGGCGTCCATATATTCTTTAAGGGTGACGTATTTTCCGTCCTTAACGGATTTGAACATCATCAGATCCTTAAGGCCGTCCTTTTCGGCGCCGTAATCCGCATAAACGCCCCATTTGATCTGCACGCCGAATGTATCAAAGAATTTTTCATACTTCTCACGGTCTTTTGCAAGCATCTTTTTCAGTTCGGATTTGATCTTTTTATCGATTGCTTTTGCAATGATTTTTACCTGATAATCCTGCTGCAGCGTTTCACGGCTGATATTGAGGTTCAGATCCGCCGAATCCACGATGCCTTTCACAAAGCTGAAATAATCGGGCACAAGATCGGCGCACTTTTCCATGATCATAACGCCGTTTGTGTAAAGCGCAAGGCCCTTTTCGTAATCTTTGGAATAATAATCCATAGGCGCGGCGGACGGAATATAGATGATGGAATCAAAGGTTGCCGTGCCCTCCGACTTAAAGTGGATTACATCCAGCGGGTCATGATAATCAAAGAATTTTGCCTTATAATATTCGTTATATTCCTCCGGCGTAATCTCATTTTTATTCTTGCGCCAGAGCGGCACCATGGAATTCAGCGTTTCAACGGCTGTTTCCTCTTTATATTCGCCCTCCTTATCCGGGTCGGGAACGGAATGCGTAGCTTTCATCTTGATGGGATAACGGATATAATCGCTGTATTTTTTCACAAGCTCGGTGATCGTATACTGCTCAAGGAAATGAGAATAATCTTCATTTTCCGTATCGTCTTTCATATAAAGTGTTATTACAGTACCGGGCTTGTCCTTTTCACACTCTTCCAGCGTATAGCCGTCTGCGCCCTCTGAGACCCATTTATGCGCAACGTCTTCACCGTAAGCTTTGGAAACGACCTCTACCCTTTTTGCAACCATAAACGAGGAATAGAAGCCGACGCCGAACTGCCCGATCACTTCTATATCGTTTTCTTTAGCGTCCTCATTTTCTTTTTTGAAATTGAGCGAGCCGGACTTGGCTATGGTGCCGAGATTGGATTCAAGCTCTTCGGCAGTCATGCCGATACCGTTATCGGAGATCATGAACGTTCTGTTTTCCTTATCGGTGGAAAGAAAGATCTCAAAATCATCCTTATCCATGCCGACGGAAGTATCGGTAAGGGATTTGAAATAGAGCTTATCGATTGCGTCTGACGCATTGGAGATGAGCTCGCGGATAAAGATCTCCTTATTTGTATAAATGGAATTGATCATCATATCAAGCAGCTTTTTGGATTCTGCTTTGAATTGCTTTTTTCTCATTCTTATCACCTTGTATTTTAGAATTAGCACTCTTTCCTTTTGAGTGCTAATATTATTATAATCCATATTTTTCATTTGTCAACAGCAAAAGGAAAGAATTTAGATGATAATTTACAAAATGAAATGCCGCACAAAAGCACGGCAAAATTCTTAAACATATTACATTACATATTTGTTTTCTACAGTTTCAACCCATTGGGCCGTTTTATATAAACTGTTTTCCACGCTGTCAAAAGCTCCCTTGGGTGACACTGCAAAAGACAGCCATATATAAATAAAAATGAGAAAAACAAGGCAAACGATTATAAAAGATGATTTCTTCATAAAGCGACCTGCAAAAAGCAATAATATTTAGTAGTATTTTTTACTACTTTATCGCTTTTGTCAATACCGTGTAGCATTTTATGATACTATAAATCAGAGGTGAAGATGCCATGAAGCCGCTTAAAGAAAAAATAAGCATAATCGTTGATGAGGATATTTTGGCGGAAATAAAAAACTTGCCGAGGAGGACGACCGTTCTCTTTCGCAATATATCAACATGGTGCTCAAAAAGCACATAAGCCATATCAACTAAACCAGCGCTTTTGCAACAATTCATGCACAGGAATGTTATGATAAGCATCCCTGTGCATTCTTTTTTCATATCCTATTATTTTGGATAAAACGCATAAGCTCTTCTCTGGTATTTTGAAGCGCACCGTCAATAACGAGCGAAAGAAGCTTGTTTAGCGTTTCGCCGATCTCTTTACCGCTGTAGCCGAGCTTGATCAGGTCGTTGCCGTTAACGGCAAGATCGGTAACGCGGTACGGTTCGCCGCGGGCAATGATCTGCTGCGCTTCTTGCTTGAGCGCTTTGAGCCGAAACGCCTCAAGTTTGACCTCTTCCTTTTTTGGATTGTGCGCGGCAAGATCCGCCATACGCACATCAAACAGCGAGAGTGTGTATTCCGGCCCTATTTTACCCAGCCAGTGTTTGATTCTGATATCGTACACGTTTTCGAATGCCTGATGATATTTAACAAGCGTTGTGACTTTATTGCTTATCTCGTTTGAAGCTTTAAAGGACGCAAGCACCTCGGCGGCTATGCCGGCGCCGACTTCCGCGTGCGTTTTAAAATGATCAAGGCCTTTTTCATCCGTTCGTTTTACGAGAGGTTTACCGATATCGTGCAGCAGCATGGTAAGACGGATGACGGGATCTTTCGGCGCTGCCGCAACGGCGTGAATAATATGCCCGTAAACATCATAGCAATGCCACGGATTATGCTGCGCGCAGTCAAAACAGGGTTTCATCCGGGGAATAATAACGCCGATGACCTGCCTGTATTCAGCAAGCACATTCAAAACGTTATCGCCGCACAAAAGCTTTAAAAGCTCTGAAAAAATCCTTTCCGGGGAAATATTGTTCAGCAGCTGCATATGATCAAAAACAGCTTTTTTTGTGCTGTCTTCTATAGCAAAGCCCAGCGTGGAGGAAAAGCGCAGCGCGCGCATGATGCGCAGGGCATCCTCTTTAAATCTGGCGTCTGCATCGCCCACGGCGCGAATCAGTTTATTTTGAAGATCCTGCCTGCCGCCGAACAGATCAATCAGCCCGTCTTGTTCGTTATACGCCATGGCATTTACGGTAAAATCACGGCGTTTGAGATCACCATCAATATCCGCCAGAAATTCAACGTTTTGCGGGTGGCGGCTGTCCTTATATTCGCCGTCCGAGCGAAAAGTGGTGATCTCATAAGGCGTTTTATCCAGAACAGCGGTAACCGTGCCGTGCTGAATACCGGTCTCCACCACTTTGATATTCAGCTTTGCTAAAACGCTTTCAACCTCATTTGGACGGGCGGAAGTCGTTATATCCGTATCTGAAACAGACTTGCCGAGCAGATAATCGCGCACGCAACCGCCCACGAGATAAGCCTTATACCCCGCGTTCTCAAGCGCGTTGATGATTTTTTCTGCTCCTGCCGGGATCTGCATCGGGTTTTGCATAATATTACCTCCGCATTTTTAGTTTATTTTATCACAAATTCCATATGAATACAAATATGAGAAATTTATATTATTATTCGTTTATGTTTTTGCTGGGCGGCTACGGCTACTGCACCATAGAGATATTATGGCGGCAGAGAACACATTACAGTATGTTCCTTGCAGGCGGAATCATACTTATGTTTTTGGCATTCATTCAGCGCAAAATGAAAAAGGCACCCCTGATCAGAAAGTGCCTTTTGGGAACGGTATTTATAACCGCTGTGGAATTCATATTCGGCTGCATATTCAATTTAACGCTGCATATGAACGTTTGGAATTACAGCAACATGCCGCTTAACCTGCTGGGGCAGATCTGCCTGCCCTTTTCACTGCTTTGGCTGCTGCTGTGCATCCCCGTTTTCAAATGGATCGTTAAAGACGAGCTTTACAGCCGATTTATCTGAATAATTTTTAAGTTCGGTAACCGCCTGACGAATCTCGTCCTCATTGAATTTGGGATGATCTTCCGGATAATCCCAATTATCAAAAGGCTCCTGCTTTTGAACGACCATTCTGCCGTTCTCATCAAGCGCCCACGGCAAAACGAGTATCTTTCTTTTATTTTTTACAAAGAAAAGACTGCCCGTTCTGCCGTGAGATACGTTTTTAAAAAAGACGAGGCCTTTTGCCTGTTTCATGATGGCAAGCACCTGCTGGTCATAGGGCAGGCGTTTGAACTGCCACCTGTTGAAAGCCGGCAGGACCGCAATGCCGAAGGCGATTATAACAACGATGATTAGAATGATCTGATATACTTCCATTACGATTCAAGACCTAACGTGATGATTTCAAACGGCGCATATTCCACGGTATCGGTTTCGCCCTGCACCTCTTCGAGCATATTGAGGAGCTTTACCTTTTTGCCGAGCTTTAAAGTGCCGCGCGCGCCGTTTTGCTCCGAAAGGCGAATAACGGTCATGGTGCCGTCCTCACTGTATTTGAGCGACTGAAGATACAGCGGCTCAAATGACGGCAGAGCACAAGACACATCCGCTTTGACGAGCGGCGCATTATACTGCAAAGCAAGGTTATTGATACCGGCAGAAACGGCATTTCCGGCATGCGGCACGATCATAAAGCAGAAATTATGGGAGCCCATATCGGAAACGACATCCGGGCGGATCGTTGACCTTAAGAGCGAAAGGCTGATAAGATTCCTGTCAAAGCCTACGCCGTATTTGCCCTCATTGATAATTGCAATACCGCCGCCGGTTTCGGAAAGATCGCACCACTTGTGCTGGCAGACCTCAAAGCGCGCCTGCTGCCAGGTGGTATTTTTATGCGTATCGCGCTCGATAAACCCGGCCGAGGTATCGCAAAGCGCTTTTCTTGCAAGCACGTTGCATTCAAATTCCGCTTTTGCAAGCTTGTGCTTTTCATTCCAATCCACGATATGCTCCACTTCAATGCCGCGGCTGCGCCTGAAGAAGCGGACAATGACCGTCCACGTGGATTTTTCCGTACCCAGTGTAGCGGCAAAGGAGGCGGCTTCGCCGTCCTTTTCAAGCAGCGTGAGCGGCATGGTGACCTGCGGCGTGATCTCCTTATCCCGGTAATTGGGCAGGATATCCCATGCGTCATAGTTGCCGGGGCGGTCGTCAAACAGCCTGAGCTTATTGAAATCACCGCTTACCCACTCGCGCCCCAGTTCTTTATCATAGAGTGAGGTGAAAGAGCCGTCCGCATTGAGCTTTGCGGAATAATACGGCGTTTCGACCGTATCGCCGAACGTGATCCATTCGCCGTTATAGAAAGACTTGCGGAGATTTGCGCCGGAGAGCGCCGGTATATTCGGCACGATCCAATTGCCCTTTACAAACTTTCTGGTGGACGAGCCGTTTTGATTCGGTACAAACGTAAGCGCGTCGCGTTTGAAATTCAGGGTGTTGAAATAGTTTGAGCCGGAGCCGATGAGCTGATCAAGTTCCCTGTCTATCTCGGCATAATCCGCCATGGCGTCCTCATATACGGGCCGTATATGCGAACCGGGCAGAATATCGTGGAACTGATTGATGAGGAACTTTTTATAAAGGGCAGTGATCTTTTCTGTATGGTTCTCCCCTCTTAACACGCCGAGCATCTCTGCCGTTCTGAACTTGAATTCAAGGCGGCGGTTTGCGGCTTTAAGATCGCTCTTTGTTGTGAACGTGCCGCGGTGCATTTCAAGGTATAATTCGCCGTCCCACGTTTCAAGATCGGGGTTATCCTTTAAATTCTTTTCAAGGAACTCTGCGCCGCCCATATGCGTGCACTTCGGCATGATCGAAAGCTTGTTGAACCGGTGCATAAGCTCTATCATTTCCTCCGTGCAGCCGGAACCGCCGTCGCCGTAGCCGAACATATTCATAGTCTGCCCGCCGCTGTCCTTATCAATATACGCTTCCCAGTTTTCCTGGATCTGGCCGGGCATATTCCACGTGATAAAGTGCGTGGGAGGCACGCAGGCGTAGACCTCTGAGCCGTCAATACCGCGCCAGATGAAATTATTGTGCGGGAAACGGTTTGTATCGTTCCAGGTGGACATCTTGTTTGAAACGAAATAATCCACGCCGCTCTTTTTAAGGATCTGCGGTAAGATCCAGCTGTTGCCGAACACATCGGGAAGCCATGCGTTATTCACCGTTTTGCCGAACATGCGTTTATACGTAAGCTGCCCGTAAAGACACTGGCGGATCAGGCTTTCCGCGCTTGGGATATTGCAGTCCGGCTCCACATACATGGCGCCGACAGGCTCAAACTGCCCGCTTTTCACTTTTTCCTTGAGTTCTGCAAAAACTTCGGGGTAATATTTTTCCAGCGTTTCGTAAACATAGGGCTGGGTGTGCGTATACTTAAAATCCGGATACCTGTCCATCAGCCGGAGCTGGATAAGAACCGTGCGCAGATTTTTCTGCACGGCATGAATCCTGCGCCAATAATACGCGATATCCAGGTGCGAATGCGCGATAAGCGCAACATCGCCCGCGCCCTTATAGTTATCGTTTGCATAAATAACATCATTGATATACTTTTGCGCGTCTTCTACGCCTGTAAGCGTATCGGAATCAAAATCAATCAGATTCATGGCGTTATTTAGCTCTTTATTGAGGAAGTTTCTGTAATCCTCGTTAAACAGCTCGCTTTTTGCAATATCGAGCAGCAGTTCAAAATCATAGACCAGATCCTGAACGGCGTGATCCACCGTGCAGATGTACGCGCCCTCAAAGATCTGACGGCAGCCGCGCACGGATAAGCTTTCGGGGTTTCTTTCATCGTCCGGCTTGCTTCTGTTATAGCCGGTCATTTCAAAATGGAGGGTCTTGGTATCGTCCACATACGGAGAAAGGAGCATCCTTTCACGGTTGGGATCAACGCCGCCTATGTATTTTCCGTTTACCTGAACGCAGATCTCCGCCGCCGTTTTAAGCGAGAACCAAAGCTTTTTGCCCTGCATATCGGCAGGGATATCCACATCCGCTTTGATAAAGGCAGTGCCGTCCGGTGTAAAATACATATCCCCTGTACGCAGCGGGCGGTAATCCTCAGAATAATATTCATATTCCATTTCGGATATTTGGCGCGCGTCCCTGATCATAAGATTTTTTATTTCCCACTTGGAGGAATAGATATGGCGCTTGAGCCAGCCGAAACGCAGATCCGTCCATTCCTCCGGGCGCATGGATCTTCTTACAACTTTAATATGTGCCATTCAAACGCCCTCCTCAAACATCTTGAAAATAAGGCTTTTTGCGGATCGCCTTGACTGTTACCGTCTTATTGAGATCACGCTTGATCTCGTTTTCTATCCATGCAATACAGCGGTGCAGGATCAGGCATTTGGAACATTCGCCGCGGAAGATAACAGTCAGTTCATTTCCGTCAAGGGAAACGAATTCGATCCATCCGCCGTCGCCCTGAAGCTTTGGCTGAAGCACGGTTTCAATATAATTCTGAATCTTTTTCACAAGCGCACCTAACCCTCTATGATATTTTTAACACGATCTCTGATCTTTTCAAGGCGTTCGTGCGCTTTTTGCCTGTTTTCCTCACGCACGCTGTAATAGATCTTTATCTTCGGCTCCGTGCCGCTGGGGCGGACGGCGACCCACGAGCCGTCGTTCCAAACGAATTTCAGCACGTTTTCTATGGGCAGATCGTCGATTCCCTTGGAATAATCCAGCACTTTATCGGCGCCCTCAAAAACGGAAAAGCCGTCTGCGCGGAACGTATCCATAAGGGCGGATATTTTTTCAGCTCCGTCCTTGCCCTTAAGCACGAACGGGTCAAGCGCGTCAAGGAAATAGCCGTATTCGCCGTAGATCTCATTCAAGCCGTCTATCAGCGTTTTACCCTGCGCCTTATACCAAGCCGCCATCTGGCAGATCAGCATGGAGGAAACAACGCCGTCCTTATCACGCGCATATGTACCTACAAGATAGCCGTAAGACTCTTCATAGCCGATCACGAATTCCCTGTTACCGTCTTTTTCGTACTGATTGATCTTATCGCCTATATACTTAAAGCCTGTAAGGGTTTCATCAATATGCAGGCCGAAGCTGCGGGCAATATTGGCGCCAAGCTCTGAGGTTACGATCGTCTTTACGAGCGTGGATTTTTCGTTTAACGTATCTTTTTTCATCGTAAGCACGAACTTAACGAGCAGCGCGCCGGTCTGATTGCCTGTGAAAAGCGTGTATTCACCGTTTGCATCACGCACGGCGATGCCAACCCTGTCACAATCCGGATCTGTGCCGAGAACAAGATCCGCGCCGATCTCTTTTGCATATTCGATTGCGATATTCAAGGCGTCCTTTTCCTCCGGATTGGGGCTTCTTACAGTTGAAAAATCGCCGTCCGGGAGTTCCTGCTCCTTAACAACAGAAACGTCAAAGTTTTTAAGCATTTCACGAACCGGGATATTGCCCGTGCCGTGCAGCGGCGTGTATACGATCTTAATATCGGATTTTTCCGTATAGAGCGACTGTGCGCTTACGGCTTTATAATAATCATTCAGGATCTCATCGCCGATCTCGGTGATCTCACCGCCTTGATCGAGCAGGGCGGCTACGGATGCGTAATCCTCTTTTTCTATGTACGAAAGCAGCTCTGCCGCCGCTTCGGTGCATATCTGGCAGCCGGTTTCGTCATAGACCTTATAGCCGTTATACTCCTTGGGATTATGGGAGGCGGTTATCATGATGCCGGCACTGCACGCAAGGCGCCTGGTTGTAAAAGACAGAACCGGCACCGGAATGCAGTATTTATATCTGTATACCTTAATGCCCTTTGCAGCAAGGATACGCGCTGCGGCAAGCGAAAATTGAGATGAATTGTTTCGTGTATCATACGCAATCGCAACGCTTGCGCCGCTGCCGAATTTATCCGCAAGATAGTTTGCAAGGCCAAGGGTTGCCCTGCCGACGGTATATACATTCATTCTGTTTGAACCTGCGCCCATTACGCCGCGCAGACCGCCGGTTCCGAAAGCAAGGTCTTTATAAAACCGGTCTTCCACCTCTTTTTCATCGTTCATAACAGAGGTCAACTCATTCTTGGTTTTCTCATCCGCAAATGCAAGCCACTGATTGAGCTTTTCTTTGAGATCCATAATCATCACTCCGCACATAATATAATAAATTCAAACAATTATATCATCTTGTAATACGCGCTGCAAGGCAAAATTTATATTTTAAGTTATTTTTCTCATTATAATATTCATTACGTTATCAATCATCGTCTACTTCCCGATAATCCACCTCGATCGTACCGTCGTCGCCCTTATTATCGGAAAGCTTGTCTTTTACCTTTTTTGCGATCTCATGGATCTGAATATAGGCGATCAGATCCAAAACGGCAAACACGATAAGCCCGATTCCGAGGAACTGGACAAGTGTGTTCTGCGCCCGAAACGGATTGGACATACATACGATCCCGAGGGCTGCGGAAACGACGGAAAGCACCGTTGTAATGATCCACGAATGCGGCATGGAAGCGGCAACGTAAAACGAATTGACCAGATTTATGATGCCGCCCACAAGCAGAAAAATACCCATCAAAAACACGATAACGGAAAGTATCTGTTTATAAGCAAGGCAGATGATAAGGCCCGATAAAGCGGCGATTATGCCCAAGGTCAGCGTAAACACAAACCTGCGTTTGATGAGGTAATTTATGATTGCAAAAACGCCGCAGGCGATGAACGCGCCGCCGATGAAAAGCGAGGTGTATTCCAGCATTCTATCCGGAAACGCGATAAGCAGCGCGCCGAGCACGGCGCACACGATGATGATTATAATGGAATATTTTTTTATCTCCGCTAAAACTTTTCGCATAAGAATTCCTTTCAGTAAATGATATTTAGTATTCCCGTATTTTCAAATATTAAAGGGGCGGTCTGCGCCGCCCCTTTCAGACTGCGATAAAGTCGGCTGAACCGCGCGATTTATGCTTTATATATTCAAAACGGCGAAAAAACAGCAAAAAAGCAACTTAATCGTAAACAAATAAAACGTATAAAACAGTTAAATGCCGCATTAAACAAGAGTTCATGCACATTTGCGCTTTCCGTTTTTTGCTCGGGGGCAGTACCGTTGTACGGCACCCGCTC
>URED01000007.1 GCA_900546785.1 uncultured Oscillospiraceae bacterium | reverse complement strand
CCCGCTCGCGAAAAACGAAATTCAGCTCGATTTCTCGAAGTCTCCTCAGCGTGTAAGACTGCCCCTTTTCTAAATTCACACCTTTTTCTACACGCTGCAGCCTGCATTATTTTGCAGGCTTTTATATTTTTATGGCAGCCGCTTCAGATGATTTCTGCTTGCCGATAAAGCATAAGTTTGCATTATTATATGTTTGTGATTGACAAATAAAACAGGAACATTTATAAGAACTTTTGATACCCCGTGTTAAAAGTTATGGGAGGTATGTTGTTTGCTTGAGCACGATACCCTTAAAAATATAAGAAACAAAAATCTTTCCGATATTTTACAGGTGTTAAGAAAAAAAGGCCCCTGCAGTTTGGCCCGGCTTACAGAGCAGACCGAAGGCGGATTGACTACCGTTAAAAAATGCGTTGTGCAGGCTATTGAATTCGGAATGGTCTGCGAGGGAGATATGGCGGATTCTACCGGCGGGCGCAAAGCAAAATTATATTTTCTTAATGAGAAGTACCAGTATTTTTTATTTCTGATTGTTGATGATAACAAATTGCTCTGCCGCATTTGTGATTTCTGTTTTGAGAGCGTTGCGGAATATTCCGTCACTTTTGCATTTAACGGCTTTGTAAAAAGCGTTTACCGGATCATAGAACGCGCGTCTGAAAAATATAATATCGGCACGGTCTGTCTGGCGCTGCCGTGCGTGCTGAATAACGGCGTTATCATGGACTGGTTTTATAATCCGTCTGCCGTTGGGCTGGATATGAAAAGCGATCTTGAAAGCAAATACGGTATAAACGTTGTTGTTCAGAATGATATGAAGCTTACCGCCATAGGGGAGTGCGCAAAGAACGGCGGGAATATATCAAATATTGCCACGGTGCAGTTCGGCCATAACGGCGTAGGCGTCGGAGAAACGGTAAACGGCAATTTACTTACGGGCAGCACGGGCTTTGGCGGTGAGGTTGGATATACCGATGATCTTAGGAAAAACATTATGGGAATCACTTTCCCTGCCAAGATCGTCAGAAATATAATTATTTACCTCAATCCGCAGCTGATCGTGTTTTACAGATCTCAGAGGCAGAATCAGTTTGAAAAAATATTTCATGCCGCGGTTAAAGGCCTGCCGCCGTATGCGCTGCCTGAATTCAAGGTGTCCGATGATTATTTTAACAGCATCTTCGGCGGGTTCGTTTCTCTTATTAATAAATGCGGATATTACAAGATGCCGGAGGGAGTACAATGAAAAATTTATTTAAGAGCAAAACAACACGGGAAATACTTGCTTTTTCGCTTTTGCCGTTCGGCATAAGCACGGTCTACAGTATTGTCGGCACGGCGCTCAATATGTATTTTACCGATGTTCTGGGGCTGTCCCTTTCCATGACGGGTATTATGCTGGCTGTTACCAAGGTGTGGGATGCCGTAAACGATCCTCTTATGGGCATGCTGGTCGATAAGACCAATACCCGCTGGGGCAAATGCCGACCGTATGTGTTCTGGATGTCCGGCCCGATGATTTTGGTAACGGCAATGCTGTTTGCGCCGATCGATTTCGGACAGACGGGAAACTTTATTTACGCAATTATAGCGTATATTCTCTATTACACGATTTATACGGCTCTCGATATTCCGAACAAGGGCCTTGCGCCGCTTGTATTTCCGGAAGATAAGCTGCGCGTCAAAGCCCTGTCCTGGAGCAATATACTCGGCTCGCTCGGTTCGGTTCTGCCGTCGCTGCTCTTCTTTACGGTTGCCGGTCTTTGGGGGCGGGAAAATCAGAAGCAGGGCTATTTCTTTTCTGCGCTGATCTTTGCAACGATCGGCGCTGTGCCCATGTTCTTTTCCGCCTTCGGTTTCAAGGAAAAAATAAGGATACCGCCTAAAAAAGAAAAGTATGTTGACGGATTAAAGATCGTATTTAAAGATAAAAAGTTTATTGTGTTAACGATCGCCATGTTCTTCTCGTCGATCGTCAATATCGGTTCTATGTTTTTGCCGTATTTTGCAAAGTGGAACTGTATCGGCGTTCTGCCCATAGATGAATTATGCGCCTGGATCTATGATACGTTCGGCATCTCTTTGCAGCTCACGAGCGAAGGCCTTTTAACGCCGCTCCTTCAGATCGGCAGCGGTATTTCCTATATGCTTTCTATGGCGCTGATACCTCTGTTTCTCAAAAAGATGGATAAGAAAACGCTTTGGATAGGCACTTCTATTATCGGTATCTTTGCTGATATCATCTGCTTTGTTATAGGTGTTTGGATCGTTCCCTATAATACGTTTGCAGGCGCGGTCGTTTATATGATCCTGCGTTTCTTTACAAATTTCCCGGTCGGGATCATGACAGTCCTTACAACAGCTATGTTCTCCGACGTTGTGGAGGATCTTGAAATGCGCACGGGCAAGCGGCTTGAGGGCACCGTGTTCTCTTTCCAGAGCCTGATAAGCCAGATATCGGTTGCAATTTTTAATGCGTTGCTCTTGAATGTTGTTGATGCTTTCGGTTATAATGTAGATAAAATGAATGCGCTTACGGATAATTTGACCCGGCCGCTGATCCAAAGCCCAACGCAGTCTTTCATTTCCGGCGGCGTGGATTACACGATGCTGTTGAACGTTATCTTCTTCCTGCTTACCGCATTCGGCGCTATCGGTTTGCTGCTGCAAACGATTCCGATGTTTTTCTATAAGTTTGATGAAAAAGCGCAGGCGGGCAAGCTAAAGGCTTTCAGAGCAGAAAAGGAAAGATTGGAAAATGAAGAGCTGAATGCGCTGGCAGCAGAAAGTGCGGCAGAGCATGGGTGTCAGAATGAGTAAAAAAAAGAAAATCATTACTGCGCTGTCTGTTATTGCAGCATTCATACTTATCGCGGGGGCGATCGTTTTGTTCGTGTTATATTCCTCATCAAGCAGGGCTCTTATCAATAAAACGGAGATTCAGGAATTTCAAACTTCCGCAAGCGATTTCAAAGTTGCCGTTATATCGGATACGCAGCTGCCCCCTACGGAAGAGCTGCTTGCAGAAGACGATACATACCTTGTAAATTTTAAAAATGCGCTTAATGTAATCAAAAATAATGATGTTGACATGATCCTCTTTGCAGGCGATATCGGCGATCTGGGCACAGAATTTGCCTTTCAGACTTATGAGGACGCAATTAACGAGGTCTTTGGGGAAGACAGACCCATAATCCAAAGTATCATGGGCAATCATGATTACTGGAGCAAGAATGTTTTTACATATCGCCCGCACAAGGCGGCTTATGAAAGCGTTACAGGCTCTTCTCCGTGGACGCATTATGTTGTAAACGGCTATCATTTTATAGGTGCGTCGCCGGATTCCGGCAGTATGCAGAACGGCTACAGATTAACTGCCGAATGGCTGGATAACGAGCTGCAAAAGGCGGCAGCGGATTCAGAGGGAAAGCCTATTTTTGTTATGACGCATAACCAGCCGGAGAATACCAGCTACGGCAGTGAAGACTGGGGAGATAAAAATCTGGACGCGGTGCTTTCCAAATACCCGAATGTGATCGATTTCAGCGGTCATGTGCATTATTCACTGCTTGATGAGCGTTCGATCTGGCAGGGCGCCTATACGGTCATCAATACGCAGTCGCTTTCCTATACCGAAATGGAAGAGGGCAAAGAAAACGGCACGATTCCGCCGAATGCAGATGCGACCCCGATGGGGTATATTTTGGATTTTACGGATGAATCCATTACGGTACACCGTATCAATTTTGCAGACGGCAATATGGGTAAGGAAGAAAAAGCGGATAGCGTGTGGACTTTTTCACTGCCGTATCAGAATGACGGCAAATATTCGTTTGAAAGCAGGAAAGCCGTGAATTCCGCTCCCGTTATAACCGATACAGCCGGTACGGCAACGGTTCAGGGCGATAAAATTATTTTGTCCTTCCCCGCGGCAAGCGACGACGATTTCGTCCATTCCTATAAAGTGGTGATCGACGATCAGGAAACCAAATACTATTTCAGCGATTTCTATAACGGAATAGACAGTATGAGCCAAACCGTTGCGCTTGAAATGGAACTGCCTGACAGCGGCGGGCATGATTTTAAAATCTATGCCGTTGACAGCTGGGGCGAGGAAAGTGAAAAGTATATTGAGCTGAAACTGAATGTTTAAATAGGCAGGGCATGATCTGCATATCAGTCATGTTGATAAGTTAAATAAAAAGAGAGGGTAAATATGAAATATAGGATTCGCAGAGATCTGCATACGGATTTCAATATTTTTGAGGAAAATAAGCTGGCGGAAAGAAGTTATTTCATACCGTTTTCAAACGAAAAAGCGTTAAGTGCAACAGACTATAAAAACGAGCGCTATCATTCGGACAGAGTGACGGTGCTCAGCGGCGAGTGGGATTTTGCCTATTATGAAAAATTGAGCGATATTTCCGAGGAGCTGGATACGAACAGCGTCTCTTTTGACCGTATCCATGTGCCCTGCACCTGGCAGAGAACCGGCTATGACCAGATCGCCTATATCAATACAAGATATCCGTTTCCGAAAAGGCCGCCGCACATTCCGGCTGATGTGGCAACGGGTGTTTACAGGAAATTTGTGGATATAGAAGATGCGCAAAAACGCCGTATTCTTACTTTTTTGGGCGTTGCGGGCGCGCTTTCGGTTTATATCAACGGAAAGTATGTGGGCTACAGCGAAGGCTCTCATAACACGGCTGAGTTTGATGTAACTTCATTTTTGAACAACGGCAAAAACGAGATCGTTGCAGTTGTGTATAAGTGGAGCAACGGTACTTATCTTGAATGCCAGGATATGTTCCGTGAAAACGGTATATTCCGCGATGTTTATCTGATCTCTCAGGAAGATGAATATATAAATGATTTTCTGTTCAGAACTTCAAAGAATCCTGACGGTACATATGATCTGAAAATCTCGGTTGACGGCGCGTTTTTACCGGATTCCTGTGTTCAGGTCACGGCGGAGGGACTGTTTGATACTGTTTTAAAACAGGATTGTAAAACGGCGGAACTGCGCGCCCTTTCTGTTGAGGAGTGGAGTGCTGAAACGCCAAGAGTTTACGAAGTGATCCTTTTGCTTAAAAGCAACGGAACCGTTAAAGAGGCGATCCGTACCTATATCGGTTTTAAGAGTATCAGAATAGACGGCAATGTATTTTTGTTTAACGGAAAGCCGATCAAAATGCTGGGCGTTAATCATCATGATACGCATATGACAAAAGGCTATGCTATGTCGCTTGATGATCTTGAAAAAGATATTCGCCTTATGAAAGAGTATAACTGCAATGCAGTGCGCACTTCGCATTATCCTCCCGATCCGGCTTTTCTTACAATGTGCGATATTTACGGCCTTTATGTTGTTGACGAAGCAGATATTGAAACGCATGGTTTTTATGCGGTTCCTTACAGCACGTATGACCCCAACAGATTGAGCAACGACGAAAGATGGGCTTCTCATTACCTTGACAGGGTCAAAAGAATGTACGGCAGGGATAAGAACCATCCCAGCATTACGATGTGGAGCCTCGGCAACGAGTCCGGCGGCTATAAGTGCCAGGATATCTGCTACGATTATCTGAAAGAAGCCGATCCGGGTATCCCTGTTCATTATGAGGGCGTAACGCGCAGCAAGCGCTGGGCATATGACGTGGTTTCCAGAATGTATGCCACACAGGCGCTTATGAGAAAGATCCTTAACGGTACTGCAGGAAATAAATATAAGGATAAACCGTTTTTCCAGTGCGAATATGCGCATGCCATGGGCAACGGCCCGGGCGGGCTTGAGGAGTATATGCAGCTTTTCTATTCGTCAGATCAGTTTATGGGCGGCTGTATCTGGGAATGGGCGGACCACAGCGTTTACGATGAAAATGCAAAATATAAGTGGACCTACGGCGGCGATCATAATGAGCCGATACATGACGGCAATTTCTGTGTAGACGGCTTGTTTTATCCGGACCGCAGACCGTCAAGCGGCGCGCTGGAGATGAAGGTATGCTACCGGCCTGTAAGGGCAAAACATATCAAAGGAAATGTTTTTGAGCTTTGGAATACAAGATGCTTTAAAGACAGCTCAGATATGAATATTGATTTTGAGATAACGGTAAACGGTGCGCGCAGGCAAAAGGGCAGCGTGAAAAGCACTGTTGCTCCGGGCAGCAGGAAAAAGATTCAGATCAATTCTTCCTATTTGGATCAGCGCGATAAAGATGTATTCGTTAACTTTAAATATACGGATAAGGCCAGCGGCAGAGAGATCGCCGCAGAGCAGATCATCGTTTCCTGCGCAGCGCTCAAAAAGGCGGATAACAGTGCAAAACCTGCCGATATATCGGTTGTCGGAAAGACGATCCGTGTTGCTTTTGACGGCGGCAGAGCGCTGTTTGATAAAAAGAAAGGCCTTGTAAGCTACTGCAAAAATGATGTGGAATATCTGAACGAAGCGCCCGTGGACAAGGCGAGCGGTTTTGTTCCGCATATATACAGGGGCAGGCTGGATAATGACCAGTATATGGTGATATTCTGGAAGATCATCGGCTTGGACTGCTCTGCTGCAAAACTGATCTCGTGCGGCGTTAAGGTGAATAACGGCGTCAAATACATAAGCACGGTCTATGATTTTATCACAAGGGGCGTATTTGTGCTTGCAAGGGCACAGGTCAGCTATTTCTTTGATAAAAACGGAAAAATGACTGTCAGCGCGTCGCTCAAAAAGGTGTGCCCGCTTACAGATCAGCTGCCCCGTTTCGGCGTGCATGCTGAAATGAAGGGCGAATTTGAGAATGTGGAGTATTACGGCAGAGGCCCGCTTGAAAATTATTCAGATTTCAGGGAGCATGCCCCTGTTGGGATCTATAAAACGACCGTTTCCGATATGGCGCACAAATATATCAAGCCGCAGGATTCCGGCAATAGAGGCGATGTCCGCTATGCTGCGATTTCCGATCGTAACGGATCGGGCATGAAATTTACCGCGCTGGATAGGTATATCAATTTCAATGCCAACCACTTTACGCTCGGTCAGCTGAAAAAAGCAAAGCATATTGAGGATCTGCCTGATTGCAACACAACCTTTACGGCAATAGACGGTTATGTGCGCGGCACAGGCTCCGGCAGCTGCGGGCCGATTCCGTCTAAAGAGCATTTAATAAACTTCGGGTATTTCAGACCCCTTTACTTTTCTTTTGAGGCAGAGCCGTTTGATAACACTGCTGAGCGGTAATGCCGAAAAGCCGTAAAGTTTACAACGTATATATTCATTAAAATAAAAGTCGTTTACATACGAACCGAAAACACAAATGTAGAAAGTCGGCATGTTCTTCTGCCGCAGATTTGTGTTTGTTCAGTATGTAAACGGCTTTTTTCTGGCGGTATTCCGCCGGTTCGGTTTTATGCCTCTATAGCGGCGTGCGCAGTGTTTACGGCTTTGATCTTATCATATGTTTCATCGGAAAATTTGGGCTTTCTTTCATATGTGAAAAGCCCGTTTTGCTCCTGCTCAACGTCATACAGCTGCGTATAGCAGAAACCGAGAATCTTGGTGTTGGAAGTTACGGCACTTGTAAGTCCCGCATATCTTTGCAAAAATTCCTGCTCCGTCTTTACGTCTTCTCCGTACCCCCATGATCTGATGCTTTTGTCCGCTTCCCATTTTATGCCGCCGTATTCGCTTATAAATACCGGCTCGCCGCCGTATTTCTGTCTGCCGGGATTATCCTTAAGCACGTGCTCGTAAAGCTCGCCGTGCAGCAGTCTGTCATAAGATTTTTTAAATGCGGCAGGGTCGTATCTGTAATCATGCACATCGTAAATGTCTGTTTTAACATGGAAATTCCCGCTCGTATCAATGCACGGTCGCGTGCAGTCAAATAGCTTTGTTATTTCATATACGGTCTTTATAAGCCCGTCATTCTGCTTTCTGCCCCTGTAGTTCCACGTTTCGTTAAACGGGCACCAGCCAATGATCGCCGGGTGGTTAAAATCCCTTTCCACGCTTTCAAGCCATTGCGGCAGGAATTCACCAAGTGCGGCAGGGTCGGAATAATCAAGCCCCCAGCTTGCGTATTCGCCCCAAACCATGTATCCGTAAAGATCGCAGAAATACAGAAATCTCGGGTCAAAAACTTTTTGGTGCAGACGTGCGCCGTTAAAGCCGAGGGATAGGGATAATTCAATATCCTTTTTCAGCTCTTCATCATTCTGCGCGGTGTATATGCCTTTTTTGTAATAGCCCTGGTCAAGCACAAGGCGCTGAAAAACGCTTTTGCCGTTAAGCAAAAACTTAAAACCGTCAAGCCTTACATTGCGCAGCCCGAAATAGCTGTAAACGGTGTCTTCTCCAAAGCGCATCTCCAGCCTGTAAAGCCGCCCCTTGCCGCATTCCCAAAGGTGTTTTTCACCCAGCTTCAGTGTAAGAAAAGCGCTGCCTGCCGCGCTTTCGGCGCTTGCCGCCGCAACCTCTTTGCCGTTATAATACGCTTTTATACGCAGGTCTGCCCGTCCGCTGAGTTTGAATACGATACCTGCCGCGCATTGCTCTGTATCGGGATAGATCTTAAAACTTTCTATGTACTCTTCAGGCACATATTCCAGATATACATTGCCCCAAATGCCGGTCGTGCGCGTGTAGCTGCAAGCGTAGCTCTTTTTACGGTCGCTCTGCTTGCCGGCGGGCACGAGCGGGTCTTTAACATTATCCTCGCAAAGAATAAATATCTCGTTTGCGCCGTCATTCAGAAGCTGCGTTACGTTCAGTTTAAAAGACGTATAGCCTCCCTTGTGCTCGCCTGCGGATCTGCCGTTTATCAAAACGGTGGTCTTATAATCCGCCGCGCCGATATGCAAAAACACAAGCTTTCCGTCTTTATGTATCTCCATGTTTTTTCTGTACCAGACTCTGCTGATGAATCCCGTGTATCCAATGCCGGAAAGCTCGCTCTCGGCGCAGAAAGGTACATTGATCTTGTAAGGATATTGCTGTTTGTTTCTGATGCTTTCTGCGAGCGCCGCGCCTTTTGAAAAGCCTTTACGCAGCCCTGCCTTTTCAAATCCAAAATCCCATGTGCCGTTCAGGCTTTGCCAGTTTTCCCGTTCAAATTGCGGGTCGGGGTGTGTTGAGAATCCATTCATACCTTTGCCTCCGTAATGTTTTCTGATTTGATTGTATGCCATTTGCTGTTTTCTGTCAAACCCTTTATGAATAAAATAATATTATTGAATTTTCTAATTATATATAGTAAAATTAAGAAAAACGAAAAATCAGGTGAATATTTTGAATGGATTGAAACTCAGCGGCAAAGAGGTGCTTGGGATCGAGCTCGGCTCCACAAGGATTAAAGCCGTGCTGATAGACGAAAGCTGCGCTCCCATAGCCTCCGGCTCTCATGACTGGGAAAACAGGCTGGAAAACGGCTATTGGACTTATAGCCTTGAAGATGTCTGGAACGGCATAAGAAGCGCGTATTCGTCGCTCAACAAGGATGTTTATGAAAAAAGCGGTCAGTATATCAAATCGCTTTCCGCAATCGGCTTTTCCGCTATGATGCACGGGTATCTTGCCTTTGATAAAAACGGCGTCCAGCTTGCGGAGTTCAGAACGTGGAGGAACACCACCACTTCCGCCGCCTCCGCAAAACTGACCGAATTGTTCGGCTTCAATATACCGCAAAGATGGAGCATCGCGCATCTTTATCAGGCTGTCCTGAACGGTGAAGCACATGTAAAGGATATCGCTTACATAACTACGCTTGCCGGCTATGTGCACTATATGCTCACAGGCGTGAATGCCGTGGGGATAGGCGAAGCCTCCGGCATGTTCCCGATAAACGGCAAAAGTTTGGATTATGACGCGGATATGCTTGCAAAGTTTGCGGCGCTCCCAGATGTTGCGCAGTATCCGTGGAACATAAAGGATCTGCTGCCAAAGGTTTTGCTGGCCGGGGAGCAGGCGGGTACATTGACCGAAAAAGGCGCTGCGCTTCTTGACGAAAGCGGTAATCTGAAACCCGGCATACCGTTCTGCCCGCCGGAAGGGGACGCAGGTACAGGTATGGCGGCAACGAACAGTGTCCGTGAGAAAACAGGCAATGTTTCCGCCGGCACCTCCATATTTTCCATGGTCGTGCTTCAAAAGCCGCTCAAGGGTGTCTATGAAGAGATCGATATGGTCACAACGCCAACAGGAAAGCCCGTTGCCATGGTGCACTGCAATAACTGCTGTACGGATCTGGATTATTGGGTGAATCTGTTTTATGAGCTTGCGCATGCCTGCGGCAGCAATATTTCAAAGCCAGCCCTTTACGATATGCTTTACGCCAAAGCGCTTGAGGGTGATGCCGACTGCGGCGGTATCGTCAATTATAACTATTTTTCGGGTGAGCCGGTCGCCCACGTAAACAGCGGCGCGCCGCTGCTGTTCCGAAAGCCGGATTCCAAGCTGAATGCTTCAAACTTTTTCAGGGCGCAGATCTATTCGGCATTATCAACGCTTAAGATAGGTATGGATATACTTGAAAAAGAGGGTGTTCAGATCGAGTGCATCAACGGCCATGGCGGTCTGTTCAAAACGCCTGTTGTCGGTCAGAAGCTGCTTGCCGCCGCGTTGAACACACCGGTAGCGGTAACGGAAACGGCAGGCGAGGGCGGCGCATGGGGGATAGCGATCCTTGCAAAGTATGCAAGTGATACCAAAGGCATGTCGCTTGAGGATTATCTTGATCAGTATGTTTTTGCAAACAGCAGCCGCGCTGTTGAAGCGCCGGAAGAAAAAGACGTAAACGGTTTTAACGAATATATGAAACTGTATAAAAAAGGTCTTGCCGCAGAGTCCTGCGCGGCCGATATTATAAACGGATAAGGAGAAAGATCATGGCAATAAAAGATTATGAATTTTGGTTTGTAGTGGGAACGCAGTTCCTTTATGGAGAGGATATTTTTGAAACGATCGATTCCCATGCTGCGCAGATGTGCGAGGAATGGAGCAAAAAAATGCCCTGCCGTATCGTTGCCAAACCCTGCGTAAAGACTTCAAAGGAGATACTGGATGTATTCCGTGCGGCAAATGACGCAGATAACTGCGCAGGCGTTATCACATGGATGCATACGTTCTCGCCCTCAAAGGCATGGATCGCGGGTTTCAATGCGCTCCAAAAGCCGTATCTTCATGTGAATACCCAGTTCAACCGCGATATCCCTTGGCAGGATATAGATATGGATTTTATGAATCTGAATCAGTCCGCCCATGGCGACAGGGAACACGGCTATATTGCCGCCAGAATGCGATTGAAAAGAAAAGTCATTGCCGGCTATTGGAAAGATGAGAAGTTTCAGTCCGAAATGGAAACTTGGCTCAGAGCGGCAGTCGGCGCTGCGGAAAGCCGAAAGGTACACGTTCTGCGCATTTCCGATAATATGAGAAACGTAGCCGTAACAGACGGCGATAAAATAGAAGCCCAGATCAAGCTCGGCTGGCAGGTAGATCATTACGGGGTCGGAGATATCATCAAAGAGGTAGACGCCGTTACCGAGGAAGAGATCAATGCACAGATGGCGGAGTATGAAAAGCTGTATGTTATGGATACGGAAAATATCGATTCCGTTCGTTATCAGGCACGCGAGGAGGTCGCGCTCAAAAAGTTCATGGAAAGATACGGCTTCAATGCTTTCCATACAAATTTTGAGGATCTTCAGCAGCTGCGCCAGCTTCCCGG
Organism: uncultured Oscillospiraceae bacterium; assembly: GCA_900546785.1. GTDB lineage: Bacteria > Bacillota > Clostridia > Oscillospirales > Acutalibacteraceae > Eubacterium_R > Eubacterium_R faecipullorum. The sequence goes on along the minus strand of URED01000007.1, from coordinate 50,165 downwards.
CCTTGCCGCGCAGGATCTTATGCGGCAGGGTTACGGCTTCGGCGCGGAAGGCGATTGGAAAGTTGCCGCCATGCTGCGTGTTATGAACTCCATGGCCGAGGGGCTTGACGGCGGCACCGTTTTCATGGAGGATTACACCTATCATTTTGAGCCGGGCAATGAAATGCTGCTCGGTTCGCACATGCTTGAGGTCAGCCCGCTTTGCGCTGCTGAAACGCCTAAAATTCAGGTGCATCCCCTCGGTATCGGAGATAGGGAAGACCCCGCACGCCTTGTGTTCAAGGCAAAAACGGGCAAGGGCATCGTTGTGACCCTTGTTGATATGGGCGATAGATTGCGTATGATATGCAACGACGTGGAATGTATGGAGCAGAAAAACGATATGCCGAAGCTCCCGGTTGCCGGTGTGCTCTGGAAACCGCTTCCGTGCCTGCAGACCTCGGCAGAGGCGTGGATCTATGCCGGCGGCGCGCACCACAGCGTTCTCTCCTACAGCCTTACTGCCGGTAATATGCGCGATTTTGCAGAGATCATGGGTATAGAATTCGTACATATCGGTAAGGATACAAAAATAGATGAATTCAGAAAAGAGCTTTTTTACAACGATGTTGCGTATAAGCTCGGAATGTGAGTCGTTTTATGCTTGAAGAATTAAAGAAAAAGGTCTACGAGGCAAATCTGAAGCTCGTTGAATACGGCCTTGTGGTGCTAACATGGGGCAATGCCTCGGAAATAGACAGGGAAAGCGGTCTTTTTGTCATAAAGCCGTCCGGTGTTCCGTATGATAAAATGACTGCGGATGATATGGTCGTTATGGATCTGAACGGCAATAAGGTGGAGGGAAAACTCAACCCCTCCTCCGATACGCCGACGCATCTTGCGCTTTATAACAGCTTTCAGGATATCGGCGGCATCGTTCATACCCATTCAAGCTGCGCCTGCTCCTGGGCGCAGGCGGGGCGCGATGTTCCGGCTTACGGCACCACGCATGCGGATTTTGCCTACGGTCCCGTTCCCTGTGCAAGGGGATTGAAAAAGGATGAAGTACAGCAGGATTATGAGCTGAATACCGGCAGGGTGATCGTGGAAGAGTTTACAAAAAGGCGGCTCAGTCCTAAAGAGATTCCCGCCGTTCTCGTTCACCGCCACGGTCCGTTTACTTGGGGCAAAGACGCTTTTAAAGCAGTTGAAAACGCGCTGATCCTTGAAGAGGTCTGCAAAATGGCATTGAATACCGAGCAGGCCGCTTCCTTTTCAAAAGTATCAAACATCGGCATAGAGCAGTATCTGCTGGATAAGCATTATCTGCGCAAGCACGGAAAGAACGCCTATTACGGCCAGTCCAAATAAATACCGACTTAACGCAGGAGTCTTTATGAAAAAGAATATTTTTATCGTCTTTTTGTGCCTTTTGCTGTGTGTCGCCGTTGGCTGCGGGGCATACTTCGTTTATTCCGGTGCCGTTCCGGTTGCGCGGTTGTATGCAACAGAGGAAGCTCATTCTCTGAATGTCTATCCGGGCAATATTAACGGTTCCGTAAGCTTTGACAGGGTTGAAGCGGGTTATGAAACAACAACTGCATCTGAAAATACACATGCAGGTAAGCACAATGTGAATATAACTTCCACTAAACCTTATGTGATAAACATAAACAGAAAGCAGAATGTTGTAATTATCTATAAAAATGACGGCTGCGGCAGATTTACCGAGCCGGTCAAAGCCATGGTTTGTTCGGTAGGCGCAAGCGGCGAAACGCCTACAGGCACGTTTAAAACAAGTGATAAATACAAATGGCGCTTCCTTTTCGGGGATGTTTATGGTCAATACGCAACCAGAATAACCGGGCATATTCTTTTTCATTCGGTTCCGTATTTTGAAAAATCAAAAGATACTTTGGAATATGAGGAGTATAATAAGCTCGGTACGGCGGCGTCGGCAGGGTGTATACGTCTCAGCGTTGCAGACGCAAAATGGATATATGATAACTGCCCCGGTGGCACAACTGTAGTTATCTATGACTGTGATGAGCCGGAACCGCTGGAAAAGCCGGTTCCCGTCAAGATAGATATTTCAGACAGCCGCCGCGGCTGGGATCCTACAGACCCGGATCCGAATAATCCCTGGAAATAAATACAAAAATCAGCCGTTATACAGATCGGAATCTGCATAACGGCTGATTTTTTGCTTTAGCTTGCTTTATCTTTTAATATCATCCCACGCAACGCCGTTGATGTGGAAGATCTCGTCAAAGTCGTATTTGTTGTTTTCGTCCTTTCTGTGGCTCGGGTACCAAACCTGTGCAAAGAACGGATTTGTTTTGGCAATGGAATCATAATCCCACGCCTTTTGCGGAATATAGCATTCGGGGCACCAGTGACCGCCGAGCAGGATAAGCGCAGGGCTTGCCTCAAACTCAGCGCCGCAGTGGCCGCATTTCCACTTCAGCTTGGTAGCCATGTCGCCCTTCGTCATGGAATCAGACAGGCATTCGCCGCCTCTGAACTTGGCAGCCTGCTTCATGTCTTCAATATCAAGCTCGGATTCCGGCTTGCTTTCGTCATAGCCGTGGTCAAGCTTAAACTGCTCTGCTGCGCTGTTATCTTTGTCAAATTTCATGATCTTAAAGTCTTCCCACTTGCTTGGGATCTTCTCCCACTCCTCTTTGGAGCCGTAGTAAGCCGTCATGCGGTTATGGTCGTTGGTCTTTACCCAGTCAAGTGTGCCGAAGCCGGGCGTTTCCGCAATCTTCTTCATAAACGGCTTTGCACAGGCAGCAACAAGACCCTTCGGGAGATATCTCGGTATTTTGAAGTAGAATTCAACCTGGTCTGCAAGGCGGTTGAAATAATCCTGAATGGGAAGATTCTCTCTGAAGTGCAGAAAATCTTCAAGCTTGTCACCGTCCGCATAGAACTGACCGTGGAAATTCTTTGTGATGAACCAGTTGGGGTCAAACAGCTTTTCGGGGCCTGCAAGGCCAAGCGTGCCGAGAAGCAGGCATTCAAACTCGTAGTTGGAGATCCTGTATTCCTTGCCGGAACCGATGTTAAAGAAATGGTTCCAGAAATCTTTTCCGAGATGACCGGCGGCGTCTTCCGTAACAAGGTTGCACATAAGTCTGCCGGAATCCTCAACGGTGCACCATTCAAGCACGCCGTTGATCGGAACGTGGAACATGATGGGATCCATATTTTTAAGAATATTGGGGTAAAGTATACCGCTTTGGCGCATTACTACCCAGTTTTTGATGCCGCTTTCAACGAATGTGCGCTCTGCAACGGTCTTTGAAACGGCATAGTGGTCGTAAATGGAGATCTTGATAGGATCGCCGCAGCGGCCCCAGTGAATGGGGTAATTGCGTCCGCCGGTCTCGGCAACCGTACCTATGTAGCATACCTTGATATCATCTTTGTTCGGCTGTGCCAGCACTGCCTTGCAGATGCTCTGCGCGGCGCCTATGTTTGTTTTCTGGGTTTTGTAGGGTTTCCAGTCCGCAGTCGGCGATACCATTCCGCCAACATGAAGCACATAATCGGAGCCTGTTACGCCTTCAAGAATCGCGTCGTATTCAAGAAGATCGCCCCAGATTACCTTTACATTGGGCTTTGAAAGCAGAGGAGCTAAAAGCTCTTCGTTCTTCTTGCTTTTTCTGGCAAGCATTTTTATATTGATTTCGTTGGGCTTTTTAAGCATTTCCTGAACGGCTGCCCAGCCCATATTACCGGTACCGCCGGTAATAAATACTGTTTTCTTTGCCATTTGTTTTCCTCCTTAAGAAATATGCAAATTCAGCATTTCATATTATAAACTATTTCTAAACAAATTACAACACAATCAACAAAAAAATCTTTATATTTTGTTTATAAATTCAATAATTTTTATAATTAGAGCAAAGCGTTAAAATTTTGTTGACTTTTGGCGTTGCTTGCGTTATTATATAATCCTGATAAATAAGAATACGCCTTATCAAGAGTGGGGTAGGGACGGGCCCGTTGATACCACAGCAACCTGCAACCGCAAGGTGCTAATTCCCGCGGATTTTCCGAGTGATGAGTAGTTCGGCGCGCTCATTCGGGCGCGCTTATTTTTATGATAAGGCATCGGGAGGAATAAAATATGTCTAAAACATTGTTTACAAGCGAATCCGTTACCAAAGGCCATCCGGATAAGATAAGCGACCGTATTTCGGACGCTATCCTTGATGCAATGCTTGCGCAGGATCCCCAGAGCCGCGTTGCCTGTGAAACTTTTTGCACAACGGGTCAGATCCATGTTATGGGTGAGATCACTTCAAAGGCACAGGTGGATATTCCCGCCATCATAAGAAAAACAGTATGCGATATCGGTTATGACAGCGGTGAAAAAGGGTTTGACGGCAATACCTGCGGCGTCTGCGTTTCGCTTGATAAGCAGAGCCCGGATATCGCCCTCGGCGTAGATAAGTCCTTTGAGCTGAAGCATGATGAAGAGGATAAATATAACCTCAACGGCGCCGGAGATCAGGGTATGATGTTCGGCTATGCCTGTAATGAAACAAAAGAGCTTATGCCCATGCCTATAAGTCTTGCCCACAAGCTTGCCGTTAAGCTTACCGAGGTTCGCGAGAGCGGTGAGCTGCCTTATCTTTATCCGGACGGCAAAACGCAGGTCACTGTTGAATATGAGGACGGCAAGCCGGTCAAAGTAACCACCGTTGTTGTTTCCAGCCAGCACAGCGCGGATGTTTCCCTTGATACTTTAAGAAACGAAATTATTGAAAAAGTCATCAAAACCACCGTGCCCGCCGAGCTTATGGATGATGAAACGGTCTTCTTCGTAAATCCTACCGGCAGGTTTGTTGTCGGCGGCCCGCAGGGAGACAGCGGCCTTACAGGCAGAAAGATCATCGTGGATACATACGGCGGTTACGCCCGTCACGGCGGCGGCGCTTTCAGCGGAAAAGACCCCACTAAGGTAGACCGCAGCGCGGCTTATGCGGCAAGATGGGTGGCGAAAAATATCGTTGCCGCCGGCCTTGCGGATAAATGCGAGATCCAGCTTGCGTATGCCATCGGCGTCGCAAAGCCCGTTTCCGTTATGGTAGATACGTTCGGCACCGGCAAAAAGGCGGATGATGAGATCGCGGACATCGTAAATAAAGTATTTGATCTCCGCCCCTCCGCTATTATAGACAGGCTTGATCTCAGAAAGCCCATCTATGAGCCGCTCTCCGCCTACGGCCACATGGGCAGGGAAGACCTCGGCGTTTCCTGGGAAAAGACGGATATGGTTGATGAGATCAAAAAATATATGTAATATAATTTCCAAAGCAATATTAATGCCCTGCGGTTACACAGCCGCAGGGCATTTTTTTTGTATTAATCAGTAGTTTTCAAGAAACGTGTGTTCCATGCCGTGCGATTTATAGCCGGGCATGGTGTCCAGGCATACGGCGTGGATGCTTTTGAATATGCTGTGCTCTATATTGGGGTTTGTCTTTTTCAGCTCTTTTATAAGGTCTTTGATCTCCTGCCGTTTGCTCATCAGGTTTTCATTTCCGTTATTTTTATACTGCTCCGTAAAGCGGCAGGCGCACTGTATAAATTCCAGCTCGTTGTATCTGCACCATGCCTTGATCGAATCCTCATGAATGCAGTACATCGGCCGTATCAGCTCCATGCCCTCAAAATTCGTGCTGTGCAGCTTCGGCAGCATTGCCTGAAGCTGAGAGCCGTAAAACATGCCGATCAGCGTGGTTTCTATCACATCGCTGAAATGATGCCCCAGCGCGATCTTGTTGCAGCCAAGCTCGCGCGCTTTGGCGTAAAGGTGCCCGCGCCGCATTCTGGCGCAGAGATAGCACGGCGATTTCTGCACGCTGTTTGCAACGTCAAATATGTTGCTTTCAAAGATTGTTATGGGAATGCTCAGCAGCTTTGCGTTCTCTTCTATCCGCTGCCTGTTTTGGGTATTGTAGCCCGGATCCATAACAAGAAAAACAAGCTCAAACGGAACATCGCTGTGCCTTTGCAGCTGCTGCATAAGCTTTGCGCAAAGCATGGAATCCTTGCCGCCGGAGATACAAACGGCAATTTTGTCATTCTCTTTTATGAGCTCATACTGCTTAACGGCAAGTATAAAAGGATTCCATATTTCTTTTCGGAATCTTTTGATTATGCTTCTTTCAATGAGCTGGTATTTTTTTAGCTCTCTTGGCATCAGTATATTTCCTCTTTGATCTCAAGCAGTTCCTTTTCCGTTACATACGCGCTGAGCGCGCCTACCGCCGTAACGGCTTTTCCGCCGGTAATGTTGCCGAATTCTATACATTCCTTGAGCGGGCGGTCATAAAACAGCCCGTAGCAAAGCCCGGCAAGGAAAGCGTCTCCGGCGCCGGTGCTGTCCTTGTTTTTAAATCTTTCCACGCTTTCCACAAAGAAATAATCGCTGCCGTCTATGCCGATACAGCCGTCCTTGTCAACCTTAACAATCACTCTGTCAAAATATTTTTTTAAGGCGTACGCCGCGTCGTCAATCGTATTCTTTCCGGTGATCCGCAGCGCCTCGATCCTGTTCGGCGTATAGATATCCGCCGTTTCAAGAAGCTCGGCATATTTTGCCTCGCTCATCTCCTCGTCCCAGCCCATGTCAAGCACCATAAGCGTGCCTTCTGCTTTGAGTTTCTTGTATACTTCAAGAAATCCGCCGGGCTGCATCAGGCAGATTTTAGCGCCTGTTGCCATATTGTAAAAGCTTTCCTTTGCATTGTCGTCCGGCTCAATGCTGCCCTTGCCGTAGGTGATAAAGCTTCTGTCATTTTTCAGTATGATCGCCGAGGTAATGTTGAGCGGTATGGAATCCCCGCTGTAAAGATTGAGCGGCAATACGTTATTGCTTTTGTACTGCTCTGCCGCAAATGCGGAAAACATATCGCGCCCCAGTTCCGTGGCGATTTTTGTTTGTATCCCCAGCCTGCCTATATTTATAAGCGTGGCGGGCAGACCGCCGCCGAGCTGGCAGGAAAATTTATCCGTGTAGATCTCTTCCCCCACACCCGGTATCTTCGGCATGTCCTCATAAAGAAGATCCACATTTGTGGCTCCCGCGCCTGCAATAAACGCCATTATTTCCATCCTTTCGAATACTCTTTGTTGTGCTCTATGTATTGATCTGTAAGTGAATTTGCAATGCTGTAGCTGTTTACGAGCGGGTGGAGCGTAAGCGCCTCAACCGCCTTTTTGCGCGATTTTTCCCTGATCGCCTCGCTTGCAAGCCTTTCATAATTTTTGACTCGGCGTATCAGCTCCAGATTCTGTTCGTCCACCTTGCCGAAACGGTGCGGCGTTGCGCCGTTTTTATCAATGTCGCAGGTGATCTCCACAACATCGTCGTCACGCAGCCCTTCAATCGCGCCGCCGTTGGGTACACACAGGATCATGCTGTCTTTTTTGCCGCTCATTGCGATTTCAATAAATTTGAGCGCAACTCCCGCGTAACCGCCGTCATCCTTGGCATAAATATCAAATTTCCACGGCTCTTTGCGCTTTACCCCCGTTTCACTCGCCATATAGTTGTTTTCGCGCTCGCCGTACCAGTGCTCAAAGATCTTCAAAGCCGTTTCAAAATCGTTTTCTATATCGATATTTTCAAGCTCGGCTGTCATTTTTTTGTTGATCTCCGCAATCTGTTCGCCGCGCGTTTTTTCTGCGTTCAGAATGTTTGCAAGCGCCTTTTCGCGATAATAGAAATAGTACAGGTATTCATTCAGTATGCTGCCTCGGTCTTTGAGCAGGTCTTTTTCAAAATAACGAAGGTCTGTTTTTTCATAAGCCTCATCGTTCTCTATAATCTCTTCAAGCATCTCTTTCCCGTTTATCGTAACAGAGGTGAAATAAGAGAGGTGGTTGAGACCGTATATCTCTCCCTTTGCAGAGCCTTCGCCCGTGCCGTAAAGCTTTTCAAAGGTGCGCAGCATGCCGCTCGGCGCGTCGCAGATACCGTATGTAAAATCATACCCCATATCGCGCAGCGTTTGGGAGACCACACCTGCAGGGTTTGTAAAGTTAAACACTTTACACCCCGGCTTTGCGTATTCCTTTACAAGCTCGCAGTATTCCGCAAGTGCCCCAACGCTCCGCATGGCAAAAGAAAGCCCTGCGGCACCCGTTGTTTCCTGGCCAAGAACGCCCATATCCAGCGCAATGCGTTCATCTTTCACGCGCATATCGTCTCCGCCCACTCTGATGGTGGTGATCACGTAATCTGCGTTTTTGACCGCGCTATTGGCGTCTGTGGTTATTTTGAAATCGAGAGAAGGGCATATGAGCGCCGCGGTCTTTTTTGCCATAGCGCCGTATATATGCAGCTTTTTCTCATCATTGTCCATAAAAACAAGCTCGTCGATTTTCAGTTCTGCGGCTCTTGAAGCTATGCTTTTTGCAAGGAATATGCTTCTTACGCCACCGCCGCCTATAACTGCAAGTTTCATATCATTACACTTTCTTTTATATAAATGTTTATAGTTAATAGTTGATTTATAGTTTAATAAATTCATTTGATTCAATCAATATTTCTATATGCTTTGTAACAATTTTGTAATTGACTTGCAGTGCCGTTTCATATATAATGTTTAAAACGAAAGGTGCGGTTTTATGAGAACGCTTATTAAAAACGCTCTGGTTTATACGGGCGGTAAATTTAAAAAATCCGATGTTTTGATCGCTGATTCCGTAATTCACACCCTTGGTATTTCTATTTCCCAAAGCGGCGTTGACCGTGTTTTTGATTTTCATTATAATTGTTGTTTGATTCCGGGTTTGGTTGATGTTCACGTTCATCTTCGTCAGCCCGGATTTTCTTATAAGGAAACGATTCAAACGGGCACGCTTGCAGGCGCAAGGGCAGGTTATACCGCCCTGTGCGCGATGCCGAATCTGGATCCGCCGCCCGACTGCCCCGAAAATCTGCAAAAAGAGCTGGATATTATTCGAAAAGACGCCGTTATTGACGTTTTTCCGTTTGCCTCTATCACGAAAGGCAGAAAGGGCAGGGGAGAATGTGTTGATTTTTCCGCTTTAAAAGATAAAGTGATCGGCTTTTCGGACGACGGTACCGGCGTGCAGGACGAGTCCCTGATGCGCGAGGCTATGGAAAAATGCGCGGAGGAGGGCTGTATTATATCGGCGCACTGTGAAGTAAACGAGCTTCTGCACGGCGGGTATATTCATGACGGCAGATATTGCCGCGAACACGGGCATAGGGGCATATGCAGCGAAAGCGAATGGAAAGAGATAGAGCGTGACTGCCGCCTTGCCGAGGAAACCGGCTGCCGCTATCATGTCTGCCATATATCCACCAAAGAAAGCGTGGATATTATTAGAAAGGCAAAGGTGCGCGGCGTGAAAGTAACTTGTGAGACGGCGCCGCATTATCTTACGCTTTGCGAAGATGATCTTCAGGAGGACGGGCGTTTTAAAATGAATCCGCCCCTGCGCTCGGCAGCGGACAAGCAGGCGCTGATCGAGGGCATTCAAGACGGAACGATTGACGTTATTGCAACAGACCACGCGCCGCATTCGGCTGAGGAGAAGGCAAAAGGACTTGAAAAGAGCGCCATGGGCATAACGGGTCTTGAAACAGCTTTCCCCGTGCTTTATACAAAGCTTGTCAAGACCGGCGTTATCTCGCTTGAACGGCTTGTGGAATTGATGGCGGTTCGCCCAAGGGAGATCTTCGGCATAGAGGGCGGCTCCATTGAGCCGGGCGCCCCGGCAGATCTTTGCGTCTATGATCTGAACAGCCGCTTTACGGTGGATCCAAATAAATTTTTAAGTATGGGCAAGTCAACGCCGTTTGCGGGTTGGCAGCTTTATGCAGAGAATAAACTGACAATGCTGAGAGGAGAGATCGTTTATGAAACCGTATAACAAAAAGATTGTTCTTGAAAACGGCTCGGAGTTTTACGGCTACGGCTTCGGCGCCGATAAGGAAGCTGTAAATGAGCTGGTTTTCAATACCTCCATGGTGGGGTATCAGGAGATCATGTCCGACCCTTCTTATACAGATCAAATGGTGTGCATGACCTATCCTTTGATAGGCAACTACGGTATGACCGATGAGGATTACGAAACAAGAGTACCCACGATGGGCGGTATGATCGTTAGGGAATATAACGACCTTCCCTCAAATTTCAGATATACAAAAACGCTTTCAGAGGTGCTGGATGAGTATTCTATCCCCGGGATCAGCGGGGTGGATACCAGAAAGATAACCCGCATCATACGTGACGAGGGCAGCCAGAAGGTGCTTATAACAAATGCCGATACGCCGCATGAAAAGGCAATGGAAATGCTTGCGGCTTATGATATACCGCACGATATGGTCGCCCGCGTTTCCTGCAAAAAGCGCTGGTATTCCAGAACGCCCAATCATAAGTATGACGTTGTTGCCGTGGACTGCGGCATTAAGCTCAATATTGTCAGAAAGCTCAATGAAAAAGGCTGCAACGTAACCGTTGTGCCTTACAATACATCTGCCGAAGAGATCATGAAGATGCGCCCGGACGGGCTGTTTCTTTCCAACGGTCCCGGTAACCCGGAAGACGTTGCCCCGGTCATAAATGTTGTGAAAGAACTCAAAGGAAAGCTCCCCATATTCGGCATATGCCTCGGCCATCAGATGATATCGCTGGCACTTGGCGCAAAAACATTTAAAATGAAATTCGGTCACCGCGGCGGCAACCACCCGGTCATGAATCTCAAAACAGGCAAGATAGAAATAACCTCACAAAATCATTCCTATGCCGTGGATTGTGATTCACTGAAAGGAACAGAACTTAAACTGACGCATAAAAATCTGCTGGATAATACCGCCGAGGGCATTGAAAGCCCGCAAAACAAGCTGTTCTCCGTTCAGTACCACCCGGAGAGCGCCCCCGGCCCGCAGGACAGCGATTACCTGTTTGATAAGTTTATAGAATTGATGAAAAAGGAGGCGGAGCAATATGCCTAAGCGCACGGATATACATAAGATCCTTGTTATCGGTTCGGGCCCCATTGTTATCGGTCAGGCAGCGGAATTTGACTATTCCGGCACACAGGCATGCCTTTCTCTGAAAGAGGAGGGATACGAGGTCGTTCTGATCAACTCAAATCCGGCAACGATTATGACGGATACCGAGATCGCGGATAAGGTCTATATGGAGCCGCTTACGCTTGAATATGTGGCAAGGATCATCCGCCATGAGCGCCCGGACGCCATTTTGCCGTCCCTCGGCGGGCAGACGGGGCTGAATCTTGCCGTTCAGCTGGCAAAAAAAGGCGTGCTTGCGGAATGTGATGTAGAGATACTCGGCACCCGCTTTGAGGCGATCGAAAGAGCAGAAGACAGGGAACTGTTTAAAGAGCTTTGCGAAACGCTCGGCGAGCCGGTGCTTCCGTCCGATATTTGCGATAATCTGGAGGACGGTCTGAGGATCGCTGAAGAGATCGGCTATCCCGTAGTTCTTCGCCCCGCATTCACCCTCGGCGGCACCGGCGGCGGATTTGCCGATGATGAGGAAGAATGCCGCCTGATGCTTAAAAACGCGCTTGCGCTGTCTCCCGTGCACCAGGTGCTTGTGGAAAAAAGCATAAAGGGCTATAAAGAGATAGAGTATGAAGTCATGCGCGACGCAAATGATACCGCCATCACGATCTGTAATATGGAAAATATAGATCCCGTCGGTATACATACGGGTGACTCTATTGTTGTTTGCCCGTCCCAGACCTTAACGAATAAGGAATATCAGATGCTGCGTGATTCCGCGCTGCGGATCATAAGAGAGCTTCAGATCGAAGGCGGCTGTAATGTGCAGTTTGCGCTTGATCCGCACTCTTTCCAGTATTATCTTATAGAAGTCAATCCAAGGGTCTCGCGTTCTTCTGCGCTTGCCTCCAAGGCTTCGGGTTATCCCATAGCAAGAGTCTCCGCCAAGATCGCCGTTGGGCTGCATCTTGATGAGATCCCGATCGCAAACACACCCGCTTCCTTTGAGCCAACCCTGGATTACGTTGTTACCAAGATCGCACGTTTTCCGTTTGATAAATTCGCGGACGCAAACAACAGCCTCAATACCCAGATGAAAGCCACGGGCGAGGTCATGGCGATCGGCAGAACGATCGAGGAAAGTCTGCTCAAAGCGGTGCGCTCCCTTGAAACGGGCGTTTGCCATATTTACAGCAAGAAGTTTGACGGTTATACCGCCGCCGAGCTTTTGGACTATATCAAGATCGGCACGGACGACAGATTATATGCCATCGCGCAGTTGATCCGCCTCGGCGTAGATCCCGTTCTTATTTATAACGCTACAAAGATAGATATGCTCTTTATTGAGAAAATAAAGAATATCGTTGAGTTCGAAAAGACCCTCAAAGCCGGCAAAGGCAGTATTGAGGTACTGAAAGACGCCAAAAAAATGGGCTTTTCGGATAAATATATCGGCATGTGCTGGGATATGAGCGAGGGTGATGTTTTCAAGCTTCGCAAAGAAAATAAGATCTTCCCTGTATATAAAATGATCGATACCTGCGCGTCGGAGTTTGATTCCTACGTTCCGTATTTCTACTCAACCTATGAAGAGGAAAATGAAAGCATCGTATCGGATAAGAAAAAGATCATCGTTCTCGGCTCCGGTCCAATCAGAATCGGGCAGGGCGTAGAGTTTGATTACTCCACCGTTCATGCCATTTGGTCCATAAGAAATGCGGGTTATGAGGCGATCATCATCAATAATAACCCCGAAACGGTCTCCACAGACTATACCACCTCGGACAAGCTTTATTTCGAACCGCTTACCGTCGAAGATGTTATGAATGTAATTGAGCTTGAAAATCCGCTCGGTATTGTCGTATCGCTCGGCGGGCAGACGGCGATCAATCTCGCCCCTCCGCTTGAAGCGCTCGGCGTGCCGATCATCGGCACGGATGTTGAGGCGATAGATCGTGCGGAAAACAGGGATTCGTTTGAAAAAGTTATGAATGAGCTGGGTATACCTCAGCCGAAAGGCCTTGCCGTTACCGATATCGAGGAGGGCGTGCGCGTTGCGGAAAGCATCGGCTATCCCGTTCTTGTCCGCCCGTCGTTTGTTCTCGGCGGCAGAGCCATGCAGATCGTTGCCAATGAGGAGAGCCTGCGCCATTATCTTCAGACGGCGGTTGAGATCAATACGGAACAGCCGGTGCTTGTAGATAAATATATCATGGGCAAAGAGCTTGAAGTAGACGCCATTTGCGACGGCAAAGATGTATTTATCCCCGGCATCATGGAGCACGTTGAAAAAACTGGCGTCCACAGCGGCGATTCCATTTCCATATACCCAACGTTCTCCGTTTCTCAAACCGTTAAGGATAAGATCATAGATTATACCGTAAAGCTCGGCAAGGCAATCCATATTATCGGTCTGTTTAATATCCAGTTTATTGCGGATAATCATGACGATGTTTTTGTTATAGAGGTAAATCCCCGTTCTTCAAGAACAGTGCCTTTCCTTTCAAAAGCCACCTCCATCCCCATGGCGGATATCGCCACAAGAGTCATCCTCGGCCACAGTCTGAAAGACCAGGGCATAACGGAAGTATACCCGAAAGAAAAGAAACGCTGGTACGTTAAAGCACCCGCGTTCTCCTTCTCCAAGCTTAAGGGCATGGATACCTATCTTTCTCCCGAAATGAAATCCACTGGTGAAGCGATCGGCTATGATAAATCCCTTACCCGTGCGCTTTATAAGGCAATTCAGGCAAGCGGAATGAACGTGTCAAACTACGGCACCGTTCTTGTAACGATAGCGGATAACGATAAGCAGGCGGCGCTGCCGCTCATAAAGCGTTTCTATGATCTCGGCTTCAATATTGAAGCAACGGAGGGAACGGCTAAATTCCTTAAAAAGCACGGTATCCGCACGCGGGTTCGCGCAAAGCTTACGGAAGATGACAGCGATGAGATCCTGATGGCGCTGCGCCAGGGGCATATTTCTTATGTTATCAATACCATTGACGTCAGCCACGGCGACAGCCATTCCGACGGCTCGGAGATCCGCCGCGCCGCAGTTGAAAATAATGTTACGATGTTTACCTCGCTGGATACCGTAAAGGTACTGCTTGATGTGCTGGAAGAGATAACGCTCGGCGTATCAACGATAGACGCGGAATAAGTATTCTGTTCGGAGTAGCTTTCATGTATAAGAATAATGTATATAAAATCAAATCAAATAAACAGCTTACGGCGGATGTTTTTGAAATGCGCCTCGAAGGCGATACAAAGTATATTACAGCCCCGGGGCAGTTTATCAATATCCTGCTGGAGGGCAAGTTTTTACGCCGCCCCGTATCCGTATGTGATTACAGCGAAAATGAGCTCGTGATCATCTATAAGGTCGTGGGCGAGGGGACAAAGCAGATGTCGGAGCTTGCAGCCGGCGAACAGCTGGACTGCTTAACAGGTCTCGGCAACGGCTACGATATATCAAAATCAAATAAGCCTCTTGTTATCGGCGGGGGCGTCGGCGTTCCGCCGCTTTATAACTTAACAAAACGCCTTGTGGCGGACGGGCAGAGCCCCAAGGTTATCCTCGGTTTCAATAAAAAGGAAGAGATCTTTTATGAGGCTGAATTCAAAGCCCTCGGCGTACCGGTCATTATTGCAACGGCGGACGGCTCTTACGGTATAAAAGGCTTTGTTACGGACGCTATGCCGCAGGATTATGATTACTTTTATACCTGCGGTCCCATGCCCATGTTCAGAGCCATAGAAAGTAAAGTCAAGACCTCCGGGCAGTACAGCTTTGAAGAAAGAATGGGCTGCGGCTTCGGCGCATGTATGGGCTGCTCCTGCAAAACAAAGTACGGCAGCAAGCGCATCTGTAAGGACGGCCCCGTCCTTGAAAGGGAGGAGATAGTATGGTAGATCTTTCCGTGGATTTCTGCGGTATGCATATGGATAATCCCGTTGTTCCCGCAAGCGGCACCTTCGGCTTCGGAAAGGAATTCAAGGATTTTTACGATATCAATATGCTCGGCTCTTTCTCGTTCAAAGGCACAACCAAAGATGCAAGATTCGGCAACCCCACGCCGCGTATTGCGGAATGCACAGAGGGCATGATCAACGCCGTGGGGCTTCAGAATCCCGGCGTGCAGCATGTTATTGAACACGAACTGCCGGAGATGAAGGCATATTTTCATAAAAAAGTTATAGCCAATGTCAGCGGCTTTTCGGTGGAGGATTACGCATACACCTGCGAATTACTGGATAAACAGGAGCAGGTCGGTATTCTTGAGGTCAACGTAAGCTGCCCCAACGTCCACGGCGGTGGTATGAGCTTCGGCACCGATCCCGCCTGTGCCGCGCAGGTTACCAAGGCCGTCAAGGCAGTTACAACAAAACCGGTTGTCATAAAGCTTTCGCCAAACGTAACGGATATCGTTGCCATCGCAAAATCGTGCGAGGAAGCCGGGGCGGACGGTATATGCCTGATCAATACCCTGCTTGGTATGCGTATAGATGTTAAAAGGCGCGCTGCCGTGATCGCCAACAAAATGGGCGGCTTTTCCGGCAAAGCGGTCTTTCCCGTTGCCGTAAGAATGGTATATCAGGTCTCCAAAGCCTGCAATATACCCGTAATGGGCTGCGGCGGCGTTTCAACTGCCAAGGATGTAATAGAAATGATGATGGCGGGCGCAACGGCCGTTCAGGTAGGCGCGGCAAATCTGGTTGACCCGTTCGCCTGCAAAAAAATTATAGAGGATTTGCCGCAGGTCTGCAGCGAACTCGGCATAGAAAAAATAAGCGATATTATAGGAGTGGTGGATTAAATGGGAAAAGATGTGATTATTGCCTGCGATTTTAACAGTAAGAAAGCAACCTTTGATTTTCTGGATCAATTTACGCAGGAAAAACCTTTTGTAAAGATCGGCATGGAGCTTTACTATGCAGAAGGTCCTTCCATAGTGCAAGAGATCAAGGCAAGAGGGCATAAGATCTTTCTTGATCTGAAGCTTCATGATATCCCGAATACGGTTAAAAAAGCCATGCGCGTCCTGCGCGATCTTGATGTGGATATGACAAACCTGCATGCCGCCGGTACGATCGATATGATGAAAGCCGCGGCGGAGGGCTTGACAAGAGCGGACGGCACAAGGCCCATTTTGATTGCCGTAACACAGCTTACCTCAACAAGCGAGGAAAGAATGCAGCATGAGCTTCTGATCAACGCCTCAATCAACGATACGATCGTTAAATATGCGCAGAATACAAAGGCGGCGGGGCTTGACGGCGTTGTTTGCTCACCGCTTGAAGCGGGTATGGTAAAGAGGGCCTGCGGCAGCGGATTTCTTACCGTAACGCCGGGCGTAAGATTTGCGGACGGCGACGTAGGCGATCAGGTGCGCGTTACCACGCCGGAAAAGGCTAAGGAGCTCGGTTCGGATTATATCGTTGTCGGCAGACCCGTTACGCAGGCGGAAGACCCGGTTGCCGCGTACCGCCGCTGTGTTCGGGAATTTGTAGACTGAGGAGGAAATTATGGAAAGCTATAAAAGGGAATTTATAAAATTTCTTGAAGATGCCGGTGTGCTGAAATTCGGCGATTTTACAGCTAAAAGCGGCAGAAAGATCCCTTATTTCATCAATGCCGGAGATATTAAAACAGGCGAACAGATTCAAAGGCTCGGCGAATTTTACGCCAAGGCATACTTTGATAAATTAGGCAATAAAAAAGCCGTGCTTTACGGGCCGGCTTATAAAGGCATACCCATTGCTGTTTCCGCTGCCGTTGCGCTGGCAAGGCATGGGCTGGACGTTCCTTTCTTTTTCAACAGAAAAGAGGAAAAGGATCACGGCGAGGGCGGCGTTTTCGTCGGTTACAGGCCAAGTGCAGGTGAAGAGATCGTTATTGTGGAAGACGTCGTTACAGCAGGTACGGCAATCAGAGAGAGCATGGCGATCCTTTCCAAGCTGGAGGGCACAAAGGTAGCCGCCGTTTTCGTGATGGTAGACAGAAAAGAAAAGGGCAAAACGGATAAGTCCGCAATAGCGGAGGTAGGGGAGGAATACGGTTTCCCCGTATATTCCGTTGTGGATGTATACGATATCATCGAATACCTTGAAGAGGACGAAAGCAACCGCGAAAACGTGGAGCGCATCAAAAAGTATCTGGAAATAAACGGTGCCAAGGCATAAGAAAGGAGCCGTGAAATGCGTCATTTGCTTGATACAACGGATCTTTCCGTAAACGAGATCAATGAGATCATTGCCCTCGCGGACGATATCATCGCCAATAAGAAAAAATATGCAAAGCTTTGTGAGGGCAAAAAGCTTGCTACACTGTTTTTTGAGCCGAGCACGCGCACAAGGCTTTCCTTTGAAGCGGCAATGCTGGAACTGGGCGGCAGTGTGCTGGGCTTTTCGGAGGCGAATTCCTCGTCTGCGTCTAAAGGAGAAACGGTGGAGGATACGATCCGCGTTGTTTCCTGCTATGCGGATATCATTGCCATGCGCCATCCTGTTGAGGGCGCGCCGAAGGTTGCGTCTTACACCTCGCTCGTACCCGTTATTAATGCCGGAGACGGCGGGCACAGCCATCCTACGCAGACGATGACGGATCTTTTAACGATCCATAGGGAAAAAGGCTCGTTTGAAGATCTTACCATAGGTCTTTGCGGCGATCTGAAATTCGGCAGAACGGTGCACAGCCTTGTTAAGGCAATGAGCCGGTACAAAAATATAAAATTCGTACTGATCTCGCCAAAGGAGCTTTCCGTGCCGGATTATATCAAATCCGATTATCTGGACGCCAACGGTATACCTTACACGGAAGTTGAAAAAATGGACGAGGTCATGCCGCAGCTCGATATCCTTTATATGACCCGCGTGCAAAGGGAAAGGTTCTTTTCGGAAGACGAATATTTGAAGCATAAAGACGCTTTTATTCTTGATCTCAAAAAGCTTGAAAACGCCAAGAGCGATCTTACCGTCATGCACCCTCTGCCGCGTGTGAACGAGATCGCCCGTGAAGTTGATGCGGACCCGCGCGCCAAATATTTTGAGCAGGCAATGAACGGCAAATACATCAGAATGGCGCTTATAATCACATTACTCAGATGGGCAGGTGAGCTTGCATGAAGATAGATAAGATAGAAAACGGCTATGTGCTGGATCATATTTCGGCAGGCTTCGGCATGAAGGTGTATGAGGCGCTGGGGCTTGCAGATCAGAAATGCCAGGTGGCGATCATTCAAAACGCAAAGAGCGAAAAGCTCGGCGTAAAAGATATTATTAAGGTGAATGAACTGATCGATCTGGATCTTGACGTGCTTGCGTTTATTGATAAAAATATAACCGTTAATATAATAAAAGACGGCGTTGCAAGCAAAAGAATGCTCACCCCGCCGAAGAGAATCGTAAATGTGGCAAAATGCCCCAATCCCCGCTGTATCTCAAATGTGGAGGAGGGCGTGAATTACGAATTCGCGCTCACAGACGATAAGGGCACCTACCGCTGTATTTATTGCGAAACAAGAATCAAATAATGTATAAAGAAAAGGTTTCCGAACATTCGGAAACCTCAGACTGTCGATAAAGTCGGCTGAAGCGCGCAATATACATTTATATTCTAAGTCAAGTCAAATAACGAACAGCAGAATAATGACCATCTCTATTAAATAAAATGCTATGCTGAAAACAATTAAATGCCGCATAAACCAAGTGTTTATGCGGCATTGTGCTTTCCGCCTTTCGCTCGGGGGTAGTACCGTTGTACGGCACCCGCTCGCGAAAAACGAAATTCAGCTCGATTTCTCGAAGTCTCCTCAGTGTGTAAATAACAGATTGAAAATCAAGTGCAAAATTTAAAGCGTTTCTTTTTCCTGTAGTTTTGCAAAGCACTCGCTGCAATACACAGGGCGGTCGTCTTTCGGTTCGAACGGAACCTGGCATTCGGCGCCGCAGTTTGCGCAAACGGCATCGTGCATAACGCGGGAAGCCTTGATCGCGGCCTTTTTGGCAGCTCTGCATTCCTTGCATCTTACCGGGTCGTTCTCAAAGCCTTTTTCGGCATAGAATTCCTGCTCGCCTGCCGTAAAAACAAATTCTTTACCGCAGTCCTTGCAGATCAAAGTTTTGTCTTCGTACATAATTTATACCTCTTTAAAATTATTTGCCGCTTTGCGGCTGCACGGGAGTTGATTCAGAAGGAAACTTCTTTCAGTTTCTTTCTTATACGCTGTAAAGCATTATCTATCGCTTTTGGGCTCTTATCAAGCTTTTGCGCGATCTCGTTGTAACTGCAACCAACCAAAAACAATCTCAACACGCCGTTTTCTAATTTTGAGAGGCTTTTATCAAGCTGCTGTAATAACAAGGATACGCTTTCCCCGGCAAGGAAAGAATCTTCGGCGCTTAAGGAATTTATTTTCCCGTCAACAAATTCCTTTTCAAACGGAACAACATCGTTTTTCGGAATATCCTTTTGCCTGTTCACTTTGCGAAGCGCCGTTTGTATGGAGTTGTATACACAAGTATATGCGTAAGAGAGAAAGGGCGTGCCTTTATCGGCGTTGTAGGATTTGATTGCCGCAAGCAGACCTATCATACCTTCCTGCATAAGGTCCTCGGGTTCTATTGCAGCATTTGTCCAGCCGGACGCCGCTTTTACGGCAATATACTTGTATTTTTTGATAATGAAGTCAGCCGCTCCACTATCTCCTTCCTTGGCAAGCGCAAGAATATCGGATTCGTTCATGTTATTAAATTTGTCCATACTATCCTCCGGCTCACCATAATAATATAATATAACAATCAGTGTTTAATGTCAAGTAAGCTGCCTGAATTTGTTTCTGCTCCGGAATTAAACGTTGAAACGGAACTCCACTATATCTCCGTCCTGCATTACATAATCTTTTCCTTCGCTCCTGATCAGGCCTTTTTCCTTGCAGGCGGCCATGGAGCCGTTTGTTACAAGATCATGGAACGATACGATCTCCGCTCTGATAAAGCCGCGCTCAAAATCACTGTGTATCTTGCCGGCAGCCTGCGGCGCTTTTGTGCCTTTTTTTATAGTCCATGCGCGCACTTCTTTTTTGCCCGCCGTAAGAAAAGAGATAAGCCCCAAAAGGCTGTAGCTCTTTTGGATCAGTCTGTCAAGCCCGCTCTTTTCAAGGCCGAGATCGGCAAGAAACATCTTCTTGTCCTCCTCGTCAAGGGTGGCGATCTCCGCTTCTGTTTCGGCGCATATCGCAAGTGTTTCGGCGCCCTCCTGCGCTGCTATTTCTTTTACTGTATTATAATTGCTGTTGTTTTCAACTCCGTTTGCAAAATCTTCGTCGCTCATGTTGCAGGCATATATGACCGGCTTTATCGTAAGCAAAGATACCTCTTTCAGATATTCCGCTTCGTCGTCTGAGATCCCGCAGCTTCTTGCCGTCTTTCCGTTTTCCATTTCCGCGTTAAGGCGCTCCAAAAATTCCACTTCGGGCGCAATGGTTTTGTCGCCCTTCATTGCTTTTTTTCTGTTTTCTATTCTTCTTCCCAAAATATCAAGGTCGGAAAGGATCAGTTCAAGATTTATCGTCTCGATATCTCTTGCCGGATCTATACTGCCGTCAACGTGTGTAATGTCATCGTTTTCAAAACAGCGAACAACATGTATGATTGCGTCCACCTCTCTGATGTGGCTCAAAAACTTGTTGCCGAGGCCCTCGCCCTTGCTGGCGCCCTTAACAAGACCGGCTATGTCAACAAACTCAATGGAAGCAGGCGTAAATTTGTCCGGCTCGTACATTTCGGCAAGCTTGTCCAGCCTTTCGTCCGGTACGCTCACCATGCCTATATTCGGCTCGATCGTGCAGAACGGATAGTTTGCGCTCTGCGCGCCGGCGTTCGTTATCGCGTTAAAAAGCGTGCTTTTTCCTACGTTCGGAAGTCCCACGATTCCCAATTTCATATCTGTGCTCTCCTTAAATACAAGTTATCAAAACTATTATTTTATAGTATATCGCAAGGGAAAAGATTTGGCAAGGCTAAATTGCTCAAGAATGCTTTCGCGTTTTTCTGATATTTTTCGCAATCGCCATTCCCTGTAAAATACACCTTGACTTTACAGCACAAAAATACTAAAATATCTATAAATATTTATTGATAAGTATAACGGAGGGATTGTAATGGAATTAAACGGATCGCAGATCGTTCTTGAAGTTCTGAAAGAACAGGGCGTTGATACTGTTTTCGGCTATCCCGGAGGCACGATTCTTAATATATTCGACGAACTATATAAATACGGAGACACATTTAATCATGTTCTGACCGCGCACGAGCAGGGCGCGTCCCATGCCGCAGACGGTTATGCAAGGGCAACAGGCAAGGTCGGCGTTTGCTTCGCAACTTCCGGTCCTGGTTCTACAAATCTTGTTACCGGCATTGCCACCGCCTATATGGATTCGATTCCGATGGTCGCTATCACCTGTAATGTAGGTACCTCTATGATAGGCAGGGATTCTTTCCAGGAGGTCGATATCAAAGGTATCACCATGCCGATCACAAAGCATAATTTTATGGTGCGCACGGTTGAAGAGCTTGCGGATACCATAAGAAGCGCTTTCAGAATCGCGATCAGCGGCAGAAAAGGCCCCGTGCTTGTTGATATACCCAAGGATATCACAGCCGCAAAATGCGAATATTATCCCGCTCCCAAGCAGCAGCCGTCCGAACCCGTTCATCCCAAAAACAGGAGTATCGAGCGCGCTGTTGAGCTGCTTGAAAAATGTAAAAAGCCGCTTATCTATATCGGCGGCGGTGCCATTTCGGCAGACAGCAGCAAAGAGATCAGAGCTTTTGCGGAAAAGCTGGATTGCCCCGTTGTTTCTTCGCTTATGGGCCTCGGTGCGTTTGACCATGAGCACGAGCTTTATGTAGGCCTTATCGGTATGCACGGCAGATTTGAATCAAACAAAGCCGCCGCGCAGTGCGATCTGCTCATTGCATGCGGCGCAAGATTTTCAGACAGGGTTGCTGGTAATCGGCTTAAATTCGCACCCAAGGCAGATGTTGTACATATTGATATTGACCCTGCGGAAATGGATAAAAACGTTCATTCGGATTGCCATTTAAGAGGAGATCTTAAAGAGGTGCTTCCCATTCTGACGAAGGCGCTGCATAAGAGCGACCATTCCGAATGGAAATCCGAGATCAACAGCTGGAAACGTCCGTTCGTGCAAAACCAGATAGACGATTATGTAAATCCGCAGACGCTTATTGAATGCATCGATGAAAATACGGCTGACGATACCATCATCGTCACAGACGTAGGCCAGCATCAGCTGTGGGCTGCTCAGTTTTACAGATTCCGTCAGCCCCGCACCTTGCTTACAAGCGGCGGCCTCGGTACCATGGGCTATTCCATGGGCGCTGCAATGGGCGCTGCGTTCGGAAGTCCTGAAAAGAAGATCGTGCTCTTTGCCGGCGACGGCGGCTTCCACATGAACCTCAACGAGCTTGCAACTATGGCTTCGTACAATATACCCGTAGTCATGTTTATTATGAATAACAAGGTTCTGGGTATGGTGCGCCAGTGGCAAAAGCTGTTTTACGGCAATCGTTTTGCGGATACGGATCCCAACAGAAAAACGGATTTCGTTAAGGTTGCCGAGGCGTTCGGCGTTAAAGGGCTGAGAATAGAAAATAACGATCAGATCGAAAGCGTTGTCAAAGAGGCGCTTGCTTATAACGCTCCTGTTGTTGTTGACTGCCGTATCTCGCCGGATTCCAACGTTCTGCCGATGATCCCGCCGGGAGGTTCGTCAGACGATATTATTATGAATTTTAATTGATGGGGAGGTTGTAGATCATGACGGAAAAACTTACTTTTTCGGTTCTTGTTGATAATCAGAGCGGTGTTTTGCAGCGCGTGGCAAGCCTCTTCAGCCGCAGGGGATACAATATCAATTCGCTCACGGTCAGCGAAACGGAAGATCCCGCGTTTTCAAGGATGACCGTTGTATCGGAAGCGGAAACCGGAATGGCTCGCCAGATTGAAATGCAGCTTTTAAAGCTTGAGATCGTTAAAAAAGTAGAGCTTTTAACCGATGAGAATTCCGTTTCCTCAGAGCTTCTGCTGTTAAAAGTCAGAGCAAAGGGGATTGAAAAGAAAAATGCCCTGCTGGAGATCAACAGAAAGTACGGCGCAAGAATCATAGATGTAACGCTTGAAAGCTTTACTCTGGAGCTTACCGGCAGACCGGATACGATTGATGAATTTATCGGCGCGGTATCCGATTTCGGCATTATAGAGATGGCAAGAACGGGTGCAACCTCACTTGAAAGAGGTTCGGAATCCTTTTCCGAAGATCTTTGATTTTCTCCTTTCTTAGGATATTCATGTTTATTAATACAAGGTGATAATTATGGGAATGACTATGACGCAAAAGATCCTTGCGGATCACGCCGGGCTTGAAAGCGTTACCGCCGGCCAGCTTATCAATGCAAAGCTGGATATGGTGCTCGGTAATGACGTAACTTCTCCGGTAGCCATAAATGTTATGGAAAAATACGGCAAGGATAAAATATTTGATAAAACAAGGCTTTCGCTTGTTATGGATCATTTTACGCCGAACAAGGATATTCAGTCCGCGCAGAACTGCAAGCAGGTCAGGGAATTTGCAGCCCGCCACGGCATTCTGCATTATTACGATGTCGGCAAAATGGGCATTGAGCATGCGCTTTTGCCGGAGCAGGGTATCGTCACCTGCGGCGATTGTATTATAGGCGCGGACAGCCATACCTGCACATACGGCGCGCTCGGCGCGTTTTCAACGGGTGTCGGTTCCACCGATATGGCAGCCGGCATGATCACCGGCATGGCTTGGTTCAAGGTTCCGTCCGCTATAAAAGTGGTAATTACAGGCGAAAAGCCCGAATATATCTGCGGCAAGGATGTTATTTTGAATATCATCGGCAGTATCGGCGTAGACGGCGCATTGTATAAAAGCCTTGAATTTACGGGAGACGGCATTAAAAACCTTTCTATGGACGACCGCCTAACGATCTCCAACATGGCGATCGAATGCGGCGCCAAAAACGGCATATTCCCCGTTGATGAGGTAACGCTTGCCTATGTGAACGGCAGATCTGAGCGCCCTTATAAGGTCTATGAGGCTGATGAGGATGCAGAATATGAAAGCACGATAACCGTGGATCTCAGCACGCTTCGTCCAACCGTTGCTTTTCCGCATCTGCCTGAGAATACAAAAACCATAGATGAAGTGCCCGAGATCAAGATAGATCAGGTCGTTATCGGCTCCTGCACAAACGGCAGGATGGAGGATATGCGCACAGCTGCGGCCATTCTTAAGGGCAAAAAGGTTGCAGACGGCGTTCGCGTTATCGTTATTCCTGCCACTCAGCAGATCTATCTTGACTGTATTAAAGAAGGCCTTACGGAAATATTTATCGAAGCGGGCGCCATCGTTTCAACGCCTACATGCGGTCCCTGCCTCGGCGGGCATATGGGTATTCTTGCGAAAGGCGAAAGAGCCGTTTCAACTTCAAACAGAAATTTTGTGGGCAGAATGGGCCACACGGAATCGGAGATCTATCTTGCTTCTCCTGCCGTTGCCGCTGCTTCGGCTGTTGCGGGCTTCATTGCCGATCCCGCAAAGATTTAAGGAGGGTTCTGAATGGATAAAGCAAAGGGAACTGTTCATAAATTCGGCGATAACGTGGATACGGACGTTATTATTCCCGCGCGTTATCTCAATAAAAGCGATGATGCGTGGCTGGCTTCCCATTGTATGGAAGATATAGATAAGGATTTCGTAAATAACGTAAAGACCGGCGATATCATGGTCGCAGGCGCAAATTTCGGCTGCGGCTCTTCAAGAGAGCATGCGCCCATCGCAATCAAGGCAAGCGGTGTTTCATGCGTTATCGCGTCTACTTTTGCGCGAATCTTTTACAGAAACGCAATCAATATCGGCCTTGCAATTCTTGAATGTGACGAAGCGGCTAAGGAGATTCAGAACGGCGATACGGTTGAAGTCGATTTCAATACCGGCGTCATTACCGATATCACGCTCGGCAAAACGTTTC
The DNA here is from genome assembly GCA_900546785.1 of uncultured Oscillospiraceae bacterium. Taxonomy (GTDB): domain Bacteria; phylum Bacillota; class Clostridia; order Oscillospirales; family Acutalibacteraceae; genus Eubacterium_R; species Eubacterium_R faecipullorum. Next base: position 25,075 of record URED01000007.1, on the reverse strand, counting down.
AGGCGCAGCCGTTTCCGGAATTTATTCAAAATATTATCGCTAAGGGCGGTTTATTAAATTCAATTGGTTGATCGGGAGATTCTATTGGCAATGACACTTACTATTGATGATGAACTGCTTCAAAAATGCGGCGGCGGCTCCTCTGAATATTGGTTCTCATACCGCGATTACACGATCAAAAGCATTTATGAACTTGACGATCTTGAAAAGCCGGAGGGCATTGGTCAGACAGCGTATCTCGTTTCGCTGGGGATCATTCCTTTCTTGACCGTCAGCAATGAAGAGATCATGCGTGCGTTTGTTAAAAAACGCGGTTCTGCAAAGCTTAACGGGATACTCGCAAAGGTACATTCCGAAGATTTTATAGAAACGTTTTGGAAATATTTTAACGCTTATCCAGAACTTAAAGACGGGCTTAACGAATTTGCCGAAAAGTTTCTTGTTGAGCAGCTTTGCGAATGGTGCCGCGAAAACAATATCAGCTATGAGCTGAGCGCTGATCTGCAAAAAAGAACTGCATAGTTAAAAGGGGTTGTAAAGGACTTTTGCTTTTTACAACCCTTTTTCTTTTTTATATAAAACTCCTGTTTGCATATGATCGTTTTATATGCTATACTTTTATAAGGATTTTATTTACCGGAGGGCTTGTCTTGGCACAAACGGATAATTTTAAGTCAATCAAAGAGGCTGTTGCGCAAAACGGTATCTATACCGGCCTTACCAGCGGCACTTCCATGGAGCCGCTGATCCACCATCAAAAGGATACGATCATCGTGGTCAAACAGAACGGCCGCCTTAAAAAATATGATATTCCCGTTTATATGAGTAAGTCGGGTAAATATATTATGCACAGAGTCGTTAAGGTCTGCGGAGATCATTATGTTATTGTAGGCGATAATCTGCTGAACAGGGAATATGTAACAGACGATATGATCGTGGGCGTTTTAAAATCGTTTTATAAAAACGGAAAAAAATATGTTGATCTTGAAACCAATAAAGCATATAAGCTCTATTCAAGAATATGGGTCGCGCTTCTTCCGCTGAGGCCGCTTTATGTATATCCGAAAAGAGCGATCAATAAAATTAAAAGAATCATTAAACGGGGTATCGGCTCGTGAGCGAAAACACAACGAACAGAAAATTCAAAAAAAGCGATATTGCTGTTATAAAATGGCTGTTCACGATAGGCAAAAAGCAGATATGGCGTTTAGCCGTTATCATTCTTGTCAATGTGATCTGGGCAAGCCTTTCCGTTGTGTTTGCCAATTTTTCTAAAAATATCATTGACGGCGCCGTGGAATATCATGACGTTCATTACGTCATCAGATACGCCATAGCTCTTTTTTGCATCATCATGCTTCAGCTTGCTCTGAATCTTATCAGCAACAGCATGTCAGAAAGATGCCGGGGCAGGCTGGATATTGATTACAGAAGATACCTGCTTAAAGAGATCATGAAAAAGGATTATTCTAAAATAACCGCGTATCATACCGGCGAGCTTCAAAACAGGCTCTTTAACGATATCACCGTTATTACGGAGGGCGTTACAACCATTATTCCGAACACCGCGTTTTATATCGTTAAGCTTGTATGTGCGTTTATCTATCTTGTAATCATAAGCCGGATCTTTGCGCTTGTTTTTCTTGCGGGCGGCGTTTTTGTGCTGGTTTGTATGCGTATCTTCAGAAAACCGCTCAAAAGGCTGCATAAAAATGTGCAGGAAACAGAGGGCGCAACACGTTCTTTTTTTCAGGAATCGATCATAAATCTGCTGGTTGTCAAATCCTTTTCGGCTGAAAAAAGAATATCAGAGGAGGCAGATATCCTTCAGGAAAAAAACTATAAGGCAAGAATGAAGCGCAGGTTTATGAGGATCCTTTCAAACGCTGGCGTTTCTTCCGTATTTAATATTGGCTATGTTTTTGCGCTTACGTACGGCGCTCTGTGTTTGCTTGGAATCGGCGGTATGAGCATTACTTACGGAACGGTTACCGCCATGCTTCAGCTCGTAAATCAGGTGCAGGGTCCGTTTGCAAGCCTGTCGGCAATCTTTCCCATGTATTATACCGTAATTGCCTCTGCCGAACGGCTTATGGAGATCGCCAATCTGCCGGATGAAAAAGAAAATAATGAAGAAGATATAGACGTTAAAAGCACTTATGATAAGCTTGAATCCATAGAATTTTCCGATATTACTTTTAAGTATGACCGCGATGTGATTCTTGATGATACTTCCTTGACCGTTAATAAGGGCGATTTTATCGCCATTACCGGTATATCGGGAATCGGAAAAAGTACCCTTTTAAAGCTGCTGATCGGCGTTTTGAACGTTCAAAAAGGCAGTATCGTTCTTAAGCTGAAAGACGGCGAAATCGCCGTGGATAAGCATACAAGGCGGCTCTTTTCCTATGTGCCGCAGGGAAATATGCTGCTTTCCGGCTCAATACGGGATAACCTTACTTTCATTCATACCGATGTAACCGACGAAGAAATTGAAAACGCAATCAAAATTTCCTGTGCGGATAAATTTATCCGCGAACTGCCGCAGGGGATAGATACCGTTATAGGAGAAAAAGGGCTTGGGCTTTCCGAGGGGCAGGTTCAGCGCCTTGCCATTGCAAGATCCATGCTCAGTGATTCACCTGTGCTGCTTCTTGATGAGGCTACTTCCGCTTTGGATGAGGAAACGGAAAAGGAATTTTTGATGAACCTTAAAAAAATGAAAAATGTAACCTGTATTATTGTAAGTCACAAAAAGGCGGCTCTTGAGATCTGCAATAAGCATGTCCGAATAGAAAATTCTAAAATTATCAGTGAGGTGAATGATGATGCTGCTGACTGATTTCGGAAAAAATATAGATAAAAACTGTCCGCTCTCCGAATACCCGCGCCCGCAGTTCAAACGCAACAGCTTTATGAATCTGAACGGCGCGTGGAAGTGTGAATTTACAAACACCGGCAAGCTTCCTGGCAATTATTCTTATGATATCTTAGTGCCTTTTTCACCCGAGACCCCGCTTTCCGGCGTGGGAAGAGTTTTAAAGCCGGAGGAATTTCTGCATTATGAAAGATATTTTGAAATACCGTCTGATTTCAACAAAGGCAGAGTGTTCATTCATTTCGGTGCGGTAGATCAGGTGTGCGAGGTGTTTGTGAACGGCTTTTCCGTCGGCAGGCATACAGGCGGTTATACGCCTTTTACTTTTGAGATAACCGAGCATATCAAAGAGGGGCAAAACCGCCTGAACGTTACCGTAAGGGATTTTTCCGATACGGCGGAATATTCCCGCGGCAAGCAGAAATTTCACCGCGGCGGTATCTGGTACAGCCCGCAAAGCGGCATCTGGCAAACTGTATGGCTTGAAAGTACGCCGCAGACGTACATAAAAAGCGTTAAGATCTCACCCGATTATGATTTGGAACAGGTACGTTTTGATTTTGACGCCGGCGCAGAGGTGTTAACGTCTGTTTATGACGGTGATACGTTGATCGCCGAAACGAAAGAAAATATTGTTAAGCTGCCGAATTTTAAATCGTGGTCGCCTGAGGACCCATTTTTGTATACCGTTACCTTTGCCTGCGGTAAAGACCGTGTAAGCTCTTATTTCGGTATGCGCAAATTCTCAACCGGCACAGACGAAAACGGTTTAGAAAGGCTGTTTTTGAATAATAAGCCGTATTTTCATAACGGATTGCTCGATCAGGGCTATTATCCGGATGGATTTTTAACTCCGCCGTCTAATGCCGCAATGGAATTTGATGTAAAAGCAACGAAGAAAATGGGCTTTAATATGCTCAGAAAGCATATTAAAATAGAGCCGATGCTCTGGTATCACTACTGCGATGTAAACGGCATCCTTGTTTGGCAGGATATGGTAAACGGCGGCGGCAGATACGGGCTTGAGATCTCCGTTTTGCCGTTCATCGGAATCAATCTGGATGACACTGATTATAAAACATTCAAAAGAACGGACGCCGCTCAGCGCCAAAGCTATTATAATGAACTCAAAGAAATGCTTGACGCGCTTTATAATTGCCCGTGTATTGCAATGTGGGTGCCGTTTAACGAGGGCTGGGGGCAGTTTGACAGCGCCAAAGCTTATGATTTTATCAAGAATTATGATGCGACCCGAACGGTCGATTCCGCATCCGGCTGGCACGACCGCGGCGTTACGGATGTTATATCAAAACATATTTACTTTACGCCTATCAAGGTCAAAAAAGGCGGCAGACCCTATGTGCTCTCCGAATTCGGCGGCTTTTCTCACCGTGTTAAGGGCCATACGTTTAATCACAAAATGTTCGGCTACAAAATATACGGCTCGCGTGAAAGTCTTGCGAATGCATATAAAAAGACCTTTGAAAAGGTCATAATCCCGCAGATCAAAACGGGCCTTTCCGCAACCGTATACACGCAGCTTACCGATGTGGAAGATGAACTCAACGGCCTGCTTACGTATGACAGAAAAATTGAAAAGATCCCTGCGGATCTTCTGAAAAATATAAATGAAAGGGTCAAATTATAATGGATCAGCTTAAGGTTAAGGACGGCGTTAAAGCCGTTATCAAAACAACGATGGGCGATATGGAATTTGTGCTTTTCCCTCAGGTCGCGTCCAAGGCGGTGGAAAATTTTATCACCCATTCGGAAAACGGATATTATAACGGAATCATTTTTCACCGTGTTATCAAGGATTTTATGATACAGGGCGGCGATCCTACCGGAACCGGTATGGGCGGCGAATCTGTTTTCGGCGGCAGCTTCAAGGATGAATTCAGTCTTGACGCGCGCAATTATTACGGTGCGCTTTCCATGGCAAACGCAGGCTCAAATACGAACGGCAGCCAATTTTTTATCGTGCAGGCAAAATCAGTGCCCGAAAGCCTGCTCTCTCAGATGGAGCAGCTTAAGGACAACGGCTTCCCGCAGGAGGTTATAGAGAACTATAAAGCGGTGGGCGGCACGCCGTGGCTGGATTTTCATCATACGGTCTTCGGGCAGCTTACCGGCGGCGCCGATGTGCTTGAAGCCATAGCGTCCGTTGCGTGCGGCGCAAACGATAAACCTGTTGAAGATGTTGTTATAAATGAGATAGAGATTATTAAATAATTGCATAGCGCTGAACGGCAGCCTCACGAAAGAGGTTGCCGTTTTATTTTTTTATGCTGTTCGTTTTGACAATTTATTCGCCCTGCCGAATTTATAATCGAATAGGTGGTTGCGTTGACGATCGTTTATGTCGATGTTTTAATGGTATTAAATTTTTTCATAACCTTTCTGCTTCTCCTTTTAACGCAAAAGCTGGCCAAGGAAGATGCTAAGCTTTTCCGTTTCGTTCTCGCGTCGTTTGCAGGGGCGCTGTATTCGCTTGTCATACTGTTTGACGAACTCGGTTTCGCCGTATCGCTGCTCGGCAAGCTCGCCGCAGGCTGCATGATCGTCCTGATTGCGTTCGGGTGTGTGCCGGTAAAGAGTTTCTTTAAAAATACGGCGGTCTTTCTGTTTTCAAACCTCGTATTTGTGGGCATTATGGTGGGCCTTTGGATGCTGTTTAAGCCGGAGGGCATTGTTATCAACAATTCAACCGTCTATTTTGATATTTCAGCTTCAACACTGCTGATCTGCGCTTTTATTGCGTATGTTATAAGCGCTCTTATTATCAGAATCTATAACGGCAGAATTTCAAAAAAAGAGCTTTACCGTATAACCGTTTTCCATATGGGTAAGGAATATTCGTTTTTTGCGTTTGCAGACAGCGGCAATAACCTGCGCGAACCCTTTTCTGATTTTCCCGTTATCGTTGCGGATGAAAGCTTGTTCAAGGGTGTGGCGTGCAACCGGGTGATTCCGGTCTCTACGGTCAGCGGAGAGGGTATCTTAAAGGCGTTTAAGCCGGATAGGGTGGTGATAGAGACCTCACGCGCAAGCGTTGAGATGAACAGAGTATATATTGCCCTGAGCGGCAGTGTGAAAAAAGGGGAGTACAGGGGTATCATCAATCCAAAATCATTATCAGAGGTGCAATATGCTTCAAAAAATTAAACTGCTGTATCTAAGAATTCTACATAGGCTGTTCAAAAAAAGCTGTTTTTACATAAACGGGCCGGAAACTTTGCCTCCGCCGCTCACGAAAGAGGAGGAGGAAACGGTCATGAAGGAGCTGCTGCGTGGTAATGAGACGCACCGTGAGCTGCTGATCACGCACAATCTTCGGCTTGTGGTCTATATCGCCAAAAAATTTGAGGGCTGCGCCACATCAACGGAAGATCTTGTTTCTATCGGCACGATAGGCCTTATGAAAGCCGTAAAGACTTTTGACCCTCAAAAGAATATCAAGCTTGCCACATATGCCTCCCGCTGTATCGAAAATGAGATACTGATGCATCTGCGCAAGATAAGCGGCGCAAAGCTGGAGATGAGCTTTGACGAGCCGCTCAGTATAGACTGGGACGGAAATGAGCTTACGCTGCGCGATGTTTTGGGAAGCGACGCAAACGAGATCTCCAACGACATCGAATATAATGACGAAAAAGCGCTTTTGCTTAAAATAATACTCGCGCTGCCGGAAAAGGAGCGCGAGCTTATGAAAAAACGCTTCGGCATCTTGGGTGAGAAAGAGCATACGCAAAAGGAGCTGGCAGATCTTATGGGTATCTCTCAGAGCTATATCTCACGCCTTGAAAAAAGAATCATACAGAAAATAAGAAAGCAGATCATGAAAGAGTACGTATAAGTGGAAGCGTGAGCGTAATATGTACGCGGCCGTGCCGCGCCTTTATTCCTCAACAACGCTTCTTCTGAAAAGCAGGCTGATGCACCATATGGCGGCAAGCCCTACAAGGCAGTAGATGATACGCGCTATAACGCTATCCTGACCGCCGCATATCCAGGCAACAAGGTCAAATTTAAAAAGACCTATAAGGCCCCAGTTCAGCCCGCCGATTATGTTAAGAATTAAAGCAATCCTGTTTATAATAGTCATTCTCTCATCTCCAAAATAAAAAAGTCGTTAGTATATTAACCATACTAACGGCTTTTTATTCATTTTCAGATGTTTTTTTAAATTTTTGTAAGAATGATTTCCGCTTTGCCGGAAAACTCATATCTTCCGTAGCCGGCAGGAACGAAAAAGCTGTCGCCCTTTACAAAATCTCTGCCGCAGATCTTTCCGCTGCCGTCAACGATCAGCAGGTGGTTAAAGCTGTCTTCGCCCGCAGTCAGTTCTATTTTATCCGCGCAGTCATACCGGTAAACGGTAAACAGGTCGCATTCGGTCAGCAGCTGTTCCGTTCCTCCGGTGATCTTTTTTGGCTCTCCCTGCGGCTTCGTGCCGTATTTCGGCGGCTCGGTAACGGTTACGTCAACGGCTTTGTCTATATGAAGCTCTCGCGGCTTGCCGTCTTTTCCCAGTCTGCCGTAATCGTATACCCTGTATGTGGAATTGCTGTTTTGCTGTATTTCCGCTATCAGCGTGCCTTTGCCTATGGCGTGCACAGTGCCCGCCTCAATAAAAAACAGGTCGCCTTTATGTACCTTAACGCTGTTTAATACTTCCGGCAAGGTGTTGCTTTCAATCGCTTTTCTGAATTCGTCTTTGGATATTTTTTCTTTAAAGCCGTAGATCAGCTCTGCGCCCTCGTCTGCGTCCAGCACATACCAAATCTCGGTTTTGCCGAATTCGTGTTCCACTCTTTTTGCATATGCGTCATCTGGATGTACCTGAATGGAAAGGTTGTCTTTCGCGTCTATGATCTTTATAAGTATCGGAAAATAAGCAAATTTTTCGCTGTTTTTGCCAAGAATCTTAATTTCGCCGTTCTCGTCTATGACCTCTTTAAGCGTTTTGCCGTCATATCTGCCGCCGTCTATCGTATTCATCCCGTCCTTGTGGCAGGCAAGCATCCAGCCTTCTGCAACGGGATCCATATCCGTTTCCATTTTAAATTCGTCGCGCAGGCGTGTGCCGCCCCAAATGTAATCTTTAAAAACGGGGTTCAATTTAAGGATTTCCATATCAGTACCTTCTTTTTATAATTTATAAATATATTATCAAAATTTTACTTCACTTTCAAGGCTTAATAGTGTAAAATATACATCGGTAAATGCAGCTGGATCAAGCAGAAAGGAGTGAGCGTGTGGCGAGCCTTAATATCCAGAATCTCAGCCTTTCCTTCGGCGAAAAAACTTTATTTGAAAACATCTCTTTCGAAATGGGAAACAAAGATAAAGTAGGCCTTGTCGGTGCGAACGGCGTCGGCAAAACTTCGCTGTTTAAGGTGATCACCGGCGAATACGCCCCAACGGCGGGCGGCGCGTTCATAGGCAAAAATATTAAGCTCGGCTATATGGAGCAGCATACCTGTTCTGAGCATAAAACGGTCTATGACGAGCTCATTTCCGTGTTTGCCGATCTGATCAAGCTTGAAAAACAGCTGGAAAGCATCGCAGCCGAGCTTACAAAAAAACCGGATAAGGAGCTTATCTCAAAGCAGGATCTTTTAAACGAGCAGTTTATCAGAAACGGCGGAACAACCTATAAAAGCCTTACCCGCTCGGCGCTGATCGGTCTCGGCTTTGAGGAAAGCGATTTTTCAAAGCCCACTTCCACGCTCTCCGGCGGGCAGCGCTCAAAGCTGATCCTGTCAAAGCTGCTGCTTTCCAGAGCGGATCTCCTGCTTTTGGACGAGCCTACCAACCACCTTGATATTTCTTCCGTAGAATGGCTTGAAGGCTTTTTGTCCTCTTTTTCGGGCGCCTTCATCGTCATATCGCACGACAGATATTTTCTGGATAAGATAACGGATAAAACGATAGAGCTTGACTGTAAAAAGCTTCGTTCCTACAAAGGAAATTATTCGCAGTTTCTTGTCAAAAAAGAGGCGGAGCAAAAGGCGGTTGCGGAGAAATATGAAAATGATTTAAAAGAGATAGAACGCCTGGAGGGCATCATTGAGCAGCAGCGCCGCTGGAACAGGGAAAAGAATATCAAAACAGCGGAGAGTAAGGAAAAGGCAGTTGAAAGAATTAAGGCGCAGCTCGTTCCTCCCGATGCCGCGCAGAAAAGGATACGGTTTGATTTTACGCCAAAATGCGTTTCGGGCGAGGAAGTGCTTAAGGTTAGCGGCGTCTCCAAATCGTTTGGAGATAAACGGATATTCCGTGATGTTTCGTTCCATATCAGCAGGGGAGAACGTGTTTTTCTTGTGGGCGATAACGGCTGCGGAAAAACGACGCTTTTAAAAATATTGATGGGCGATCAGATCCAGGATTCCGGCAGCTTTGTTTTCGGCGCAAATCTTTTTACAGGGTATTTCGATCAGGTTCAGGAAAAGCTTGATCTGAACAAGACTGCGCTTGAGGAGGTTTGGTCTGCCTTTCCGGCTATGACGGAAACTGCCGTCAGAAACGCGCTCGCAGCTTTCCTTTTCAGGGGCGATGATGTTTATAAGCGTCTTTCAGACTGCTCCGGCGGTGAGCGAGCAAGAGTTGCGCTTTTAAAACTCATGCTCGGCAAATATAATTTTCTGCTTTTGGACGAGCCTACAAATCATCTTGACGCCTATTCAAGGGAAGAGCTTGAAAATACACTGCTTGATTATTCGGGTACGATGCTTATTGTTTCTCATGACCGGTATTTTATAAACAAGCTTGCCACAACGGTTTTGGAGCTTACGGAGAACGGCATTAATAAATATATCGGCAATTATGACGACTTTGCTGCCGCAAAGCAAAGAAACAGCAGCGTGCAGCCCGAGGTGCAGAAAGAGCAGGAAAAGCCGAAAGTAAACGATTATAAACTGAAAAAAGAACTGCTCAGCAGGCAGAGAAAGCTGAAAACAACCGTATCGCGCCTTGAAAGCAGTATTGAGGATCTGGAAGATGAGATTGCAATGCTCGTTGAAAAGCTGAATTCCAATCCTCCCTACGAGCAGTTTCTTACCATAAATGCAGAGCTGGAATCCAAAACAGCCGAGCGTGACGCTCTTTTTGAGGAGTGGACTGAAAAGTCGGAGGAATTGACAAGTATATCTCTATAATTTATAATATATAAAATTCGAAGATGATTATGGCAGATGCAGTAATAATAGGCGGCGGTGCGTCCGGGCTTATGGCTGCCGCTCGGTGCGCAGAGCGCGGCAGGGATACCGTCGTTATTGAAAAAATGCCCACTTGCGCAAAAAAAGTCAGAATAACCGGCAAGGGCAGGTGCAATGTAACAAACGCCTGCTTTGAGCTTAATGAGCTGATTGAAAACGTACCGAGAAACGGCAGGTTCCTGTACTCCGCTTTTTCTTCCTTTATGCCTTATGATACGATGGCGTACTTTGAGGATTTAGGCGTTCCGCTTAAAACAGAACGGGGAAACCGCGTTTTTCCGCAGTCGGATAAAGCGGCGGATATTGCGAATGCCCTGATTGAAAATGCAAAGCATAACGGCGTTAGATTTATACATTCGGCTGCAAAAGCGTTCCGCTTTGCCGGCGGCAAGATCGCTGCCGTAGTGCTTGAGGACGGCAGCGAGGTGCAGTGCAGCACGGTCGCGATCTGTACCGGCGGCAAAAGTTATCCCGCCACAGGCTCAACGGGAGACGGCTATGTTCTTGCCAAAAGCGCCGGGCATACGGTAACCCGGATCTCTCCCGCTCTCGTTTCCCTTAAAAGCCGCGATCCTTTTATTCCCGAGCTTCAGGGGCTCAGCCTTAAAAACGTAGGCGTAAGGCTTGTGAAAAGCGGCAAAACGGTCTATTCCGATTTTGGGGAAATGCTTTTTACCCACTACGGCTTGAGCGGCCCCGTAATTCTGTCCGCCTCCAGTCATATGGAAGAGCCGGAAAACGCCGGGTATGAGATCTTTATTGACCTGAAGCCTGCGCTTGATCCGGATACGCTGGATAAAAGAATCTTACGGGATTTTGATTCGTCTAAAAATAAAGACGTTATCAATTCTCTTTCCAAACTGCTGCCGCATAAGCTTATTCCCGTTGCAGTAAAGCTTTGGGGCGTTGATGCGCATAAAAAGGTGAATGAGATCACAAAGGAAGAAAGAAGACGATTCGTTCATCTGCTTAAAAATTTCAGAGTGTCCGTTTGTGAATTTTATACGCTCGATTCCGCAATAATAACAAGGGGCGGCGTCAGTGTAAAGGAAATAGATCCCAAAACGATGCGCTCAAAATTGATAGATAATCTCTTCTTTGCCGGCGAAGTTATCGATGTGGACGCATATACCGGTGGTTTTAATCTTCAGATCGCTTTTTCGACCGGCATATTATGCGGAGAAAATATGTAATGTTAAGGTAGGTTGTATTTTATGGTCAATGTTGCTATAGACGGCCCTGCGGGAGCAGGCAAAAGCACAGTCGCGCGCGGCGCGGCAAAAGAGCTTGGGTATATTTATGTTGATACCGGCGCGCTTTACAGAACGGTTGCCCTTGCTGCGCAGAGAAACGGTGTGTTGGGCAATGAGGAGGCAGTTCAGGATCTGCTTGGCAAAATCACGGTAGAACTTAAGTTTGACGAAAATTCGGAGCAAAAGGTTTATTTGAACGGCGAGGACGTTTCATCGCTGATCAGAACGCCGGAGATATCCATGGCAGCTTCAAAGGTGTCTCAAATCCCGGCTGTCAGAGCGTTTTTGCTTGAACTCCAGCGCTCCATCGCGCGCAGTAATAATGTCATTATGGACGGGCGTGATATCGGTACCGTTGTTTTACCGGATGCAGATGTTAAGATCTTCCTTTTCGCTTCACCCGAATGCAGGGCGCAGAGAAGATATAAGGAGCTCATTGAAAAGGGTGAAAACGTTGCGTACGAAGACGTATTAAAAGATGTGAATGACCGCGATTATCAGGACAGTCACCGTGAGATCGCGCCTTTAAAGCCCACCGAGGAGTCCGTGATGGCGGATACCACCGGCAAGGCGCTTCCCGAAAGCATAGATATGATAGTTTCAGTTATAAAGGAGAAGATCAATGGTAAGCTTTGATTACAGCGAGGTCAAGCATTATAAATTTTACGGCTTTGTAAAAAAAGTGTTCGGCCCCTTGTTCAGAATGATATACAAGCTTGAATTCAAGGGGTTGGAAAACGTTCCGCCGGAGGACGGCGGCAGATACATAGTTGCCATAAACCATACATCCGCTTTTGATCCGGTGTTTGTTTCCATGCCTAAGGAGGTGCCGCCGCTTCACTTTATGGCTAAGGTGGAATTGTTTAAAAATCCCGTAGTAGGCTGGGTGATAAAGCATCTTTACGGCTTTCCCGTCAAAAGAGGAAAGGGCGATACGTCTGCCATTGAATACGGAGAAAAGATCATTGAAGAGGGCCATGTTATGGCGATCTGCCCGGAGGGTAAAAGGATAAAAGACAAGAACGGCGTTCCGCAAAAGGCAAAATCCGGCGTTGCCGTTATCGCAAAGGCAACAAACGCTTCCGTTTTGCCCGTTGCCATTTATTGCGACGGTCCTATCAAAGCCGGCAAAAAGGTCGTAATCTCATACGGCAAATTATTATCGCTTTCCGATATGGGGCTTGATAAAGCAGAGATAGGCCCCCATGATATCAGATTTGCTGCAAATACCGTTATGGATAAAATCATCGAGCTGTGGGAGGCGGAGCACAGTGCAGGAAATTAAAGTTGCAAAAACGGCAGGTTTCTGCTTCGGCGTTAACCGTGCGGTAAATCTTGTCTATCAGCTTGTTGATGACGGCGAAAAGGTCTGCACGCTCGGGCCGATCATACATAATCAGCAGCTTGTTGAAGACCTTAAATCCAAAGGCGTTGCGGATATCGCCGTTCCGGACGATTGTAAAGACGGCTACAAGATCGTTTTGCGAACGCACGGAATTGAAAAAGACGTTCTTGAAGATATAAAGAAGCGCGGTGTGGAGTTCATTGACGCCACGTGCCCGTTTGTGCTGAAGATCCACAGAATCGTCAGCGAGGCGCAGTCCGGTACCGTAACACTTATTGCAGGGGATGCACAGCACCCGGAAGTCAAGGGTATACGTTCTTTTTGCGTCGGTAAGTCTTATGTGTTTAAAAACAGCAAAGAGCTTTCGGAAATTATCGAAAATCATGCAATTTCCGCCGAAAAATCCGTGATTTGCGTATCACAGACCACTTTCAGCACGGAAGAATGGAAAAAATGCGAGAAAATTATAAAAAAGGTATGTACAAATTGCAAAATTTTTGATACAATATGCAGTGCAACGTCCGAAAGGCAGGCTGAGGCGCTCGCTCTTGCAAAGGAGTGTGACGCCATGCTCGTTATCGGAGGTCGCCATTCATCCAATACTTGCAAGTTGAAAGATGTTTGTTCGGAATTTGCACCCACTTTCTTGATAGAGACTGCTGCGGAGCTTGCCGATATGGATTTTTCGCGTTTCAATGTAGTTGGAGTCACTGCCGGGGCGTCTACGCCGTCGGTAATTATCAAGGAGGTACTAAAAACCATGTCCGAAGAAATTAAAGAAAAGGAAGTTGAAGCAACACAAACTGTTGCGGAGACAGCAGAAGCCGCTGATAAAGCCGAAAAGGCTGCTGTCGAAGCATCTGCTGATGGTGAAACCTTCGCAGAGATGCTCGAACAATCTTTCAGCGAAAATGACACCGGCAAGATCGTTAAAGGTGTTGTTGAAAACATTACGCCCACGGAAGTATTCGTGGATGTTCCGGGAAGAAAGCAAACAGGCGTCATCGCCCGTGAGGATCTTTCCGCAGAGCCTTTTGATAAGTGTGAAGACGTTGTATCAAAAGGCGACGTTCTTGATCTTATTATCCTTAAAACAAATGATCAGGACGGCGTTCTAAAGCTCTCCAAGAAGCTTACAGACAGCTTCAAGGGCTGGGATGATATCGTTAAAGCCAAGGAAAATGACGAGATCCTTGAAGGTGTTATAACAGCCGTTGTTCGCGGCGGCGTGCTTGCAACCGTAAAAGGAACCCGCGTCTTTATCCCTGCATCTCTTTCCGGCGTTCCCAAGAATGAAGAGCTTTCCATTCTTAAGGGCACTACCGTAAGATTCAGGATCATTGATCTCAATGAGCAAAGAAGACGCGCCGTAGGTTCTATCCGTTCGGTGCTTACCGAAGAAAGAAAGAAAGCGCGTGAAGAGGCTTGGGCAAAGCTTGAAGAGGGCATGAAGCTCACGGGTACCGTTAAGTCGCTCACCAATTACGGTGCGTTCGTCGATATCGGCGGTGTAGACGGCATGATCCATATCAGCGAGCTTTCCTGGACAAGGATCAAGCATCCTTCAGAGATCGTTAACGTTGGCGATCAGGTAGAAGTCTACATAAAAGCGCTTGATCAGGAAAACAAAAAGATCTCGCTCGGCTTCAAGAAGATCGAGGACAATCCATGGGAGATTCTTAAGAGAGATTACCCCGTAGGTACTGTTGTTAAAAATGCAAAGATCGCAGGCGTAACCGCATTTGGTGCTTTCGCAACCATCATTCCGGGTATTGAGGGCCTTATCCATATCAGCGAGATCAGCTGGAGCAGAATCAAAACCCCCGCTGATGTTCTTAAGGTAGGCGATGAGGTAGACGTTCTTATTACGGCGATTGACTTTGATAAGAAGAGAGTAAGCCTTTCCATGAAACAGCTTATCGAAAAGCCGGAGGAATATATTCCTGCGCTCAAAGAGGATGAAGCTGATGAAGCCGAAGAGGAGGCACCGGCAGAGGAGCCTGCTGCGGTTGAAGAAGCCGTTGCTGAAGAACCTGCAGCAGAAGAAGCTGCACCTGAGGCTGCTGAAACGGAAGCTGCTCCAAGTGAGGAAGAGGCTGCCGAAGAAGCTCCCGCAGAGGAATAATAAAGTTTTGACCCGCTGTGCTTTCAGCGGGTCTTTTTTGAGGCTTATATGAGGTGACTTAAGCTTAAAAGGAGAATTTTGATGGGCTGGAACGCGGATAAATATTTACAGTTTGAAAATGAAAGAACGCAGCCGTGTATTGATCTTGCAAACAGGATCAGGAGCTTTGCACCGAAAAGCATAATCGATCTTGGTTGCGGGCCGGGAAACAGCACAAACGTGCTTCAAACGGTCTTTCCGGAATCCGATATCCTCGGTATAGACAATTCGCAGAATATGATAGATAAAGCAAGATCGGCGCACCCAGAGATCCGTTTTGAACTCTGCGGCGTGCGCGATATTTCCGGAAGTTATGACGTTATATTTTCAAATGCATGCCTGCAGTGGCTGGACGATCATGACAGCCTTATCGAATTTTTGATGAGCAGGCTTAACGACGGCGGTGTTCTGGCGGTTCAGATGCCTATGAACGGCGAGGAGCCGCTTTATAGGATAATCAGAGAGGTCGTAGGATCATCGGAATTCGACTTCAGCTCCGTTTGCTTTGAAAAAAATGATGTTTTAGCTCCGGATAAATATTATGATATTCTGTCAAAATGCAGTTCGGGCTTTCATATCTGGGAAACCGTTTATTATCATACCATGAAAAGCCATGAGCAGCTTGTTGACTGGGTGCGCGCTACACGTCTGCGCCCTTATCTTGAGGTGCTTCGTGATGAAGAGAAAGCCGCTTTTGAGGCGCAGATACTTGAAAAGGTGCGCAGCGCTTATCCTTTTACGGAAAACGGAAGTATCATTTTAAGATTCAGACGGCTGTTTTTTACGGCAGTAAAATAAAGATTTTTATGTGAAACAAGGGGCTGTAATATTCACGACCCCTTGTTTCTATTCCTCATTGCTGAAAAGCGAATCTATTAAATTGCTGTAGACCTTAACGGGATCTGCGTAAAATTTTTCTTTAAACATTTCTGCCTGCGCCGCGGACGGCACGGTTAAGGAGAGTACCATAAAGTCCTTACCGCAGTCCGTCATATGCATGGTAACGATATAATCATCGCCCGATCTTGTGACCTCAACATTGTTTTCCTGCCGGAAAAGCGCTTTTACGGCAAGCTTCGCCGCCAGCTCAACCGCTCTGATCCTCATGGAATAAGGCAGTTCGTTCTCAACAAGCTCAACAAAATATTCGCAGTTGTTGGCAGGCTTCAGACAGCCGTTTTCATTAACCTCTATAAGCTCTTTATCTTTTATCTTCTGCAACGCGCTCGTTGTTTCAAAATAATTGGCAAATTCTCCCTCTACCATCGTTTTTATAAGAACTTCATCCGTCAAACGTTCTTTGGTGTAAACAACAACATAACATATCAAAAGCATGA
Source organism: uncultured Oscillospiraceae bacterium (assembly GCA_900546785.1). Classification (GTDB taxonomy): domain Bacteria; phylum Bacillota; class Clostridia; order Oscillospirales; family Acutalibacteraceae; genus Eubacterium_R; species Eubacterium_R faecipullorum. The sequence continues at coordinate 8,878 of URED01000007.1, read as the reverse complement.
TATCCATTCTGGAATGTAAGCCGTCGGAAGAACCGTACGGCAGCGCGTCAAAGTCTAAATTTTCCTTTTCGTTATCATTCATAATATCACTCCGTTTGAAAAATATATTAACATAATCTTTCCTCACTTGCAATCACTTTTGTTTTATAATATAATAACAGCGTAAATACCGCTGTGTGCGCGCAGCAGTCTTGTTGCATGCGCCCGGCGCGAAATTTAATTCATGAAAGAGGTCTTAACTATGAAAGAAGTAACAAAAGATACAATAATCGGCGATGTTCTTGATATCTGCCCGGACGCAGCTCCGCTCTTCCTTGCAATCGGTATGCACTGCCTTGGCTGCCCCGCTTCAAGGGGAGAGACCATTGAACAGGCATGTGCCGTTCACGGCAATGATCCCGATGAACTCGTTAAAAAGGTAAATGAACTTTTAAGCAAATGATCGTTCTTTCCGAAAGATTAAAAGCCGTTGCCGCCCTTGTCCGTAAAGGCTCCCGCTTTGCTGATATAGGCTGCGACCACGGCTTTTTGCCTGTTTATCTTGTGCTTGGCGGTCACATCCGCTTTGCTGTGGCGTCCGATATAAATGCTGGTCCGCTCTCGGCATGCCGTTCACTCGTTGAAAAATATTCGCTTCAGGATAAGATCGAGTGCGTTTTGTCTGACGGGCTTGAAAATATTGAATTCCATGAATTTCAGGATGTTTGCATATGCGGAATGGGCGGCGAACTTATGGCGTCTATCCTTGAAAATGCAGAGCAATCCAAAACGCCCGGCGTGCATTATATCTTTAATCCTATGACGCACCCGGAAAAATTGCGCGAATATCTGTGCAAAAACGGTTTTGAGATCGGCACGGATTTTATTGTGCGGGACGGGGAACATGCCTACAGCATTTTTGACGCTTATTATACAGGTGAAAAGAAAGAATACCCGGTAAGCTATTATTTCCTTGGAAATATTAAAGATTTTTCGGATAAAAGCTATTTTGAGAGCCTTTTAAGGTATCTTAAAAACAAGCAAAAAAGCGGTTTCGATTATTCGGATATTATAGATCAGATAGAGGCAAAATTATGACTTGTGTTAAAGATATTTATAATTACATAAATTCCGTTGCACCTTTTGACACGCAGGTGGAATGGGACAATGCCGGCATAATAACCGGCAGCCCGGAAGCACAGGTCACCAAGGCCGTTATGAGCCTTGATGCAACCAAAGCCGTGGCGGAAAAGGCAGTCAGCTGCGGTGCAGAGCTTATACTGTCGCACCATCCGCTCATCTTCAATGCCGTTAAAAGGCTTTACAGCGGCAGTGCGCTTTATAATTGTGTCAATCACGGGATCTCTGTTATTTCCGCCCACACGAATTTTGACCGGGCTGAAAACGGCATAAATATAAATCTTTGCAGATTGCTCGGCATAAAAAATGTTCGGCCGATAGAGGATACTTTCATTGTTGTCGGTGAACTTGAAAACGAGATGCGCGCTGCTGATTTTGCGCGCATTGTTTCGGCAAAGCTTCATGTCAGCGGCCTTAGATTTACGGATTCTCACCGTGTTATCAAAAAAGTAGCCGTCGGCGGCGGAGCCTGTGAGGAGTATCTGGGGCAGGCTATGCAGCTTGCGGATTGTTTCTTGACCGGTGATGCAAAGTATCACGTTATGCTGGAGGCGGCTGAGGAAAACTTTTGCCTAATCAGCGCAGGTCATTATGAAACGGAATATTCGGCGTTTATGATGCTGAAAGATAGGATAGCAAAGGAATTTCCCGAAGTTGAATTTGTTTCGGCAGATCAGGAAAATCCTGTATCGGCGGTGTTCTGATGGCGCTGGACGGAATTTTTCTCTACCATTTAAAAAACGAGGTGGCCCAATTTGCCGTCGGCGCGCGCATAGAAAAGATCCATCAGCCGTCTAAAGAGGAGCTTTTGCTTTCCCTTCGCTCGCGTGAAGGCGCCAAAAAGCTTGTTCTTTCTTGCCGAGCGGACAGCGCCGGAATTTATTTTACTTCTTTTTCTCCCGAAAATCCGCCGAAGCCGCCCATGCTGTGTATGCTGCTTCGAAAGCATCTTACGGGTGCAAAAATACTTGCCGTGGAGCAGGACGGCCTTGAACGTATTGTAAAGCTCAGGCTTCAGGCTGTCAACGAGCTGGGCGATCTTGTTTACTTTTCTCTTGTTGCAGAGATCATGGGCAGATACAGCAATATTATTCTTGTAGACCAAAACGGAATAATTGTTGACGCTCTGCGCCGTGTTGATGAGGGCAGATCCCATATCAGGACGGTCTTGCCGGGTGAATCGTATAAAGCGCCTCCCGCACAGGATAAACATAATCTGCTCACTGAGGATATCGAAACGGTCAGAACGGCCCTTTTTAACTCCGGAAAGGCGCCGGCACGGGCGTTTCAAGATACGGTTATGGGCGTTTCGCCGATCGTGTGCAGGGAGTATGAAAACGGCGTTCCGCTTGAAAAGATACAGGAATATGCTTTAAACCCGTCACCCGTGGTGGTCATTACGGAAAAACCGCTTGATTTCTGCTTTATGCCGATCACGCAGTACGGCGATCTTGCGCAGATAAAGCCTTTTGATTCGTTTTGTGAAACGCTGGATTATTTTTACCGGGAACGTGTTACGGCAGACAGGATCCGCCAGCGTTCCGGCGAACTTTTTAAGACTATTTCGAATCTGCAGGAAAGGGCGCTCAGAAAGGCGATCAACCGCCAAAATGAGCTTAAAGAGTGTAAAGATAAAGATAAGTATAAAACGTACGGCGATCTCATAACCGCCCATCAGTATGCGCTTGCAAAAGGATCGTCCGTTTATGAAGTGCAGAATTTTTATGATAACAATACGGTTATAAAGATCCCTGCCGATCCGGCTCTGACTCCTGTTCAAAACGCGCAGAAGTACTATAAGGAATACCGCAAAAAGCAAACGGCGCAATCGGTCCTGACGGGATTTATAAACGATGCGCTGGCGGAGGCTGAATATCTGGATTCCGTTTCAGACGCGCTTTCCCGCGCGTCTACGGATGCTGAGATCACCGCAATAAAAACGGAGCTCGCCGACGCCGGGTATTTGAAGCAGCAGAATAAACGCTGTAAAAAAGGCCAAAATTCCCTTTCTCCTCTGCATTTTGAAAGTTCCGAAGGGTATCAGATCTTTGTCGGCAGAAATAATATGATGAACGACAGACTGACACTCAAGACGGCAGCGGACAGCGATATGTGGTTCCATGTTAAGGATATTGCCGGTTCGCATGTTATTGTAAAAAATGACGGCAGGGGATTCAGCGATACGGTCATAAGAGAGGCGGCACTGCTTGCGGCGCATAACAGCAAGGCGCGTTCGTCATCCAACGTAGCGGTGGATTATACTGCGGTCAAAAACGTGAAAAAGCCAAACGGCGCAAAGCCCGGCTTGGTCATTTATGAGAATTATAAAACGGAATATGTTACACCGAATCAAACCGAGCTTGAAAGGATAAAAGAAATTGTATAATATAGCAGTTATCGTAGCTGCCGGAAACGGCACGCGAATGGGAACGGATAAAAGTAAGCTCCTGCTTGAGATAGGCGGTAAAACGGTTATTGAAAGAACGGTTGAGACCTTTGAAAACATGGCGGAGATCGATGAGATCATCGTGGTCTGCCGCGAATGTGATTTTGAAGAATTTTCAAGGCTTTTGCCCGGCGAAAACATCTCCTTCGTTTTCGGCGGCGCAACCCGCCAGCAAAGCGTAAAAAACGCCGTTGACACCATCGAAGAATGCGATTACATCATTATTCATGACGGCGCGCGCCCGCTTGTGCTTGCCGATACCGTTATAAGGACGCTTGACAAGGCGCAGACGAATCAGGCGGCGGCAGTGGGCGTTTATGTTAAAGATACGGTAAAACTTGTTGACGATGATCTGAATATTGCCGGCACGCCCAACAGGAAATACCTTGTATCTATCCAGACGCCGCAGATTTTTGATTTTAAGCTTTATAAAAATGCTCTTGATGCCGCTGTCAGCCAGGGCAGAGATTATACGGACGATTGCCAACTCGTTGAAAATATCGGTTCAAAAGTCAGCGTCGTTATAGGTGAATATGATAATATAAAGATAACCACAAAAAGCGATATTCCGCTTGCCGAGAGCTTTTTAAATGCGCGTTCGGAGGGAAATTTATGAGTAATATAAGAATCGGGCACGGATATGATGTGCACCGCTTTGAAAAGGGCAGAAAGTGCATAATAGGCGGTGTGGATATCCCGAGCGAGCTTGGGCTGCTCGGCCATTCCGATGCCGATGTGCTTTTGCACGCCGTGGCGGATTCGCTGTTCGGCGCGGCGTCGCTCGGTGATATCGGAAAGCATTTTCCGGATACCTCACCGGAATTTGAGGGTGCAGACAGTCTGGAACTGCTGAGAAAGACAACGGCGATATTAAAGGAGAACGGGTATGCCGTTTCTAATATAGATTCCACTGTTGTGGCGCAAGCGCCTAAAATGGCGCCTTATATTGATGCCATGCGCAAGAACATCGCCGCAGCCTGCAATATCAGTATGGACTGCGTTTCCGTTAAGGCAACAACGGAAGAAAAGCTTGGCTTTACGGGAAATATGCAGGGAATAAGCGCACATGCCGTCTGTTTGATCGAAAAAATCTGATACGCATAATCCGGCCGGGCGTTCAACAGCGTTCGGCCTTTTTCATGCTTTCTTTTCTTTAAGCCGAATCAAAAATGAATTGATTTATAATTATTTTTTGAAATATTTGTAAACACTATTGACAAATCGGAAAAAATTGCTACAATAGTATTTAGCACTCGGAGCTAAAGAGTGCTAACTTGGTAAAAATATTTTCAGAGGTGAAATTTTTATGACGATTAAACCACTTGCAGATAAGGTTCTGCTTGCTCCTATGGAAGCGGAAGAAACAACTGCATCAGGCCTTTTTATTGCGGCTTCCGCACAGGAAAAGCCTGAATTCATGAGCGTTGCCGCGGTTGGCCCCGGCACAGAAAAATATCCTATGACGGTTGCTGTCGGCGATAAAGTTATTATCACCAAATACAGCGGCACCAACGTTAAGGTAGACGGCAAAGAATACACTATCGCGTCTGTTAAAGACATTCTTGCGGTAGTTGAGTAATCGGCTTCAGGGAGGAATTATTATGGCAAAAGATATTATTTTCGGCGAGGAGGCGCGCAAAGCGCTTCAGAGCGGTATTGATAAGCTTGCAAATACCGTAAAGATCACACTCGGCCCCAAAGGCAGAAATGTTGTGCTGGATAAAAAGTACGGTTCTCCACTCATCACGAATGACGGCGTTACCATCGCCAAAGAGATCGAGCTTGATGACCCGTTTGAGAATATGGGCGCGCAGCTCGTTAAGGAAGTTTCTTCAAAAACCAATGACGACGCGGGCGACGGAACAACTACAGCTACACTGCTTGCGCAGGCTCTTGTTCGCGAAGGTATGAAGAACGTGGCTGCGGGCGCAAATCCCATGGTGGTCAAAAACGGCATCAAGGCTGCCGTCGACGCAGCGGTTGACGCAGTTAAAGGCAATTCACGTCAGGTAAAAGGCTCTGACGATATCGCAAGAGTAGCCACTGTTTCGGCTGCCGATCCGGAGATCGGTACGCTGGTTGCGGACGCTATGGAGAAAGTTACTGCGGACGGCGTTATCACCGTTGAGGAATCCAAGACCGCAGATACCGTTTGCGAAGTTGTTGAAGGTATGCAGTTTGACCGCGGTTATATCAGCCCGTATATGGTAACGGATACGGATAAGATGGAAGCCGTTATCGATGACGCACTTATTTTGATTACAGATAAAAAGATCTCTACCGTTCAGGATATTCTTCCTCTTCTTGAGGCTGTCCTCAAGAGCGGTCAGAAGCTCGTTATCATTGCCGAGGACGTTGAGGGCGAAGCGCTTCAGACGATCCTTCTCAACAAGCTGCGCGGCACATTTACCTGCGTATGTGTAAAGGCTCCCGGTTTTGGCGACAGAAGAAAAGATATGCTCCAGGATATCGCTATTCTTACCGGCGGTCAGGTCATTACTTCTGATCTCGGTATCGAGCTTAAGGACGCTACCATGGAGATGCTGGGCAAAGCCCGCCAGGTCAAGGTTACTAAGGAAAATACGATCATCGTTGACGGCGCCGGAAACAGCGACGATATCAAGGCGCGCGTTCATCAGATCAGGCAGGCTATCGAAGCTTCCACTTCTGATTTTGACCGTGAAAAGCTTCAGGAACGTCTTGCAAAAATGGCAGGCGGCGTAGCCGTAATCAAGGTCGGCGCTGCTACCGAAACGGAAATGAAGGAAAAGAAGCTGCGTATTGAAGACGCTCTTGCCGCTACAAAGGCTGCGGTAGAAGAGGGTATCGTTGCAGGCGGCGGCGTTGCGCTTATCAATGCTATCCCTGCCGTTGAAAAGCTTCTTGATACAGATGACGCTGATTACAAGACCGGTGTGTCTATCGTTCTTAAAGCGCTTGAGGAGCCTGTTCGCCAAATCGCAGCCAACGCAGGTATGGAGGGCTCTGTAATCCTTGATAAGATCAAGAATGCAGATAAAACAGGCTACGGCTATAACTTTGCAACGAATGCGTATTGCGATATGATAGAAAGCGGCATTGTTGACCCCACAAAGGTTACACGCTCCGCTATCCAGAATGCTTCCTCTGTTGCGGCTATGGTTCTTACAACGGAATCCCTTGTTACGGATATCAAGGATCCTAAGGCAGACGCCGCTAACGCTGCCGCTATGGCTGCTGCTTCGCAGGGCGGTATGTATTAATATTGTTCCGTTATTATATCGGCTCCCTTGCAGTTTTTCTGTAAGGGGGCTGTTTTATTCTGTTAAACAAGCTTGGCAATATGTAAAACGATATTGTTAAAATATTGCCAAAGTAAATTCTGTAAATTACGATTCGGAATTATTAATTTAAATGTGTATAATATACATAAAAATTCTTCCTTATTTCGATTGATTTTTATTATTTACATTGATATAATAGTGTCATATAAGGCTCGGCTTTATAACAATATTAAAGAAAGGATGATCCTTATGAAGATCAAAAAGACAGTCGACGTGCTGATGTCGGCGCTGATCGTTCTTTCATCTCTTGCCGTAGGCGGCATCACCGCTTCCGCTGCAACGTATTCAACAGAGCAGCTTGAAGCGCTTTGTGATACCTATGAGCAAAGGATGGACGGCAGCGCTTATACAAATATGCAGGCGGCTTACGATGCGTGGTATAATGCGCAGGCGTATCTCGTTGGCGTAGAGGCAGGTATTGCCAATGCAGAAGATGTGGATACATATTATACCGCACTCGAAACAGCAATCAATAATATGGGCACTTGGACAGCCGCTACCGGTAATGCAACACCGTCTTTTGTCGATGATTCAACCGGCACATCTTATGACGGGTTTGTGCATGACAGCGTTGATTATGCAGTCAACATTCTTTACTGGCCCGGCTGTACCACTTATACCGCAAAAGGTGAGACGGCAGGTGTAATTATTGACCTTTTTTATCCAACCACCGTTTTGCTTTATGATGGTGTAAATGTTCCAACTATGCCTGTTATGGCAAGAGCCTCGAAGACTACAGATAATACAAGATATGTATACCAGCTTTATCCTGCGGCTTCAGTTGTTGATAATTCAAATAACAACTATTTTAGGCTAACTGAAAACTGGCATGGCTCCAATGGTAATGCTGACAGAACAGCTAACTGGACATGGACTATGGAAAACGGTACTAACGGTTATCCTATGGGCTGGGCAGGAACTGCAAGTACGGATAACCGCCTTGAGATGAGTAGAAGCTGGTGGACTAATTATGTTGCTGCGCTTGCAAACGGAATGCAGTTTACCGGTACATTGTCTGCAAACACATATTCACAGGCATTTACTCTTGACTGGTATAGAGTTACCGGAGACGGTGCTGACGATACCGGTTTTATCAGCAACACAAATGCTCCTATTTATGTTGTAAATTATAAGGCGATTCTCGACGCCATAAGCGGCGCAGGTCTTGCTGATATTACAAGCTACAGCTATGCCGGCGCCAGCGCACTGATCAGCGCTGTAGAGGCTTGTATGGCGGTTGATCCCAACAATTACGATTATGCTTCCGATACTGCCGGCGCCGTTTCTAACTGCGCGGCTGCGATCCAGAGCGCAGTAGAAGCCGTTGATACTGCAAAAGCGTCTCTCGGCACAATGGATGTAGCAAGCTACATGACGCTTGCCTCCAATTATGCGGATTATACTGCAACATATACTGCAGGTCAGGGCAATTATACAGCGGATACATGGAGTGCTTTTGTTTCGGCTTATGACGATGCAACGGCAACCCTTGGCAATGTTGTAAACGGTACGGTTCGTATGACCTCCGCGTCATCGGAAGACCTTGTAACTGCTTACGGCAATCTTGAAGTGCAAAAGGTAACTTACACGTATACTTTTGCTAATGGCAGTTCCACGCAGGTAACTGCAGCAGCAGGCACGGAACCGACTGCACCGGAGAACACGACTGCAAAGACCGAAAGCAATAATGACGGCACACATACAACCACTTCCTACAGCTGGCCAAGTTGGAGCGCAGATGTGCTAGAATATAATGAGGAACCCTCTGTTGAAACAAATGACTGCTCCATGACAGTCATTACGCCTCCGGTTGATCCGTCACGCACGGAAAACGGCAGCACAGCGGTTGAGCAGTGTTCGGTTTGCGGATATACTACCGGCGGTGATCCTATCCCCGCCCTTGGCGTAAAGATCACAGTAGAGGGCAGCGAGCTTGGCACAGTAACGCTGAATGACGAAGCCGTAACATACGGCGTAGCCAACAAGGTAG
>URED01000006.1 GCA_900546785.1 uncultured Oscillospiraceae bacterium | reverse complement strand
ACTTAACCCAACATCTCACGACACGAGCTGACGACAACCATGCACCACCTGTCTCAACTTTCCCCGAAGGGCACCTAATGTATCTCTACTTCGTTAGTTGGATGTCAAGTGCTGGTAAGGTTCTTCGCGTTGCTTCGAATTAAACCACATAATCCACTGCTTGTGCGGGTCCCCGTCAATTCCTTTGAGTTTCAACCTTGCGGTCGTACTCCCCAGGTGGATTGCTTATTGCGTTAGCTGCGGCACGGAAGGGGTCAGACCCCCCACACCTAGCAATCATCGTTTACAGTGTGGACTACCAGGGTATCTAATCCTGTTTGCTCCCCACACTTTCGAGCCTCAGCGTCAGTTAAAGCCCAGTTGGCCGCCTTCGCCACCGGTGTTCCTCCGAATATCTACGCATTTCACCGCTACACTCGGAATTCCGCCAACCTCTACTTCACTCAAGAAAACCAGTTTCAACTGCAGTCTACAAGTTAAGCCCGTAGTTTTCACAGCTGACTTGGCTCCCCGCCTGCGCTCCCTTTACACCCAGTAATTCCGGACAACGCTTGCCACCTACGTATTACCGCGGCTGCTGGCACGTAGTTAGCCGTGGCTTGCTCCTTAGCTACCGTCATTCTTCTTCACTAAGAACAGAAGTTTACAATCCGAAAACCGTCTTCCTTCACGCGGCGTTGCTGCATCAGGGTTTCCCCCATTGTGCAATATTCCCCACTGCTGCCTCCCGTAGGAGTCTGGGCCGTGTCTCAGTCCCAATGTGGCCGATCAACCTCTCAGTCCGGCTATGGATCGTCGACTTGGTAGGCCGTTACCCCACCAACTATCTAATCCAACGCGAGCCCATCCTTCAGCACCTCAGTTTTGGTACATCGATCATGCGGTCAATGTACGTTATGCGGTATTACCGTCCGTTTCCAGACGCTATCCCCCTCTGAAGGGCAGGTTGCTCACGCGTTACTCACCCGTCCGCCACTCAGTCATATCAAATTTCATTCCGAAGAAATCTATCATCAAGCTTCGTTCGACTTGCATGTGTTAAGCACGCCGCCAGCGTTCGTCCTGAGCCAGGATCAAACTCTTAAAACTATACTATCAATATCAGTACCTTTCCGTACTGTATCAACCTCGTTTCAAGCTTCTCGCTCGCGAACTCTTGCGTTCCTTTTCATTACTTGAGTACTTTTACTCTCTTGAATCTCGGGTTCCTTTTCTTTCGTCGTTGTTCAATTTTCAAGGTCCTTTCACGCTCTTTCCTGCGTTGCTTCGTGCCCCGCGTTTCAGAGTGCTTGATAATATTACCACAACGGCAAGGGGAATGTCAACACTTTTTTTTAGTTTTTTAAAGGAATTTTTTGGCTTTTTTACACTCCGCCGCGTGTTTCAAATCTTCCCTAAAATCTTTTATTTCTATATTATATACATTATATAAGTAACTGCTTCATTCGGCAGCACAACATATGGTGCGGTAGAGCAGATCCTGCGCGGCAAACAGCGCTTTGCACCCTGCCACGCCGTATCCAAATCCGAATAATAAATTTTGTAGTCCAGAACGGTTATTCCCTCCGAATCCCGCGAAAACAGCACGATATTTTCATCGACCGTGAGGCTCTTGGTATTATAATATGCCGTAAAAATGCCCGCCGTGAGAATGACCGCGGCGAGCAGGAACGTAAAAAACACGGGATGTTTTTTCATATTTTCACTTCCTTTGGCTCAGGCTTCTTTTGCCGGCAATGATTTATGAATATTCCTCAAGGATAAGATCTGCAAGCGCATCGGCAAACAATCTGCCGGAGTAACATGCCTCCTCAAGCGTATTTGCATCCGTACCTATTTCAAGCAGAAAAGAATTTTTGGTGAGATCCATATTGTATTTCCTTTCGGAGAACAGGATCGGGCGCATGAGCTGAGGATACATGGAATTGAGCTTATCCGTTACCGCGCAGGAGAAACGCAGATTGGATTCCCAGTCCGGGAAATTCTCTACGCTGCCGTACTCGCAGCCCGAAATAATCATCATTTTGGCTGCCTTTTTGCCGTTTACGACCTCTGTGGGTTTTACCTTGGTTCCGTCTTTATATGTAATGCTGTCCCTATGGACATCTATGGTTATTTCTATTGTTGGATACTCTTCCAGATACTGCGCAACGGATTTTCGCGAGGAAGAATACGCTTCGTTATAAGAGGAATCGTGTATCTCCCTGTCATGGATAACGCCTATGCCGCGCGCTTCAAGTATTTTACAGATATCGTCCCCGACCCGCACCATATTTCTGGCGATATTCTTTGTTTTCGAGCCGGAGGACTCTGTATAATAACCTACGTCAAGAAGATTATAGCTTTCTGTGGAATGGCTGTGGTAAATAAGCACCGTGGGCTTTGAAGGATCTGAAATCTTTAAATCCGCTTTTCGGTTTAAGAGTTCCTCTATATTCAGCGAATAAAAATCACTCGGTATCTTATTCTGTATCTGAACATTATTATAAGTTACGATTGTTCCGCCACCCGTGTAACTTTCCTCACTTGTGCTGCCCTTTTTTGTTTGCGAGCCTATTACTTTTTCCTCTTCCTCCATAAGCTTTAAAATATCGCTTGGGGTCTCAGTAAGATCATCGCTGTCCGAGCCGTCCTCGGAACCTGCGATATTCATGACCTCAGCCGTATCTTCCTGCGAGGTGTTATTAGTATGCTCCGTATTTTCGGCATTATCAGAAAAAATTGAAAAAGCCTGCTGCACTTGCGTTTTCATATTTGTATAAGGCATGGACGCGCAAAGGATATTCCCCGCCGCCGCCGAAGCCGTACCCTTATATAACGGAACCGTATTCAGAATGATACCGACGGCAAAAAACACGATCAGCGCATTGGATACAAAAACGGTAATTTCCCTTTTCATGAAACCGCCCTCCGGAGAAAATGATATTTATTCATTATATATATTAATAAATATATGTTTCTCAAAACGGCATATGACTCAGCCTACAAGGGCATAAAGATCCCGTTCATCTATAGCGCTTTGCAGGCAGACGTTGATGCTCATACCGATGAGCTTGGCGCCCTGTTCGGTAAGCCTGTCTATCTCCCGCGGGGTGACGAACATGGAATCGCCCTGCCTGCCGGAGATGACCGAGGCGGAAATGACGGTTGGTATACCTATGGATATGACCGGCACGCCAAGCGTTTTGCGGGAGATCTCAAAGCGGTGATTTCCGACGCCCGAGCCGGGTATTACGCCGGCGGTGGAGAGCTGCACCGTTGTTCCGAGCCGTTTTGCGCTTGTAGCGGCAAGCGCGTCCACCGCTATAACGCACGAAGGTTTTACAACGGAGGCAACGCCTTTGATGATCTCCGCGCTTTCTATACCGGTCTCCCCAAGCACGCCGGTACAAACGCATGACACGGTCTTCAGATCCTCAAAACCCATATCCCTTTTGAGCTGCGAAGTCAGGTGGCGCGTTGCAAAAATATAATTGCCGGTCTTGGGACCGAGCGCGTCCGCCGTTATATCCATATTACCAAGACCGACGGCAAGAACATTGTCACATTCCGGCGGAAGAAGATTTTTTAGTATGGAAGCGATCTTTTTCAGTCTGCCGTCAAAGATATCCGTATCATTTACAAAAGACGGCACCTCTACGGTTATATATTCCCCAACGGGTTTGCCGAGCAGGCGCGAGCCTTTTTCATCCAAAACCCGCACATACGTTATACCGCCGCCGTGTTTTACCTGAACGCCGGGCAGTGACGTTTTGCCGCTTTCTTCAAAGCTTTCAAGGGCGATATCCGTTCTGTTTTGCACAAAACCGCCTCCAAAATCGCAAGAATTTAATAAAAGTATGCCCAAAAAGAAAAAAATACTTGCATTTTTTCCCGAGTTATGCTACTATACATTAGCATTTAATAAGTTTTGATATATATTTTAAATCCGCACAAAGGAGTGAAAAGGAATGCCGCAGATCAAATCAGCAAAAAAAAGAGTTAAGGTAGCAGCTAAAAAGGCAGCGAATAACAAGGCCGCAAACACAGCGCTTAAGACCGCTATCAAAAAGGCAAATGTTGCTATTGAAACAAATGCAGCGGATAAAGAGGAAGTTGTTAAAGCAGCTGTTAAAAAGATTGACAAGGCAGCCGCTAAAAATCTGCTTCACAAGAAAAACGCCGCAAGAAAAAAGAGCAGCCTTGTAACAAAGCTCAACAAAGCGTAAATTTTGTATAAAAAGCTCCTGCAAAAATGCGGGAGTTATTTTTTTATTCACTTTTTACTGCTTGACTTTATTGCGCAATACCTATATAATTATATGTAGTTATTATTTAGGAGGTTTTTCCAATGAACATAAGCAAGATCTTAAAGGTTATAGGCGCTGTTGTTGCAATAGCAGGCGCGGTTGCCGCAGTTTACTTCCTTGTTAAAAAGCTTACAGATAAGAAAGAGCCGGAATATTTTAACGACGACGATTTCTTTGAGTGCAGCAACGACCTTGAAATCATCGAGGTTGAGGAAGAGAAAAAGGAAGAAGAGCCTGCTGCAAAAGAGGCTGCCCCGAAAAAGAAAAAGGCCGCCAAGAAAGCAGACAAATAATTTAACAACCAAAACAAGAGGAGCAACAGTAAGTGTTGCTCTTTTTACATTCTACAAATTTTACGGTGATAAACATGAACGGAGATTATAGTTGCGGCCTTGTGCTGGAGGGCGGCGGCAGCCGCGGCATTTTTACCAGCGGCGTGCTCGACGCTTTTATTGACGCCGGTATTGAATTCCCCTACGTTATAGGCGTTTCCGTAGGATCCTGCAACGCGGCATCATTCATAGGCAAGAACTACAGGCGCCAACATGATATAACAATCAACTACTGCAACGACAAAAGATATATGAGCGTGCAGAGCATCATAAAAAACGGGCAGTACCTGAATCTGGAATGGGATTTCGGCGAACTGACCTATGATATCATGCCGCTTGATTACGATACCTACGAAAAAAGCAACACGCTGCTTTGCGCCGTTGCAACCAATGCAAAAACCGGAAAGCCGGAATATTTTTATCCAAAAGACCTGCGCGAATACGGCTGCCCCTACCTAAAGGCAAGCTGCGCCCTGCCTGTAGCTACAAGAGGCGTTGAAATCGGCGGAGAAACTTATTTTGACGGCGGCGTTACCGACTCCATACCCCTTAAAAGAGCCTTTGAGGACGGGTGCAAAAAGGCCGTTGTTATTTTAACGCAGGTGCGCGGATTTGTGAAACAGCCGATCAAGCAGCAAAGAGCCGTGCGCAGGATACTGAAAAAATACCCCGCGCTTGCAGACGCGGTCTTAAGCAGGCATGAGATGTATAACCGCCAGCTGGAATATATTTTTGAACAGGAAAAGAAAGGCAGCTGCATGGTGATCGCGCCTGCAAGAGATCTGAACTGCAGCGCGATAGAAAAAAACACGGACAAGCTGGAGCGCATCTACCAGATTGGACTTGCGCAGGGCAAGATGAAAACAGACGAGATCAAAGCGTTTTTGAAAGAATCATAAACAGGTAATGCGGTCAATATGGGAAAAAAGGAAGATAAAACAAACGTTATGCGCGTGCTGGACAGCTTAAAGCTGCCCTACGAGCACCGGGAATATGAAAAAAACGGCAAACTGAGCGGAGCGGACGTAGCAAGGGCTTTGGGAGAAGATCCAAACGCCGTATTCAAAACGCTTGTTACCGTTGCAAAGTCAAAAAAGCACTATGTTTTTATGATACCCGTTGAGGAGGAGCTGGATCTGAAAAAGGCGGCTAAAGCCGTTGGCGAAAAGAACATTGAGATGATCGCCCAAAAAGAGCTGCTGCCGCTGACGGGATATATCCACGGCGGCTGTTCGCCCATAGGAATGAAAAAGCAGTTTCAGACCACTGCGCACGAAAGCGCGCTTGCGCTTGACGAGATCATGTTTTCCGCCGGCAGAGTGGGAAGCCAGGTCAAAATGAAGGTTGACGACCTGAAAAAAGCTATTCCGCTTGCCTTTGCGGATATTACAAAATAAGAACGGCTGATTTCGTGAGGTTGTTATAACTTAGAGGTTTCCTTTTCGCCAACACGCCCGGCTTGCATTAAGCTCGCCGGTTTTATTTTTACTAAAGCTTTTTATTTCCCCCGGTAGAACCGGGGGTTTACTCTTTGCTGAAGAGACAATAAAAACAGGGAACCGCTCTCGTTTGCAGTTCCCTGTTTTCATTTACATATCACCTGATGAAATTCGTTCTTTTAAACGGCTCCTTTTCCGGCAGGCCGTATTTTTCTTTGCCAAGGGCTATGCTCTTCATAAGAAAAGTCATATTTCTTGCCAGCGTGCGCATGGACTGCAAGCCCTCCGCGTCCTGCGCGGCCTCGCCCTGCTCCCTGCCGTGGATACTGTTCCAATACTGGCCGGAGGCAACGGGCATGCCGGAAATGGTGAAGAATTTATTGAACTCGTCAAACGCTGCGGAAAGGCCGCCGCGCCTTGCGGCAACGACCGCTGCGCCGACTTTCATGGTCTTATCGAACGGAGTGGAATAAAAGAGCCTCGTTAAAAACGCCACAAGCGTTGCGTTTGCAGAGGCGTAATATACAGGGCTGCCCACAACAAGCCCGTCGCACGTCTTAAATTTTTCGGCGGCCGCGTTGACTTCATCCTCAAAAACGCAGCTTCCCTTTTTAAAGCATGTGCCGCAGGCAATACAGCTTCTGATATCCTTGTTGCCGATATGCAGAAGCTCCGTTTCCACACCTTCGGCTTCAAATACCTTTCTCATCTCTTCCAGCGCTACGGCAGTATTCCCCTTTGCATGGGGGCTGCCGTTTATCATCAGAACTTTCATACGTATCTCTCCATCAGAATCTTTAATTTATATATACGCCTTGCGCAGGCGCTAAATGCAGTCAATCGTTCCATTTTAAATTGTGAAGCTCGCCTTTGAGCGACAATGCGGGATAACCCCACTGGCGCAGGACTTCATAAACGCCAACAGCCACGCTGTTTGAAAGGTTAAGGCTTCTGATGATGCCGCGCATGGGCATGCGCACGCAGCTTTCCCGGTTTGCCTTTAAAAGCGGTTCCGGCAGGCCTTTCGTTTCCTTGCCGAAAACAAGAAAGCAGCCGTTTTCATACTGCATATCGCTGTGCACGTTTTGCGCTTTCGTACTGAAATAATAGAATTTCGCGCCCCTGTTCTTTTCAAAAAATTCATCCGTGCTTTCATAATACGTAATATCCAGCTTATCCCAATAATCCAGCCCGGCGCGGCGCACACGCTTTTCCGTGATCTCAAACCCCATGGGGCCAACCAAATGAAGCCTTGCGCCGGTTGCGGCGCAGGTGCGCGCGATATTGCCGGTGTTCTGCGGTATCTCCGGCTCGATCAGCGCAACGTTAAGCGAGTATTCCATTTATATAAACTTCCTTAATATTAAATTCACCGTCCGTGAACACAAGATCCGCCGCCTTGCCGGGCGCTATGGAGCCGATCTTCTTATCCGCCCCGATCGCTCTTGCGGGGTTGATCGTGCAGCTCTTCAGCGCAGTCTTAAGATCTATGCCGTAGGAAAGCAGGTTCTTAAACTCATCAAACACATTGCTGATGGACGCGGCGATCGTACCGTCCTCCAGCACGGCATATCTGCCGCCTTCACGCACATAGACCTTTTGCCCGCCGAGTTCAAATTCACCCGTGCCGAGCCCTGCCGCGCGCATGGAATCGGAGATGACGCACGCCCTGTTTTCGCCGAGGATCTTAAACGTATTTCTGAGCACTGCCGGGCAGACGTGACCGCCGTCGCAGATGAGCTCGCAAAACACCTTATCGTTATCCAGCGCGGTGCCTGCAATGCCCGCCTCGCGGTGGGTCATCGGGGTCATTGCGTTATAAAGGTGCGTTGCATGGCTTGCGCCAAGGTCAAACGCATGCTGCGCCTCTTTTGCGTTTGCGGCCGAATGCCCGATGGAAACCGCGCATTTTTTGCTGACGGCGCTTATAAAATCATCACTGCCGAACGCCTCCGGTGCAATGGTGATGAGCCTGACCATATTGCCGCTTGCGGAATCTATATCATTAAACTCCGCCACCGTGCCCGGACGTATGTACGCCGGATTCTGCGCGCCTTTTTTGCCCATGGCAATAAACGGGCCCTCCAGATTTATGCCGGCGATCTTAGCACCCGCCTCCCTGCCCGCGTATGCGCGCACGGTCTTTGCAATATCCATAAGGGTATCATGCCCTAAAGTCATGCTGGTTGCGCAAAACGAAGTAACGCCGTGCTTTGCAAGATAGGCGCTGATCTTTTCAAGGCTTTCGGTGCTTGCGTCCGAACAGTCTCCGCCCGCCGCGCCGTGGATATGGATATCCACAAAACCGGGCAGCGCCAGCATGCCGCTCATATCGCGACCGGCGCCGTCAATGACCCCGATCGCCTTGATTTTGCCGTTTTCTATCTCTATATCGGCAACCTCTTTTTCAAACAGCTCATTATAAAAACAAACATTTTTAAGAATCATGTTGATTCTCCTTTACAATCCTGTACGTGATCTCTTTCAGATCCTCATAAGTTTCAAGGGCGCTCATCTCTTTGCGGAATCTTGCCCCGCCGCGCATTCCCTTTGTATAATAAGCGGCGTGGCGGCGCGCCTCCCGCATTGCCGTGTATTCGCCCTTATACTCCACCATTTTATCGATATGGCGCAGCATGACCGTCATTTTTTCCTCCAAAGTAGGATCCGGCAGGATAACGCCGCTGCCTATATAGGCGTTTATCTGCCTGAACAGCCACGGATTGCCGAACGCCCCGCGGCCGATCATAACGGCGTCGCACCCCGTTTCCTCCAGCATTTTTGCGGCGGAACAGATATCCGTTATATCGCCGTTGCCGATCACGGGAATATTGACCGTCCTTTTTACGGCGGCTATGATCTCATAATCGACCGCGCCGGAATACATCTGCTGCCTGGTTCTGCCGTGGACGGCGATCGCGTCTGCGCCGTTTGCCTCAAGAATCTCCGCAAGCTCCACGGCGTTGACATTTGCATCGTCCCACCCCTTGCGTATCTTTACCGTTACGGGAATATCCACGGCATTTCTGACCGCCTTTACGATCTTGCCCGCAAGGCGCGGATCTTTCATAAGGCTTGCTCCGCCGCCGTTCATTGCAACTTTTGGCGCCGGGCAGCCCATATTTATATCAATAATATCCGGCGAAAACGCAAGGCACTTTACCGCCGCCTGTGCCATGATACCGGGATCATCTCCAAAGATCTGCGCGCCCGCAACACCCTCTTCTTTGCCGAGCGTTAAAAGAGCGGCGCTTTTTTTATCCCCCATCACAAGGCCCTTGGAACTGACCATTTCCGTTACGGTATAAGCGGCGCCGAACGAAGCGCAAAGCTCGCGGAACGCTATATCCGTAACGCCCGCCATGGGGGCAAGGAACGCAATATCTTTAAATTCAATATCTCTTATCTTCATAAACATTTCTCCGCAAATACTATAGCACAACGGCGCTGAAACGGCAAGCGGATTTTGCACAAATGCGTTTTAACAGAACAGGCAGCGCTCTCCCTTTCGGCCGGCTTTGATAAACCGCCATAATAAAAACCGCCGCAGTGAAAACTGCGGCAGCCCGGTTGTAAATTATTCCTCTGTGGAATTATCCTCTTCGCCTAATTTTGCCTGACGGGCAGCTTCCTGCTCTTCAAGCCTTTCCGCACGGATATCGGCAAGCTCAGCGATCATCTGGTTGCGGAGATTACCGTGGATCGGATACAGAATGAACGAAAGCCCGTAAAGACCTCTTGCAAGGGCGGGCAGTATGCAGAATACAGCCCATATACCGCTTAATACGCCCGGGTCCGTTTGCGGAACGGCATTTCCGAGGGAGTCGGTAAGCGGCACATAATTGATCCATGTAAGCACCATGCCGGAAAGCCAGCCCGTAACGGAAGTGGCAAGCTTTGTGAAATAGCCCTGAACCGTTGTAACGAGCGCCTCGTTTCTGAGGCCGTGCTTCCACTCCATATAATCAAAGGTCTCGGCGCAGAGAACGGGGCCGACAACAAGAATGAGCTTGTTTGGCAGGCCGCAGATCGTGAGTGCGAAGATTACCCAGATCAGGTTAAGAATATAATTATCCTGGAAGGTTTGCCCGAACGGGTGATAGCCGATAATAAACGTTACGGTATAGGCTACGCCGCCGAAAACGCCGGCGATGATAGCCGTTGTGCGGGCGCCGAGTTTCTTTATCATCTTTGCGGCAAGCGGAACCATAAGATAGTTCGGGATACCGGTAAAGAGTCCGCACACCGTTTGGTTGGCAAGGTTGCCCGTGTTGTTGAGCCAGAAATACTGCTCCGAAGAGCCGCCGACCGCCTTGAAGTTGTTGAAGAAATCCGCAAATATGATTGCAAAAAGCGGGCGGTTCGTAAAGATCTGCTTTATGGATTCCAGCACGGAGGTCTCGTTCATCTCTTCACGGGACTGAAGCGGCACACGCTCGCGCATATTGAAGAATCCCCAGACCGCAAATACTGCGGAGAAGATAAGCATGAAATACGCAAAGCCGGTGTAAACGCCCTCCATGGTTATGCCGGAATTGATCCTTGGCAAAAACTCTACCAGCACCGGAACAAGCGAGGGAAGCCATGTTCCGAAAAGCTCAAAGAACTTACTTGTGGTGATAAGGCTGTTACGTTCGTCCGGATTTGGGGTGATATTATAGATCATAAGCCCCCATGCGCCGAAGTAGCTCATGCCGAGGCCGTAAATAACAATGGCGATCGCAGACCAAACTACTTTTCCGCTTGCGCTGATATCCGGCGCCGTAAACATCATGGCGCCGCCTATGAGCCAAAGAGGCAGCGGCAGAATGAAGAACGGGCGTATCCTGCCCCAGCGTGTTCTGGTTCTGTCTATTACCAGGCCGGAGATCGTATCGTCCACCGCGTCATAAACGGAGGCGAACAGGTTTATGTACGCATAAGCAGTTGTATTCAGCTTAAGGAATTGTATCATAAAGAATTCCTTATAGGTATTTACAAACTGGCTTAAGTTCTTTTGCCCGAAATTTACAAGCACATATGCAGCTATCTCTTTAGGGGTCAAATAGCGTTTTTTGGTATATGCAAGTTTATCAAGTTCGGCTTCTTCCTTTGCCAAAAGGTCCTGATCTTCCAAGTTACCACCGCTTTCATAAAAATCATCCGAATATATAGCAAGATATAATTCTATAACATTTTAAATATATCAAAATTCGTAAAATTAATCAATATGTAAATCGAACTTTGTATAAAAATTAATAATTTTTAAATAATATCACAAAAATACGGCGCTTAATTTGTGCATTTTTTTGAACTGCTTTAGCCGGCGGAATTGAACACGATCCGGTTTTAAGCGGTGCATTTTCAGCTTATCGGTTCGCCTCCCGGAAGCTTTTGCGGCGGGAGATCAGCTTTACGGCAACGAGGCAGACGGCGAGCACCACAGGAAAGATCACCGCTATCGAAAGCCCCTTTGCTATATTGGAGCTGTCCCCGGAGAGCATGCCCACCGCCGTGGGTCCGCCGGTACAGCCGAGATCGCCCATAAGCGCATATGCCGCAAAGACCGCAGATGAGATATTCGGCATATATTTTGAGCTGAGCGAAAAGGTTGCGGGCCACATGGGCGCAACGGCAAGCCCGCAAACACAGCAGCCCATGAGCGCCACAACGGGATTTTTGGCAAAACAGGCGGTAAGATAAGACGCTACGCACAGCGCGCTGCACAGAAGCATGATCTTTATGATATCCACTCTATCGCTGATCTTGCCGTAAATGATCCTGCCGAGGAACATTAAAAAAGCAAAGGCGCAGGGGCCTAAAAGATCGCCCATCGTTTTTGAAACGCCAAGCCCCGCCTCCGCAAACGCGGAAGCCCACTGGCTCATGGAAAGTTCGCTTGCGCCGGCGCATATCATAACGACGCCGAATATCCAGAAAAGCGGCGTTTTTATCATATCCTTAACGGAACCGCGCTCGCGCACCTCCTCCGGCGTGCGGATAGGCACAAGCAAAAAGCTGACGGCGGCAACAAGCGGCACGGCGGCAAAGCACAGGGCAAGCACGCGCCAGTGTTCTATGCCGAAAACAGCGAAGAATACGGTTGAAAGCAGCACGACCAGCACGCAGCCGGCGCAGTATGCGGAATGGACGAACGCCATGGAACCCGCTTTCTTGGTTGTGGGGCAGGAATCCACTATAGGCGTTATAAGCACCTCTATCAGGCCGGAGCCGATTGCATAGAGCACCGTGCATATGAAAAGCCCCCAAAACGCGCCGGGTATGATATCTGCCATAAACGAAAGACCGGCAATGCCGGAAAAGGAGAAACACGCGGCTGCCACGGCAAGCGCCCTGTAGCCCGTTTTTTCAACAATAAAGGGCGCGGCGGAGTCTACGAATATCTGCGTGAAAAAGGTTACGGTTATCAGTGCGGTAAGGCTCTCTATCGAAAGGCCGAATTCACTGCCGAAGCGAACGAAAAGCAGCGGCAGGAACATTGCCGCAACGGATTGCGTAACATACGCAAGGCAGCACGCGGCAAGCGTGTGCGAATAACCGAGCCTGCTTTTTAAAGATCTCATGATACTGAATTTCCCTCTCTTAAAAATACGGCTGCAGCCGACGGTAATCAAACGCAATACGGTTTTCAGCGGCTGCAGCCCGGAAGCTATTATAAATGATAATCTTTGCTTTTTCAACTTGATTGATAAAAATAATAGTGATAAAATTAAGAAAAACTATACTGTAACGGAGTGATGATATGCTTTGGGAATTCAGCCTGCCCGTAAAGATTGTTTTCGGCAGCAAAAAAAGAAAAGAACTGGAAAAATATATTGATGAGATAAACGGCAAAAACGGCGTGCTCGTTTGCAGCAGAAGCTTTGTAAAAAACGGCACGGCGGATGAATTCCGCGCGCTCTCCGGCGGCAGGATAAAAGCCGTGTTCAGCGATATAAGGCCGAACCCCACAACAAAAAACGTGGATGACTGCGCCGAACTTTTAAGGCGAGTAAATGCAGATTTTGCCGTTGCGCTCGGCGGAGGATCGCCCATGGACTGCTGCAAAGCGGCGTGCGCCATTGCAAAGGGCGATGACTCTATCGTATCTTACCACACGGGCGGAAAGCCGGTCAGCGCGGCGGAGGCGATCCCGATGATCGCATTCCCCACAACGAGCGGCACGGCAAGCGAGGTAACAAACATTGCGGTGCTTACCGATACGGATAAAAACCTGAAAGCGCCGATGAACGACCCGGCAATGTACCCGAAGATCGCCGTTATAGACCCCGAGCTTACGCTTTCCGTTCCGCCGCAGATCACTGCTTCAACCGGGCTGGACGTTCTGAGCCACGCGATAGAGAGCTATTGGAGCACACTGAACCAGCCGATATGCTCCGCCTGCTCCGTATACAGCGCAAAGCTTGTTTTCAAATATCTTGAGCGGGCATATAAAGAGCCAAACGATCTGGAAGCGCGTGAAAACATGGCGGCGGCAAGCATCACGGCGGGCGTTGCATTCTCTCACCCGCGCACAACAGGCAGCCACGCCTGCTCCTTTCCGCTTACAAATCTTTACGGTGTGCCGCACGGCGAGGCATGCGCCTTTACGCTTGATTATTTTATAAGATTCAACGCCGACCATGCCGATGAAGACGGCAGGATAGCCGCCTTTGCGAAGCAGTGCGGCTTTAACAGCGCATACGAAATGGCGGATGAGATCACCGCTATGAAAAAGAGAATGGGCATGAGATGCCGCCTTTCGGAGATCGGCTGCGAAACACAGGCGCAGATAGAAGAACTGACAAAAGCGAGCATGAGCATGCTTATGACGCGCAACCCGATACCGCTTACAGAAAAAAATATCCTTGAAATGTATAATGCTTTAAGATAATATATAATTATAAAATTGTTTGTAAGGAGAAACACATGGTTTTTGCAGTTATACTTGCGGGCGGCACAGGCTCGCGTATGGGCGGGGACAAGCCCAAGCAATACCTTAATTTAAAAGGCAGGCCCATCATCATCTATACGATAGAAAAATTTTATGCCTGCCCCGGAATAGACGAGATCATCGTGCTGTGCCCCGAACAGTGGGAGGAGCACACGAAAGACCTGATTAAAAAATATATTTCTCCCGCGCAGGATAGGATCACCGTTGCCCGTGGCGGCGCCACGAGGAACGAAACGATCATGAATGCCGTTGCCCTCATAGAAAACAGCGGCAGACTGGATGACGATACCATGATTGTTACGCATGATTCCGTGCGCCCGTTCGTTACGCACAGGATCATTGAAGAAAACATCAAAGCATGCGCAGAATACGGCTCGTGCGACACCGTTATAAAAGCCACGGATACGATCGTAGAGGCAAAAAACGGCGAGATCATAAGCGATATACCCAACAGGAATTATATGTACCAGGGGCAGACGCCGCAGTCCTTTAAGGCAAAAAAGCTGAAAGCGCTTTACCTTTCGCTTTCCGAAGAGGAAAAGGATATTCTGACGGACGCGGCAAAGATCTTTGTTTTGAAAGGTGAAAAAGTTGCGCTTGTGGACGGCGAAAATTTCAACATAAAGATAACCTATCCGTATGACATGCGCGTTGCAAAGTCCCTTTTGGAGGACGAGGAAGAATGATTAACACGGTCTACCGCCTGGCGCAGCCGCGCAGATTTGAGGTTGCGTTTGAAAACATAGAGCTTTTTTCCGGCAATGCCGTTGTGCGCCCGACGCATCTTTCCATCTGCAACGCCGATATGCGGTATTATTTGGGCACAAGAGATGCTAAAGTACTTGCCGAAAAACTGCCGATGGCGCTGATCCACGAGGGCATCGGGCAGGTGGTGCTTGACAGCTCCGGCACATTCAAAAGCGGAGACAGGGTGGTCATGATACCCAATATCCCCTGCGAGGAAAACGACCATATTGCCGAAAACTACCTGCGCTCCTCCAAATTCTGCGGTTCAACGGCGGACGGCTTTTTGCAGGAATACGTTGAGATCTCGCCCAAAAGGCTGGTTGCGCTGCCGGGGGATATAAATCTGAACGTGGCGGCGTTTACAGAGATCGTTTCCGTATCCATGCACGCCGTTTCCCGGTTTGACAAGATCGCGCACGCGCACCGCAGCGCCATAGGCGTTTGGGGCGACGGCAATTTGGGCTATATCACCACGTTGCTGCTGAAAAAGTGCTTTCCCGAAAGCAAAGTATATATCTTCGGCACGAATTACGAAAAGCTTGCCGATTTCACATTTGCAGACGGCGCGTATTCCGTAAACGACATTCCGGCGGGTATGGAGATAGACCACGCATTCGAATGCGTCGGCGGGAACGGAAGCCCCGTTGCCATAGAGCAGATCATCGGGCTTATACGGCCGGAGGGCACCATATCCCTGCTCGGCGTTTCCGAATACCCCGTTGCCGTAAACACGCGAATGATACTTGAAAAGGGATTGCGCCTCTTCGGTTCTTCAAGAAGCGGCAGAGCCGATTTTCAAAAAACGGTATCGCTTTACGAAAGCAACCCGGAGATCATAGATTACCTTGGCAATCTCATAAGCTCCGTAAACGAGATACGCACGCTTGCCGATATCAAGGCGGCGTTTGAGCTGGATTCGCGCAAGGCATTCGGCAAAACGATCATGAAATGGGAAATTTAATTTCACGGTAAAATATCTAAATGCGGCTCAGGAAGCCGCATTTTTTCTAACAAAACTTTAACATTTCTATAGTAAAATAAATCAAATCAGATTTAAGAGGTGATATACGTGTTTAAGATCCTTGTTACAGAGGACGACCGTGCCCTGAATCGTTCCGTATGCGCCTATCTTGACGCAAACGGTTTTGAAACCACGGGCTGCCTGAATGCGGACGATGCCTGCGACAAGCTGTTTGAGGGCGTTTACGACCTTATTATATCCGACATTATGATGCCCGGAACGGACGGCTTTGCATTTGCAGAAGAGGTAAGGGATTTCAATAAAGATATACCGATCCTGTTTATGACGGCGCGCGGCGATATTGAGGCAAAACGGCGCGGCTTTAGGATCGGGATAGACGATTATGTGGGAAAGCCCGTTGACCTTGAGGAGCTTAAAATGCGTATAGGCGCATTGCTCCGGCGCAGCGACTTTTCACTCTTTTGCCGTTGATGGGCGTCAGTATGCCGAAATTTTTAACGCAGCACATACATAAAGCGGCCGCTTAAAACCATATCGTATTCATCTTCCATCAGCTATACTATACGCCGCAAATGTTTAGCTGCTGTTTGCGAAATGTTTATGTTTTGTTAAGGTGCGATTTTTTTATAAGGCCGGCAAACGGATCACACTTTATTTGATAAAAAAAGGCTGACTCCAAAACGGAATCAGCCTTTTAAATCCTATGTGATTTTATCAGTCTGCTGTGTAGGGAAGGATCGCGATCTGGCGCGCACGCTTGATTGCGATAGTAAGCTCCCTCTGATGCTTTGCGCAGGTTCCCGTAACACGGCGGGGAAGGATTTTAGCTCTTTCGGAAGTATACTTCTTAAGCTTAGATGCGTCTTTATAATCTATATGATCGCATTTCTCCACGCAAAACTGGCAAACCTTTCTGCGGCCTTTTCTTGCGCCGCCCTTGTTATAAGCCATTATCAGTTTTCCTCCTTAAAACGGTAAATCGTCATCTTCGTCAACAATCTCTTCAAAATCGCTGTTATCCGCAGACGCATAGCTGGGTGCGGGCTGGTTATACACCTGATTGCCCGTGCCGCTCTCATTCTTGGAACCGCAGAAAGAGACATTATTTGCAACAACCTGAAAAGATTTTCTTTTGTTGCCGTCTCTGTCCGTATAGCTGTCGGTCTGGATAGAGCCTTCAACAGCTATCATGGAGCCTTTGCGGAAATAGCGGGATACAAATTCAGCAGTTTGACGCCAAGCCGTAACATCAATAAAATCGGCCTTTCTTTCTTCGCCTGCTCTTTGATAATTCCTGTCACAGGCAACCTGAAAGTGAACGACGGAAACACCGGTAGGTGTTGTGCGAAGCTCGGGATCAAAGGTCAGTCTGCCCATAATTACAACTGAATTAATCATTCCTGCACCTCTGCATCTGCATCGTCGCTCTTTGCAACGATAAGCGAGCGGAGCACACCGTCCGTAATATTGATGATACGGTCAAGCTCTGCGGGGAAATCCTCATTGCTCTCAAACTGCGCAACAACGTAATAGCCCTCTGTTTCATAGTTGATGGGATAAGCAAGCTTACGTTTGCCCCACTCCTCAACCTCACCGAGGGTGCCGTTTGCCTTAATAAGCTCAAAGAATTTTGTTTTGAGAGATTCTACCGCTTCCTCACCCTTTGAGAGAGAGAAAACCAATACAAGCTCATACTTTTTTAATGCCATACTTCAGCACCTCCTTCTGGACTTTTGGCCCGGACCTTACCGACCGGGCAAGGATAGCCGCCTTTTTCAAGGTAGCGTTGGTATTATAACAAAGAACCGCGCCCGTGTCAAGGAAATTTTATGCAGCGCGGATTTCTGCCGCATCAAAATTTTAAAAAGCCGAATAAAGCGTGAAACGCATATTAATTTTTTTGAATCAAGCGGAAAACTTTGCGGCTTTTATCTGTTGTAAGAATAAAATCTGTAAATACTTATAACAAGAGAATCCGTACATCTTTACAGGAGGGAAAACGATGGGGCTTAAAAAGCGTTTTCAAAAAACGGAAGAGGACACTCAGGAGAAAGCGGGCAAAGCTTCCGGAGAGGAATGCACAAATGACACCCCAACAGACGGCAGCGGCCTTGCCGGTGATATTGCAAGGATCGTAAGCGACCTGAAAGCCATCTCCAAGGAGATAGAAAAGAATTCAGACGGCCTGAAAGACGTTGCCCTGAAAAACGCCGACCGTTTCGGAAAGCTCTATTACCATCTGTCCGAAGTGGAGCACAACATGATCCATGACACATACTACATGCACAAATTTGAAAAAAGCTTTATAACCAACGCTTTCGGCGAGCTCAAAAAGGACGAGGATTTCAAAAAACGATTTTTAAGGCTTATAAAAGGTCTGGACCGGGAAAGCATAGATGTTTTGGTTACAATGTTTAACCGGCTGGAAAAAGTATACTGGGCGCCGGAGGACGTACATCTTGATATCTACACGCGGGAGGAAAAGCTGAAGCTAAGGGAGCTGAAAGAAAAATTTACTGATAAGATCATGCAGATCTCCGGCGGATTATACTACTATTCCGGCTATTATCTGCCGGTCAACGGATTTGAGGACAGCGTATTTTACTACCGCCACGGGATAGGCGAGCTGAAAGACCCCAGCAAAATAAAAAACAGGGATATTATTGACGCCGGCGGATATATAGGGGATTCCGTATTGATATTATCCCCGCTTACGAACGGCACCGTGTATTCCTTTGAGGCTGTGAGAAAAAATTTTGAGCTTATGCAAAAAACGATAGAGCTGAACGGCGTCAAAAACGCCGTTTTGGTAAACAAAGCCTTGGGAGATAAGAAGGGAAAGGTAAAAATAACCGTTGCCGGCTCTTCAAGCACCGTTGGCAACTGCGCCGGGATAAAAAGCGAAGAAACAGAAACGGCGGATTGCATTACGCTGGACGAATTTGTAAGCCAAAACAATGCGGAGATCGGGCTTATAAAGGTGGATATTGAGGGCGCGGAGCAGAGCTTTCTGCGCGGCGCGGAGAAGACAATAAAAGAGCAAAAGCCGACGCTTCTTATAAGCATCTACCATAATCTGAACGATCTTTTGGATATTAAACCGATGATCGAGGACTGGAACCTGGGATACAGCTTCCGGATCTACCGGCCGGTGATAAGAAAGGTCATTGCCGAAACGCTGCTGATCGCGGAAGCGCAATGATATTTTTGCAATTTTAAACAAGAATGCAGGGAAACGAAACATGATAAACATTTCATTTATTATACCTGTTTACAATCAGGAAAAATATATAGAGAGCTTTTTAAGGACGCTTTGCGCGGTAAAAATACCGGATACGGAGATCATATGCGTTGACGACGGTTCAACGGATAATACTGCCGCCATGCTTGACCGCGCCGCAGAAAACAACGCCATGATCCGGGTATACCATATTGAAAACCGCGGGCCGGGGCACGCAAGGAACTTCGGGCTCGGCGCGGCGCGCGGAAAATATATTGCGTTTTGTGATTCGGACGACGGTATCCATACCGACCTCTACGAAAAAATGTATAATACGATTGCAAAAGAGGGCAAAGAGCTTGTTTTGACGAACTTCAGGGAAATATATGATTCGGGCGAGGTCATTGAACGAGCGTTCCGTTTTAAAAGCAGCCATGATCACTGGGAACTGCTTAGGCACATCGCGCTGTACGGCAAGATCTTTTCGCGCGAATTCATAGAAAAAAACGATATCCGCTTTCCGGAAACCTATCAGGCGGAGGACAGAGTGTTTTTGGGCAGGGTAGTGGTGGCAAAGCCGGATTTCCTTTGGCTGGACGGAATCAGCTATGATTACCTTCGCCATGAGAGCGCCCGGCGCGAAACGCTGACCCACACCTACAGCTTTGCCCATTTTGAGCAGCGCATAAAGTGCTGGCACGATTTTTACGACATATGCAGCGGTGATTATCCCGCCGAAACAAAGATGAATATACTGCACGGCATGGCTTTTATTTACAGGGTATGGGCAAAGCTGCCGCTTGAAACAAAGGGCGACGGGCTTGCGCTGATCAGAAAGCTTTTGGATTTTCCGCAGCGCGGGGAGATCGGCAAAAAAGAAGTATTTGGGCTGCCGCTTGAAGAATTTCTGAAAATATCCTCCTATGAGGAATACGCAAGGGCGGTGACTGAAAAGAGCACAAACAGGCCGGTACGCCGGCATAAAAAAACGGAAAACCCATGCGTTTCCGTCATCATGCCGCTGTATAACGCCGGAAAATACCTGAGAAAATGCCTGCAAAGCCTGTGCGAACAGACGTTTGACGATTTTGAGCTTATCTGTATCGACGACGGCTCGGAGGACAACACGATCGAGATCGTGCAGGAATATATGACGTTTGACAAAAGGATAGACCTGCTGCGCCAGAACCACGGCCTGGCGGGCGTAGCGCGCAATTTGGGCATGGGCAGGGCAAAGGGCGAATATTATCTTTTTCTTGACGGCGATGATTTCTTTGAACCGCAGCTGCTTGAGCGCAGCGTTAAAAAGATAAAAGAGGATAACGCTGAGATATGCCTGTTTGACGCACAGCTTTATTTCAGCGACACAGGCGAAATAAAAAGGCCCGGCATTTATCTTAAACACGAATTTCTGCCTAAAGAAATACCGTTTGAGGGCAAAAGCTATCCGTATATTTTCAACCTTTCCACGGCAAGCCCGTGGAACAAGCTGATCAAGAGATCCCTTGTAGATGAATACGAGATACGTTTTATGCCGCTTCAGCGCTGCAACGATGTTTACTTCATCTTTCTGACCATGGCGGTGGCAAAACGGATCACCGTGCTGGATAAAGTGCTTGTAAATTACCGCCAGTCGGACGCCAGTCTGCAGGCAAGCAACGACAAATCCCCCTACGATTGGTATCTTGCGCTTATCGCCCTAAAGAAGAAACTGGTGCAGCTCTCGATCTTCGATGCTGTGGAGCAGAGCTTTATAAATTATGCCCTATCGCTCAGCATATACAATCTTTTTTCCCTAAAGACGGCAGCCGCATTCTGCGACATCTACAACAGAGCAAGAACGCAGATGTTTAAAGAGCTGGGTATCACCGGCTATGACAGCGCAAAATTTTACCCCAATAACCGGGACAAATACAAAAAATATTCCTACGTTATGAGCCACAGCGTGGAGGAATATATGTTTGCGCAGATAAAGGAACTGAAAGGCGAAAAATGGTATTGGCTCAAAAGGGCTAAAAGAGCGGAGGAAAAAACGCAGAATATCAGAAAAAGCCTTACTTTCCGGGTGGGAAACGCCATAATGCGCATACCGCGCAGGATAAAAAACAGGCTCATGCGGCTGAAAGCAAAATAAAAGCGCCCCGCATGCACGGGCGCGCGTTTCCGGCAGCAAAACAGCCGCCGCAGTTCAAAACTGCGGCGGTTCAGCCGACTTTATCGACAGTCTGAGCCGCCCTGCAGTTTCGGCTCAGACATGGACTGCATCGCCTTTTTAAACAGGACGGCAAAAAGCACAGCGGTAAAGCTGACGGCAATAAAATCCGCCACCGGCTCCGCCATATAGACGGCAAGCGCCTTATCCTGCGTAAAGATCTGCGGCATAATGAATATAAGCGGCAGCAGCAGAACGAATTTACGCACAACCGCAACCGTTATGGACGCCTTTGCATTGCCGATGGCAACAAAGGTGGACTGGCACGCCATCTGAATACCGAAAAGCAGCGCGCATGCCATATAGATCCTCAGCGCGGGGGCGGTATACTCCATAAGCGCCTGTTCCGAGGTGAACATGGCGGCAAAGGCATTTGGGAAAAGCATTACGGCAAGCCAGAGTATGACCGCATAGCAAAGATCGGTTATCAGCAGCAGCCGAAAAGCCGATTTTACACGCTTTGCATTTTTGGCGCCGTAGTTATAGCTTATAATGGGCTGGGCGCCCTGCCCGAGCCCCTGAAGCGGAAGCATGGCAAACTGCATAACGCTTGTCAAGATCGTCATGGCGCCCACGGCAGTATCGCCGCCGTATTTTAAAAGCGAAGCGTTGAAGCACACAGAGATCGCGCTTTCGCTTGCCTGCATCACAAAATTTGAAAGACCGAGCGCAAGCGCGGGCAGAATAATATTCTTTTTGAGCGGCATATCCTTTGCCCTGATCCTAAGCTCCGTTTTTTTGCCGCATAAAAACGCTATGACCCATGCGCAGGACATTGCCTGCGAAATGATCGTTGCCAGCGCGGCGCCCTGAACGCCCATATCGAATGCAAAAATGAATACGGGATCAAGAATGATATTTGCAACGGCGCCGATCAGAACGGAAAGCATTCCCGTTTTTGCAAAGCCCTGCGCGGTGATAAACATATTCATGCCGAGCGTGAGCTGCACAAAGATTGTGCCGGCGGCATAGATATTCATATAATTCACGGCGTAATCTATCGTGTTTTCGCTTGCGCCGAAAGCCAGCAGAAGCGGCCTGTTGAAAACGAGCAGCAGCACCGTAAGCAAAACGGAGATCATGATCTGCAATACAAAGCAGTTCCCAAGCGTACGCTGAGCGGATTCCTTATCTCCCTTTCCCATGTATATGGATGCACGCGGCGCGCCGCCGTAGCCAACAAGCGCGGCAAAGGCGGAAACGATCATGATAAGCGGCATACATACGCCGACCCCCGTGAGCGCGCTTGCGCCTATATCCGGAATATGGCCTATGTATATCCTGTCTACGATATTATAAAGCATATTGATGATCTGCGCCGTAACCGTGGGCACTGCAAGCTTAAAAAGCAGCCTGCCGACGGGCGCTTCGGCAAGCATTTTGCCGTTATCATTCCTTTTCATAAGCTCCCCTCTTTGGTTGCATAGCATTCTATTCAGGCGTTTGGTTTCTGCCGGCGGCAAAAAAACGCCGCGCTTTTGCGGGCGTTTTTCCGAATAAATGTCCTTATTTGATGATCTTCACGATCGTATTGGGCGCCATGCCGGCGGCGTTTGCCTCATCCGTATCAATATGCATAGCCCATGCGGCCGTATCCGAAACACGAACGATCACATCGCCGAAAACAAGGCTCCTCTCGTTTGCCGTGGGTATCTCAACGGAAACGACCTGCCCGTTCGTAAGCCCTTCTCTTTCTGCGTCCTCCGGCGTAGCGTGGATATGGCGCTTTGCGGCGATCACACCCTCTTTAACTTCGATCTCGCCCTTCGGGCCGATGATCTTGCATGCGCCGGCGCCGTCAAGATGGCCGCTTTCGCGAACGGGGGCATTTACGCCGATGGAACGTGCGTCCGTAAGGGATAATTCGATCTGCACATAAGACCTTAACGGGCCGAGAATGGTAACATGGGGGAATTCGCCCTTGGAGCCGATCACGCGCACCTTTTCCTCAGACGCGAACTGACCGGGCTGGGAGAGCGCTTTTTTGAATGTAAGCTCGCTGCCCTCGCCGAACAGAATATCCATAGCCTCTCTTGTTAAATGAACATGGCGGGCAGATATTTCTGCCAGGACCGTGCCTTTTTCCATAAATCTATATCCTCCTTAATGGGAATTTCATTTACAGTTTTATTTTATACCTCTTTTTATTGTTTTTCAATACCAAATTTGATATAATCAAAACGGTGATGAAAATGACGCTTGACGAGCTTGAAAAAGAATGTAAAAACTGTAGGAAATGCCCGCTTTGCGAGGGCAGAACGAATCTTGTTTTCGGAGAGGGAAAAAAGGACGCCGATATCATGCTGATCGGCGAAGGCCCAGGCGAAAACGAGGATCTGCAGGGCAGGCCTTTCGTTGGCAGAAGCGGCCAGCTGCTGGATAATTTCCTTGCGGCGGTAGACCTTTCAAGAGAAAAAAACGTTTATATTGCAAACATGGTAAAATGCCGCCCGCCGAAAAACCGCGACCCCAAGCCGGAGGAGCAGGACACGTGCATTACCTGGCTCAGAGAGCAGTTTAAGATCATACGCCCGAAGATCATCGTTTGCGTGGGCAGGATCTCCGCCCAAAAGCTGATCTCGCCCGATTTCAGGGTAACGAAAGAGCACGGCGTATTTATTGAGAAAAACGGCGTGCTGATGATGGGCACCTACCACCCGGCGGCGATCCTCAGAAACCCCAACAACAAAGAGCTTGCCTTTCAGGACTGGCTTGCGCTCAGAAACAAAATCAGAGAGCTTGATATAAGCATATAAATTTTACCCGGACGAAGCGGCTCGCCCGGGTTTTGTTTATGCAAGGCTATTCCGTTTTGCCCATAACGGTCAGCGGGTCAACATAAGCGCCGTCCAGCAGGGTCTCAAAATGGAGATGGCTTTCCAAAGAGGCCTCAAACGGCACGGAACCGAGTGTACCGATCTCCTGCCCCGCCTCTACGCGGCTGCCGGCGCTGACACTTACCGAATCCAGCCCGCAGTACCTTGCTACCAGCTTGCCGCCGTGGTCAATCTCCACCGTCATGCCGAGCAGAGAATCATTATAGACATCCAGCACAAGGCCGTCATTAACGGCGATCACGGAATCGCCCGCCGCGCCCTTGAAATCCACTGCCGTATGGCTCCTGTAATCTCCCATGGTATCGTTTTTAACGAGTTCCTCCGTATAGCCCTGAACCGCCGTTTCCGAAAGCGGGTATTCGTAATAGCTTTTATAAGGGGTATTGTCCTCGCCCTGGGGCATGGATGTTTCCTCCTGCTGCGTCGTCTGCCGGGCGGTAGTGGCTTGCGTGGTCGTCTGCGCCGCCGTTGTATCCTGCACGGTTACGGGATTCTGCACGGCAGTTGTATCCGCAATGGTGGTCGGCTCGTTCACATCATCTGCAGAGCTTGTTGAAAAATAGACCACCACACCCACGGCAATGATAAAAACGCAGACTGCGGAGAAAAGTATCTTAAGGTTTTTACCTGATTTTTTTGAATTGGACTGTGTAGACATAAAAAACACCTCAAGAGCAGTATGCCCGTGCGGTGTTTTTTTATACAATATTTTATTCGTTTGTGTTTACATCAGGCTGAGAGATCGATTTTTTTACGTTTTCGATGATCTCAATACTTGTTTTAACGGTCTGGAGCACATCTTCCTCGCCGGGCTTAACGGCGATATACGGTTTCTTTGCGGCGGAGAGCATGACGCGCCCCTTCATTGCCTTATTCATCTCAACGGCATAGCGCACATCCGGCTGCGCCATATAGAGCAGAACGGAACCGTTGCGCTGAGAGATCTCATAGATGCCCGCTTCTGAGGCGGCATTCCTGAGCAGAGAGATCTGGAGCAGCCCGTTTATGGACGGCGGCGGATTGCCGAATCTGTCCCTAAGCTCGTCAAGCACATCGTTGGCGTCCGCGTCCGTACGCACGGCGGCAATGCGCTTATACATGGAAAGCCTTTGCGGTGTTGAGGCAATATAGCTTTCGGGTATATGCGCTTCTATCGGGAGATCGATAAGGCATTCGGGCGTTTCCTCTCCCTCTTTGATCTCTCCCTTTTCCTCGGCAACGGCGTCACCCAGCAGCTTCAGGTACATATCGTAGCCGACTGCCTCCATATGCCCGTGCTGGCGGCTGCCGAGCAGCGAGCCTGCGCCGCGGATCTCCAGATCACGCATGGCGATCTTAAAGCCGGAGCCGAATTCCGTGTACTCC
Source organism: uncultured Oscillospiraceae bacterium (assembly GCA_900546785.1). Classification (GTDB taxonomy): domain Bacteria; phylum Bacillota; class Clostridia; order Oscillospirales; family Acutalibacteraceae; genus Eubacterium_R; species Eubacterium_R faecipullorum. The sequence continues at coordinate 40,187 of URED01000006.1, read as the reverse complement.
CGAATTGCTTCAAGGCGCTTTTGAGCAATCTCCGTAAGCTCCTTGCCGCGCGTAAAGGTGAAATACGCAAAGGCACGGCGCGAGCTTCTGCCCACCCTGCCCCTGATCTGATGCAGCTGGGCAAGGCCTAATCTGTCCGCATTTTCAATAATGAGCGTATTCACGTTTGCAACGTCCACGCCCGTTTCTATGATGGTGGTGCAGACGAGTATATCGATCTCTCCGTTTACCACCTTTGCCCAGATATCGGAAAGCTGCTCCTGCGTCATTCTGCCGTGCGCAGTGGCAACATTCGCATCGGGGAGCGCCCGTTTTATCCTTGCCGCCGTGCCGTCTATGGAATCTATATTATTGTGCAGGTAATAGCACTGCCCGCCGCGTTCCAGCTCGCGCTGCATGGCCTCCGTAAGGATATCGAAATCATATTCCAGCACATAGGTCTGAACGGGATAGCGGTCTGCCGGCGCCTCCTCTATGACGCTCATATCGCGTATACCGCTCATGGCCATATTGAGCGTTCGGGGTATCGGCGTGGCGGAGAGCGTGAGCACGTCTACGCGCGGGAATTTTTGTTTCAGCCGCTCCTTTTGCGCAACGCCGAAGCGCTGTTCCTCATCCACGATCAGCAGACCCAGATCATGAAATCTGATATCCTTGCTGATCATTCTGTGCGTACCGATCAGGAGATCCACACTGCCGGACTGAAGACCTTTCAGCACCTCTTTTTGCTTTTGCGCCGGCACGAATCTGGAAAGCATTTCTATATGAACGGGAAATGCCTCCATCCGTTCCTTTGCGGTATTGAAATGCTGCATGGCAAGCACCGTTGTGGGCACAAGTATGGCGCACTGCTTGCCCTCGGAAATGCACTTGAACGCCGCTCTAAGCGCAACCTCCGTTTTGCCGAAGCCCACATCGCCGCAGAGCAGGCGTTCCATAGGCACGGGGCGTTCCATATCCCGCTTGATCTCCTCCGTGCATCTGAGCTGATCCTCCGTTTCCTCATACGCAAAGCGCAGCTCAAAATCACGCTGAAGATCCGTATCTTCAGAAAAAGCATAGCCCTTTGTGCTCATACGCTTTGCATAGAGCGCGATGAGCTCCTTTGCCATATCCTTAACGGATTCACGCACCCTTGCCTTTGTCTTTTTCCATTCTCCGCCGCCGAGGCGGTTGATCTTAACGTTTGCGTTATCGCCGGGGCCGATATATTTTGAAACAAGATCGAGCTGCGTTACGGGCACGTAAAGCGCGTCGCCCTTTGCATAGGATATTTTGATATAATCCTTTTTGACCTTGTTCAGCTCCAGCGCCTGAATGCCCTCAAAAACGCCGATTCCGTGCACGGCGTGCACAATATAATCGCCAACCGAAAGCTCGTCAAGCGAATGTATCGCATTTTTAACACTTGCTTTTCTTTTTTTATTTTGCTTTACCTGCGCCTTGGTATGCGTGAAAAGCGCAAATTTTATATCCGCTATCCTGAACCCTGCAAAAACGCTGCCCATGGTCACGGTCACGGCGCGCGCCTGAAAGCTTTTGGGCAGCTTGGGCGCAAAGACCGTTTTTATACCGTCGTCACTAAGATCGTTTGCAAGCGCGCGGGCGCTTCTTTCCGTACCCGCCATGATACAGACGGTGTAGCCGTTTTTGAGCAGCGGCGTTATCTCTTCTTCAAGCTCGCCCACTTTTCCGCTCCAGCGGTTAAAGCTTTGCGTTTTAAAGTTTGCAAGGCAGGAAACAGGCGTGTCAAAAGAACCGCGCGGCAGCGAATCCAGATAGACTGCGCCCAGCTTTTCATAAACGGCTTTAAGCTCCTCAAAATCAAGGCTGAATTTATCAAGCCCCTTGCAGAGCGTAAGATCCTGAAACGCAAATTTGATGCGTTCCCGCCACAGCTTATCCGAATTCTGCTGGCGCTCTTTTACCTTGGCGCTTTCGCAGACGAACAGCTGATCGCCGCTTTCAAAATAATCAAAAATTCCGTTTGAACGGTAGGCAAGCGGCAGATATCTGTCACAGCAGGCGGGCTGGATCCCTTTTCTGAGATCTTCCGCGTCGGCATCAAGCCTTTCGCGCGCCTTTACCGCCTTGCCGCGCAGGGAGGCGGAAAGCGTTTCAATGCTTTTTGCAAATTTTTCGTTTGATTCAAAAAGCACCTCCGTTGCCGGAATGATCTCTATTTCCTCTATCCTGCCGGTGCGCCTTTGGCTGACCGGGTCGAAAGTAGAGATCGTATCTACCGTATCGCCCCAAAACTCAAGCCGGACAGGCTCTGAACTGCCGGGCGGGAAAATATCCGCAATGCCGCCGCGTATGGCAAACTGCGAAACGCCGTTCGCCTGCTCATAGCGCGTGTAACCTGCATAGACCAGTCTGTCTGCAAGCTCCGTAAGGCTGACGGTATCGCCCGGTTTTATCTTCAGCGTGCGTTTTTTCAGCTCCTGCGGCGGCATTGTGAGCTGGCACGCCGCGTTGACGCTGCACACGACCGCCGTAAAATCGCCCGAAAGCACCCTTGCAAGCACGCCGAGACGGATATGCTCATATTCGTGGGAAACGCCTGTAACCTGATCAAACGTAAATTCGCGCGACGGATAGAGCAGAACGCCGTTTTGATACGCTGAAAGATTTTCCGCCATCCGTACGGCGGACGCCTCATCGGGCACGACAACAAGCGCCCTGCCCCCGCGGGCGAGCGCTAAAGCGTGTATAAGCGGGGGCTTGACCGAATCCGCCGCGCCGAGAACGCCCGTAGCGCCCGTTGCCGCGGCAAGGCGGACAAACTCCCCGCTGTTTTTAAAGATTTCGTAAATACAGGACATAGTATCTGTCTTTCTTAAGCAAGGAAGGTAAATCCGAAACCGTTTTTTATGGGCGGATTTATCTCTCTTGCTTTTGCTTCAGTTATATAGATTCATCGCCTGATCGATCTCACCGTTTACGATCAGGGAAACCGCGTTGCAGGCGTTTTCAAGCGCCTGTTTGAGCTGTGGTTCCTGCTCCTTCGGAAAGCTGCCGAGCACCCAGTCCGCAAGATCGGTATATGCGTTCGGTTTTTTACCCACGCCGATCTTGACGCGCGGAAAATCCTCCGTTCCCAGATGCTGTATAATGCTCTTTAAGCCGTTGTGGCCGCCGGCGGAGCCTTTGCGGCGGATCCTTATCTTGCCCACATCAAGCGAAATATCATCGGATATTACAATTATATTCTGCGGCGGGATCTTATAAAACCGCGCCGCCTCGCCGACAGCCTCGCCGGAATTGTTCATAAAGGTCTGCGGCTTCATCACCAGGCATTTTTTGCCTGCGATGACGAAATCACGGGTCAGCGCGTGGAATTTGAGGCGTTTTATATCAAAATTATTTTCGCGCGCCATAAGCTCAACGGCAAGAAAGCCGGCGTTATGGCGGCTCATTTCGTATTTTGCGCCGGGATTTCCCAGCCCCGCTATTATATAATCAATGCCCGTGCTTTTTTTGCCGAAAAGCATAATAGATCAACCTCTGAAAAATGATTTTTGCGCCGCAGTTCGCGGCAGCGCGGCGTTCTGCCAAACAAAGATATGGGCGCATCTTGCGACACGCCCTTGTTTAAACGTATGAAATTATTCCGCGGCAGACTCTGTTTCTGTTTTTTCAAACTCTGAAAAATCCCTTTCCTCATCGGATTTCTCATAGTTATACATATTTTCGTCCTTAACGTGCTTTCTGATATACTCGTCACGGTCGAAAAGCTCGTCAGCCTTGACTTTCCATGCCTTTGCCGCCGCAATGGTCTTATCAAACAGCTCGTTTGCGGATTCGGGATGAACCATTTCCGTTGAATAAGCGCCGGTTTTTGCAACCATCTTGCTGATCGCGCCGGGGTTGTCAAGCACCGGGCAGGGGCGGAGCATATTGTTGTTGAACGGCTGATTGCGCTTGTATTCCATAAACAGCGGGCTCCTGAGCGCGTCCAGCACGGAGCATTCCTTGATGTTTACATTGGAATAGTGAACGAATGCGCAGGGTTCGCAGTCGCCGTTTGAATTGATATGGAAATAGTGGCGGCCGCCGGCAATACAGCCCTGAACATATTCGCCGTCGTTCCAGAAATCAAGGGCAAAGATCGCCTTTGTACGTCTCCACTCGTGCATCTTTTTATACATGAGCGCCCTTTGCTCCGGGCTTACCATAAGATCGGTAACGGCGCCCGCGCCGGTTGGCATATATGTAAAGAACCACGCAAATTTAACACCCTGGTCAATCAGCCAATCCATGTATTCATCTGAAGAGAGCACATCCGTGTTCTTGCTGGTGTAGCAAAGCGAAGCGCCGAAGGGGATACCCCTGTCCTTAAGCCTTTTCATGGCGGCGGTGCATTTTTTGAACGTACCGTCTCCGCGGCGGAAATCGTTATCCTCCTCATAGCCCTCTATGGAAAACGCAGGCAGGAAGTTGCCGACCTCGCCGATCTCATCTGCAAAGCTGTCATCAATAAGCGTGCCGTTCGTAAAGCTCATGAACACGCAATCGGGATTCTCACGGCAAAGGCGCATAAGATCCGCTCTGCGCATGGTGGGTTCGCCGCCCGTGTAAAGATACATGAATGTGCCGAGCTCTTTACCCTGGCTTATGATCCTTGCCAGATCGTCATAAGAAAGCTGGCTCGTATGGCCGTATTCCGCCGCCCAGCAGCCGATACATTTCAGATTGCAGGCTGCGGTGGGATCCATAAGGATAGCCCACGGCACGTTGCAGCCGTATTTCTCAATGCTCTTCATTCTTATATCATAGCTGTTGATCGCCACGTTCATCATAGGCGGAATGAGCTTCATCAGCACATCTTCATTCGTATCGCACGCAAGCGATCTTGCAAACTGCATCCAGTTATTATCCGGATCATCAAGCACCTTGTGAAGCCCCGCATAGGTGGAGCGGTTTACCTTTTTGACATCTGCCGCTTCCAGGAGCGAAAGTATTTTGGGTGCGTTTTTGTTAAAATCCTTTCGGGCGTATTTGACCGCCTGTTTAACCGCAATGGTCATTGCAGTTTCTTTAAGAGATCTCATTTTGCTTTACCTCTCTGTACTCATAATTAAAACTGATTACTAAAGCATCTTGATTTGTGTATAACAATATAATACCTTTAGAATTAAAAGTCAAGCGATTTTGATTTTCTTAATTTTTATCTTACGAAAATGTTATGATCTGCACGCCGCAAATATACGCGCCGGCAGCGGCTCTAAAATCTGATCTGGAATTTCAGGCGATAGGTTCTGCCTGTTTTATTCAGATATTTTTCGTTGCACTGCGCGCCCCAGCTGTCATACCCGCCGACGCCCTGCTGGCGCGCGATAACGCGAAGCACTGTTTTATTGCTCTGCGGCAGCTCCTTTTTATGCCAGGCGTTTTCTATCTCCTTGGGCAGCCAGCGGCTTATGTTCATTTCCATGACCGGCTGAGCAACAACGGTAAAGGCTTTTTTGTTCCCTATAAGCGTTGCGTAGCGCACCTGCGTTCTGTTGCCGCATTCCTGGGGCTTTAAATAATCCGTATACATATTCTCAACGGTATCCGTATAAAGCCCGATCTTTGCGGCGTTATTTCTGTCTATATAATTCTCAAACGGACCTGCGCCAAGGTAGGTCACGTTTTCAAAATCGCCCGGAAGCTCAAACAGCATCGATATCTCCGGCACTTCCGGCAGCGCTTCGTCCGGCCTGAACTGCATATCCACCTCTATGCCCTTTGAGGTGATCGTGTAGATGATCGTTGCCTTGGATTCCGGCTGGGTGCATACTACGGCGCCGCAGGTAACAATCACCTTTTTGCCGTTTTCAAGTATTTTATAGCCCTCTATGGAAAACTTGGTGTTATTGTAGATGCCCGGCGTGTCGCCCGCGTCTCTCCAGCAGCCGAGGCGTGAGCCGGCTCGCGTGCCGCGGTCATTATCCGTAAGGGCACGCCAGAAATTGAGCCTTACAGGGGCGGCAAGCAGCTCCTCCTCGCCTATTTTTATGGAATAAAGCTGGTTTCTTTCCCTGCGTTCAAAGCGGATATTGATATCCTGCGTCAAAATGCGCAGCGAACCGTAAGTATCCGCCACAACAAGCTCCTCGCCGGTTTCAAGCTCGTCATAGGTATTTTCAAATTCGTTTATAACAAACTGCTCCTCGGCAACGGTATGCCCCGCGCCGCACCACGCAGTCTCCTCTTTTGTAACGAATTCAAGCTCAAGATAACATTCCGTTGGCGTGATCCTGTTCAGCTCAAGATCCACCGTGGTCTTGCCCTCCGGCGGGCAGCTGACGTTAAGCTCGCCCTCTCTGAGCACGCCTTTATCCGAGCACTGGCGCCAGCGCAAAGTGAATGCATCAAGATCGGTGAACATGAATTTATTCTTAATCTCAATGATTCCCTTTTCCGCATCTATCGCCTTAAAATCAACGTTTTGATACAGCTTTTTTATCTCATAAAGCTTTGGCGTGGGGCGTCTGTCCGCAAACAGGAGGCCGTTTCCGCAAAAATGCCCGTCATGCGGATTCTCGCCGAAATCGCCGCCGTAGGCAAGGTACTCGGTGCCGTTTTCATCGGTCGTTTTTATTGCCTGATCCACCCAGTCCCAAACAAAGCCGCCCTGCAGGCAGGGATATTTATCCCACAATTTGGTATATTCATCGGTTGAACCGCAGGAATTGCCCATAGCGTGGGTATATTCGCAAAGGATATACGGTCTGCCGTCCCTTTGCGTTACGGCGTATTCCTCGCATTCCCACGGCTTTGCGTACATCTTGCTCTGCACGTCGGAAAGCTCTTTCTCATTCGGGTCGCGATCGCACTCAAAATGAACGAAGCGGCTGGGATCGGCGTCCTTGATCCACTTATACATCTTTTTGGGCGTTTCGCCGCCGAGGCTCTCGTTGCCGAGGCTCCAGCAAACGACCGAGGTATGGTTCTTATCCCGGTTATAGAGCGCTTTGAGCCTATCCATACACGCCTTTTCCCACTCCGGGCGGGAATCCGGGATCTGCGGGCAGCCGATGATCTTGGAACGGTTGGTGCCGTGGGTCTCCATATTATTTTCATCTATAACATAAAGCCCGTACGCATCGCAAAGCTCCAGCCAGCGCGGGCAGTTGGGATAATGGGAGGTGCGCACGGCGTTTATATTGTTCTGCTTCATAAGCAGAATATCCGTAAGCATCGTATCCTCCGTCATATACCTGCCGCGTTCGCAGTCAAACTCATGGCGGTTGGTGCCCTTGAACACAACTCTTTTGCCGTTTATACGGATGACGCCGTCCTTGATCTCCACTTTTCTGAAACCGAATCTTGCGCTGATATATTCTATGGGAATGCCGTTGTTTTTCAGGGTTATGACAAGCGTATAAAGGTTCGGAGCCTCCGCGCTCCAGAACTTTGCGCCGGTAACGATGGCGCGCAGCTTCGTAACGTTATCCTCCTCGGCGTAACGGCTGTCTATGGCAACGGTATCGCCGTTTTCATCGAGTATATTTATATCGAGCGAAAGTCCTTCATAGGCGCCGTTCGTTTTTACGAGCAGGTCAAAATAGCCGTCCGTCATCGTTTCGCTCGGCTCTGCGCTTATGATGAAATCGCGGATATACTCGCGCTCCGTGGTGTAGATATAAACATCGCGGAAGATGCCCGCCATGCGCCACATATCCTGGCATTCCAGCCAGCTGCCCGTGCACCAGCGGTATACTTCCACACCGATCACGTTTGAGCCTTCAACGAGCCAGCGCGATATATCAAATTCACTTCTGTTAAAGGTAGATTCGCTGTAGCCCACCCGCTCTCCGTTTACATAAAGATAAAAAGCGGATTCAACACCCTCAAAGCAGAGCACTACGCGCTTTGTGAGCAGGGATTTATTGATATGTATCCTTTTCAGATAACAGCCGACGGGGTTATTCTTTGTAGGCGCGCTGGGCGGGCAGATATCCTCGCTGCCCTCCCAGGGGTAGCGCACGTTGCAATACTGATTTCTGTCATACCCCTGCATCGTCCACGAGCCGGGAACCTGAATGCTGTCCCAATTATGCGCGTCATAATGCGGCTGGGCAAAATCGGTTGGCTTATAGGCGTAGTTTTTATACAGCTTGAATTTCCACTTGCCGTTCAGAAGCTTGCAGCAGGAGGATTTATACCGTTCGCATGCCTTTGCCTCTTCAAAGCTTGCATACGGCATTAAAGTTGCGTGCTGCGGCAGCTTGTTTACGCCGGTTATTTCAGGATCGGACTGCCATTCAAGGTAGCCGTCAATAAAATTTCTGTCCATAGCTCAAAACTCTTTTCGGTAAATTAATTACATTTATTATAGAATATATACGCATCGTGCGCGGGCGGGATCACCTGCGGTGGAAGATGCCCTCGTGAAAGCCCTCCTGCTTAATGCACACGCGCACGGATTCAAGCAGTATCTTAAAATCCAGCTTAAGGCTCCAGTTATCGCAGTATTCCTTATCATACTTCATTTTTTTCATAAGGGATATACTGTCCCTGCCCTTTACCTGCGCAAGCCCCGTAAGCCCGGGCCTGAATCGGTATACCCCGTATTCCAGGCGCAGGCGGTGCGCTCTGATCTCGCTGGAGATCAGCGGGCGCGGACCCACAAAGCTCATATCCCCTTTGAGGATATTCCACAGCTGAGGCAGCTCGTCAAGGCTTGTTCTGCGCAGCACCCTGCCCAGCTTCGTGATATACTGCTCCGGGTTTTCAAGCTCCCCCGTAGCGCAGTTGGGCGTATTGTTTTTCATCGTTTGGAATTTATAGATCTTGAAAGGCTTGCCCTTTCTGCCGCGTCTTTCATGTGTGAAAAACACCTTTGTATCCGGCGTGAAAAGATTGATCACGCATATTACAAGAAACAGCGGAGAAAGTATTATAAGCGCAAAAAAGGACGCTATGATATCAAACAGGCGCTTAAACTTGATGGGAGCAAGCCATTTTTTTAAAAACGCTTTCATAATTCTGCTTCCGTTGCAATAATGCCTTTTATAAGCAAGGCTCTGCACGGCGCCGCTTCGGCACCTCCTATTTTTATGGGAGGGGCGAACAAAAAATATTCGCCCGGTTCAACATCGGTAAGATCTATGCCCTCCAGCACGGCAATGCCGTTATTCAGCAGTTCTCTGTGCACCGCGCCTTCGTTTTCCTGCGAGGCTATGGAAAGGGAGTCTATACCGATCAGCTCCAAATTGAATCTGCAAAGCTCAAACACGGCGTTATCCATAAGATACCCGTTTGAGCGGCATTTTATAATCAGCCTTTTACAGTCCCACGGCAGATTTTTCTCCACCCACTGCGCCGTTACGGGGCCGTTTGCCTCTTTCACGACGCATCTGCCGATAAATTTTGAGGCGGAAAGCATATCCACGCTTTTGCCGTCCTCAAAATAATGCAAAGGGGCGTCGATGTGCGCGCCGGTATGCAGGCACATGGAAATATCGCAAAGATTGTATTCACTGCCCGCTGCTATATCCGCGCGGCGGCAAAGCTCGGGCGCGCTGTCTCCGGGATAGAGAGGAGCCGCCGTAATATCCGGCGAAATATCGTAAATGATCATTTTTCAACCTCCGGGCAGAACAGCCAAAACCGCAAAAAGGCCTATATATGCGCACAATTTTTCACAATTATACCATATGTGCGCACATTATGCAATTTTTGTAACCATATTTTAATAATTTTGATACAATTAATGCTGTTAATACGGTAAGCTGCCGCTTAAAACCATATTGTGTTCGATTCCCGGAAAAATACTGTTGTAAATTTTTTGAAAAGCTTTATAATAGAATAGGAGGTGTTTTTGCTTGCTAAAGTTTTTTCAGATAACAGACCTGCATTACTACCCGGCAAGGGTGCTCGGCGCCGCCGGCGAAGCTTGGGAAAAGCGGGCGCTTTATGACCAGCGCTGCGTTGCCGAGAGCGAGGCGATCATAGATTCTGTTTTTGAACATATTGCCGCAGACAAGGAAACGGACATTGTGCTTGTTACGGGCGACGTGGTCTGCGACGGAGAGCTTGCCGGCCACTATTCGCTTGCCGAAAAGCTTAAAAAGCTTAAAGATACCGGAAAACGGATTTTTCTGATCACCGCGTCACACGATATACGACCCGACCCAAAGGGCTACAGCCCGGAAAAGGGCGAATACATAGTTGAGAGCGCAACAAAGGAGCAGCTTTTTGACATCTATTATGACTTCGGTTTAAACGAAGCCATCAGCACCCACAAGCCCACAGGCTCCTACTGTGCGCAGCTTGCGGACGGCTACCGCCTGCTCATGCTCAATGACGACCGCGACGGCTGGGGTTCCGAGAGCTACGGCTTTTCGCCCGAACAGCTGGAATGGGCAAGCGCGCAGCTTTATGCGGCAAAAACGGCGGGAGACGAAATGCTTTGCGTCTGCCACCACCCGCTGCTTTCACCCGTTAAATTTTACCGTTCGTTCAGCCCGCATGAAATGATAGACGACTGCGACAGGATCGCCGCTTTTCTTGCGGACGCGGGCGTGCGTTTCCTCTTTACCGGGCACACGCATATGCAGAGCATCAATTATTTTGACAGCCCTGCCGGCAACCGGCTTTACGAGATCAACACCGCATGCCTGACGGCATATCCCAGCCCGATCAGAAAAATGATCTTGGACAGCGATACATTAAACGTTGAAACGCAGCATGTAAAAACGATAGATTACGATTTACAGTGCAAACCGTATATGATGTATCTGGAAAAGCATTTTGATTATATGCTGCACGATATTTTTGACGCTGCCGCGCATGACATAGACCGCTTTTGCGAGCTTGGCGAGAGCTTCAGCCTGAAAAAGGAGACCTCCGAAAAGCTGAAAGTTCCCATCAATCTTTTGGGCAGGCTGCTTGATAAGCTTACATTCAAAAAGGCAGGCAGGCTGCTCGGCGTGCAGAGCAGGATAGCGCCCAGAATGTATGACGTGCGCCTTTGCGATTTTATGGTGACGCTTGTCAACAACGTTTACGGCGGCACGCGCAATTACGCGCCAGGCAGCGCGGAATATGATTCATTTCTTGCGATAACGGACAGGGTATTCGCCCTTGCCCCTGCGGCAAAGCTGAAAGAGAGCTATAAAAGCGAGCTTCGCCCCATACTCTGCGATATTCTTTATAACGCAAACGGGATAGACAGCAATAACGCTGTTATCAAATATTGAAAAGGCATAAGTTTTAAGTGATCTTAGAGGGAGAACATCTATGAAAAATTATGTGCCCACAAAAGAGTGGATGACCTACGCGATAGGCGCGCTGGGGCAGGGCATGGTCTATGCCATCATGAGCTCTTACATATCTGATTTTTACCTGAACGTAATGAAGCTCACACCGCTTTTCGTTTTGCTTTTGGTGCTGCTTGCAAGGATCTGGGACGCAGCGATCGATCCCGTTCTCGGCTATTATATGGACAGGGCAAACCCAAAGCACGGCAAGCTGAAAAGCTATATCATCTACACGCCGATACCCATTGCCGTACTCACCGTTTTGCTCTTCTATTCCCCGGATCTTTCCGGCGGCGCGCTTATGGCTTACGCCGTGATGACCTATCTGCTGTGGTCCACCGTTTATTCGGTGAGCGACGTGCCTTTCTGGAGCCTGCCGAATCTGATGTCGCCGAATCCGGACGAGCGCGGCGCGATCATAAGCAAGGCGCGCACGGCAAACGGCGTCGGCTCCGCGATACCCATGGCGTTTTTCATGCTGCTGGGCTTCATTCTGCCGCTCTTTAACTTAAGCGGCACGCAGCTTGAGGAAACGAAATACATGACGATCACGCTGTTTTGCGCGATCGTGGGCAACATACTTTTTGTACCCGTTTACTTTAAAACAAAAGAGCGCGTGAATCTGCCGCCCCCGCCCAAGAAAAAGAAGGGCGAAAAGGGCATTGTGAAAATCATCTTCGGCTGCAAGCCGCTGATCCTGACGGCGCTTATGGGCATTCTTTCCGCCGCGCGCTATCTCTATCAGGCAGGCGCCGTGCACGTGGCAAGGTATGCCTTTTATATCGGCAAGGATCCCTCCGGGCTTACGGGCGCGGAGCGCGAGGCGGCATTGCAGTCCAACATCAGTTTGGTATCCACTGTTTTTCAGGTTGCCGCTGCGGCGGGCATGTTCCTGACCATGCTGGTCATGCCGCTTGTTTTCAAAAAATTTAACTATAAGCAGATCATCATCAGCACCTCCGTGCTGGGCGCGGTATCCAGCCTGATCATCTACTTTATAGGGTACGAAAACTTTTGGGCTTGCGTGCCGTTCTTTGTGATCTCCTGCATTCCGCTGGGCGCGATCAACGTGTGCGCGTTTGCCATGATCGGCGACTGCCTGGACTATATGGAATGGAAAACGGGCGTGCGCCTTGCCGGCACCGGGCAGGCGATCATGAGCTTTGTTACGGCTTTCAGCAACGCGCTTGCCACCGGCTTTATCGTGATCATGTATATGATCGTTGATCTTGACGTTGCATCGATAAGCGCAAACGTGACCGCCAATCCGCTGGAGATGACGCACGCGGTGCGCCAGGGCATGTTCAGCCTGATCTCCATTGTTCCGGCGATCAGCCTGCTGCTGTGCACCGTGCCCATGTTCTTCTATGATCTTGTGGGCAAAAAGAAAGAGCAGATCACAAAGGAGCTTGAGGAAAGAAGAAAAGCCGCCGGCACACTGACCGAATAACCGGCCGTGCCCCCCGGCAAGGCTTATCCAAATAGGAATAAAAAGAGGAGGCTGTAATAAACTCCTTCTAAACGAAAAAGACCCGCCAAAACTACTATATATAGTGGTTTTAGCGGGTTTAATTTGCTCAAATCTCGCAAATCAACGATTTTTTTACAGCCTGCTTATTTGTGTAAAACCGACGGCGCTCAGCTGCCGATCAGCGCGTTTATGTTCTTTTCCAGCAGGTCAAAAAAGCGCTCTACGATGCGGCGATCCTCCGCATTACCGCGCACACACATGGAAAAGGTGATCTCTTTGCGCATCGTGGTGACCGATAAAAGCGCGTAAGGCTTGTATTTTACGGCGCCGCTCCATTTTGATCTCTCTTTTATCCTGCGGCACGTGCTGGCGCAGGCGCACGGTCATGGAGGGGTTAACGAAAGTCATATCCTCTTTATACGTATAAAGCTTTTGATCGGGCATCGGCAGCCCTGCGGCGGCAAACGCTTCTGGGTCAAAAATATCCGTCCAATCATAGCCAAGCGTGCCTTTGCTCTTTTGCTCCAGCACGGTCACATCATACCCGTGCGCGGCAAGCTCCGCAGCGGCGGCAAGCCCGCCGTGCCCCATTCCGGCAATAACGATCTTTCCTTTCATAACGCCCCTCCTGTTCGCAAATACTATCATCAGATATATTGTAACATATTTCCCGCGGGTTTCATAGCCCGGCGGCGGTAAAAAAATACGCGCCGCCGCTTATTCTCCTGCGTGTGTTTTCGCGGTTTTGCGCGGAAGTTTTATCCATATCCGCCTTTCTTGACAGAGAGCCTTTTTCATGTTAGAATTTTTTCTATAATTACGGAGGACGGCTGATGGATACCTCAAGCGAAAAGAAGTTATATAATAACGAAAAAAAATTATATAATATTGAATTTGTACGGTTCATTTTCTCCGCCATGATCATTTATTATCATTTGCTGCATAATAATCTGATCACGGTAACGGACGGCGGCACGGCATTTCTTAACCGGCTTGCGGACGACTGCGAATATGCGGGCTTTATCGTGGAATGCTTTTTCATCATAGCCGGGTATTTTCTGTTTCGCTCCTACAGCAAAAGGCCGGATCTTTCCGTTAAGGAATTTGCATACAACAAGATCGCCAGGCTTTGGCCCGTGCTGTTTGTGACGGTAGTGATCGGCGTGCTGTTTTTTGGGGAGAACGAGATCCCGAGCCTTTTTAACGCGCTTTTTTTGCAGTGCATAGGCGTTTCGCTGGATTATCAGGGCATCACATGGTATGTTTCCCCGTTCTTTTGGGCAATACTTTTCTATTTCGTGCTGCTGAAATGCGCGCGGAACAAAAAAATGTGCAATGTGCTGATCGGCGTGATCTCCTATTTTTCCTACGTTCTGCTGGTAAACAGATTTTTCGGCAGAGAAACGATAAACGACGTGTTCAGCCTCGGCGTTGTAAGGGCGCTCGGCGGGATCGGCGTAGGCTATCTGATCGGCGTATGCCTGAACTGCATACAAAACATGCCGGCGGTAAAAGATTTCAGGGGCACGAAGACGCAGAATCTTCTGATTGGCGCAGCCTTTTCGCTTGCCGAGATCGCAAGCGCGGCACTGCTGATGCGCCATTTTCTTTCAAGGGACAACACCTACGGCAATCAGTTTTTCATCGTGATCCTGTTTTCCGTGCTGCTTGTATGCATGATAAGCGGCAGGGGCATTCTTTCCCGTATTTTTAACAATAAAATCTTCGGCTTTGCGGGCAAATACGCCTATTCCATATATATGATGCAGCAGATCGCCTTTTGGATACTAAAGGATACGCTGTGGAAAAATACGGATTTTATCCGGCAGCACGGCCTGTGGTGCATTGCCATATCCCTTATCTTTGCGATCCTTTTGGGAATACTGACTTATTATGCTGTTGAAAAGCCCGCTGCCAACGCTTTAAAAAAACTCGGCGCAAAGCTATTTAAAAAATAAAACATTCAAAATCCGGTGTGTCATGCGTGGCGCGCCGGCTTTACCTGCGGGATATAAAACCGTTCCCGCCATATCATCAAAGGAGGTCGCCTTGCGCGCCGCCGCATATTCTGCGCGGCAGGAACGCAGGGCGGTGGAATTATGAACAAGATCACATCCATACTCGTATCGTTTGTAATGATCCTTACGATCACGGTAACGGGCGGCGTGTACGCCTTTGCAGAGACCACCACAAAATATTGGGAACCGAGGCCGAACGCGCAGGACTCGCTCGGATACGTAAACGGTGTGGAAAACGGAGATGTGGTGGGCGCCATGGCAGACCCGGAGACCGGCGGCACCAAGATCACGTACAGCGGCGAGGGCACGGTTACCGGCTGGGAATTTCCGCTCCTCACCGAGGGGAAGGATTACAGAGTGCTCAGCGAAGAGGGCAATACGATCACCCTTGAATTGCTGACGGAGAATAAAGAACTGCCGTATATTAACGTTTTGGTTGATTTCAGCGGCACATCTGCCGCGCCCGAAAATCCCGCCGGCGAAAGCGAAACGCAGGGCACTTCCGCCGCCGCAACGGAGTCTGAACAGGGCGTTCCCGGCACCACGGAAAACAGCATCGCCGCAGAAACCACGACCGGCGCACCGGCGCAGACGACCGATACGCAAAATGCAGGCAGAACCGCCGCCATTTGCGCTGCAGCCGCAGTGCTATGCATTGCAGCCGCCGCCATCATCATAAAAAAGAAACACGGGAAATAAACATAAAAAAGGAACCAAACTACGGTTCCTTTTCTTTTAGCTCCCCAAGTTGGACTCGGACCAACGACCCTGCGTTGCCGCGGACTGCATATCGCTCGCAATGCTTTTTCGCATTTCCGCAATCAGAAATCATTTCCCGCTCATTCCGTCGCGTTTCCCATCCTAAAAGAATTTGTCTTGCGCATGTGCGCTGTTTATCGGTATAACAAAACCTTTTGATATCTTCGCTTATCATTCATGCTTGACTTTGAATCCGTAAGACAGCAGATTCCGGCTTGGCATATTTGTTTTCCGTGTGGAGTATTTGCTAAAAAAGTTTTATATGTCAACCGTCAAGCGCTGTACTGCTGTAATCCGGAAGGGATGTATCCGCAGCTTCGGATGGGCGAATGCGAATAGCCATACCTGTTCCGTACTTCATTTGTCTTTCTATGATTGTGTTACTGTCAACACGATAGGCGGCATGCAAAAGCTGTGCTTCTTCGCCATGATTGTCCCGGTTGCTGTTTTTACCCGTGTTTCCTGCTCTGTCATAATAAAATTCCGCTACATACTGCGTATCCTTGTCAAGGAAGTCAAGTGAAAAACTGATTTTCTGCGACGCACCGCTGACAACGCCAACATACCACACATCGCCTGTACGGCGTGCCGTTGCTGCCGTTTTAGAGATTTCTGCCTTTATGACGACTAAATCATCCCAAGTAGCGGGCATTTCTTTCCAAAACTCTCGTTCTTCTTCAGGAAGATTTTCAATAGTTTCTCTGTTGTTCGTGTCCGTATTTTTCCAAGGCCAGTAAACACAGTTTAGACCCGTAGGCCAAAGAACTGATGACGCAAGCTGATAACCTCTTGAAGCTTTGCCGGGGTAGCAGAATGTATGATCTGTAAAGCCCTGAACTCCTCGTGCGAACAAAGAATTAATATCTCCCTTTATATCTTTTTCGGTAAGTCCTTCATCCCCTAAAACGCCCTCGGCAGAAAGCAGGTTTGGATAAGTTCTTTCTATACCCGTTTGTATCCATTCATCGTGAACCGTAAGCATCAGTTTATATTTAGCGGCAGTTTCGATTATATTTCTTGTGCTTTCTTCATTTTCCTGCGACTTATCGGGAACAAAACCGGGCTTTACACCCACAACGCCCCAGTTTGAAAACTGTTCAAACAATTCATCCAAATCATATCTGTTAAGCCTGTCGTTTAGCTGAACATCATTAACATATAGGAAAATACCGATATCCTTTGATTTTGCATATTTAACGATTTCAGGAATGCTAATGTTTGGCGACATTTGAATATCACCGCCCCACGGGCAGTTTTCATACACATTAAACGGCTTGTTTGACGCGTTGAATACTCCGTTTTCCGTAACATAATTGCGCATAAAGGCTTTTGCCTCGGCTATTTCCACAGAATCATGGGGATCCGGCGTCAACTTATCGGGATCCAGCCGGGGATCTGATTTTTCATCAAATTCCGGACCATACCAGCCAAAATCAAGTATTAAATAATCAAGACCGCATTTTTTTGCAGTATCAACATATAATTTCATTGATTCTGTGGTTTCATCAAACAATCCAAGCATAAGCGCTTTGCCGGGCTTTACCCACTGACTAAACCGGTATTGCTCTTCATCGGGCTCATCGTTTAAATTTAAGATGATATCTTTATTCTCGGGCAGATCCGCAAGGCTGTCCCCTATAACAAAAGTCCAGTAGGGGGATGCAGCGGGACCGTTCTCCGTTACCTTTACCTCTTGTTCGATGGGTTTAAGCAAACCCCGAGAATTTTTGTTTAAAAGCGGATAAGCATAATTATCCAGCTTTGATACGGTAAGAGTTAATGCTGTGCCACTGTCAAATTCTGCGGTAAGAGGAGGATGAATATTTGTTTCTTTGGGTAAATTTTTAATTTTGTGCTTTTTTGCAATCTGCTGCTGACCGTTTTCGTGGCAAAGAGCAACTCCATTTGTTGTCAATGAAAATCTTGTTTGTTCATCTGTAATTGTGTAATCACCGTAAACAGATGTATCAGGCAATATGTATCGAAAGGCAATACCTGTATTGTATGCTCTTACTTCAACAGACAAACTTTTATTATCACTTTGAATTAAACTGAAAACCTTTTCGTTATACTTATCCTGAATTTCGGATTTTTCGCCAACCAAAGGTGACCAAACCGTGTCATTAAAATTTGAAGACAACATTTCTATCTGCTGAAAATCACTGCTGAAATTGCCAATAGTAGTATCAATACCCATTTGAGAGGCGTTTACTATTTCCTCATTATTATAGACAATACTGTAATAAGGGACACCGTTGTCAAGCCACAAATACAAATGCAAATCCTTGTCCGGTGCATCAATCACCTGTGCATTTGACGGGGCAGAAAATTCGACCGCATTGTTTTTTTGTGATTGCCTTAAGATGACCACGATAGCCAATGCGATAAGTACTGCCAGCAGTATACCGATCAGTATAGTTTTAACAATCGCACTTTTTTTACCCATACGCACACTCACTTTCATAAAATACACATTACTATATTATCATGCAATGCAAGTTAAGTAAAGCAAAGAATCTTAGTAGATGTTAAATATGTAAATAAATAAAATATGTTTTCATGGTTAAAACTTCCTTTCTTTATTTAAAATTAGAAACAAAAAAAGGGCGTGCAATGATTTTTCTTTAATCATTACACGCCATGATTCTTTGAATAGACAGTCCCGTTATTTAATTGTCCTTTTAGGTATGAAAAAAGCCTCACAACAGATCTGCTGTGAGGCTTCGTGGCTCCCCAAGTTGGACTCGAACCAACGACCCTGCGGTTAACAGCCGCATGCTCTCGTTAGTGTCGAATTATACACCAGAAAATGTTGACTTTTATAGTAGCCTGCATTTAACTTGCGATCTTTAACTCAGTCGGTTTATTGCTTTCTTCTGTACAGTCAAGGAACTGCTTATAGTTCATGTCAAACACAATTTCTATGTTATAACCGTGTCCTATGCGAACTTCTTTAATAAGGCTGCATGCAATCATTTTCTTCTGCTCCCTTGTGGCGAATTGATATTCATCAGCCCAACTTCTGAAGTTGTTATAGTAGTAATCAAGGTTGTCGATGGCGGTCTGCTGATTACCTACTTTAAGCTCATAGTCGGCAATCTGCTCTGAATTGTCGGCAATCTTTTTCTTGGTAGCTTCGATTGCATCAGATAACATATCGGGAGTGAATTTACTGTTTCCCATAAGTGCGTTTGCAATTTCACCTGACAGTTCAATGAGTTGATTCTTAAGGGATTCATTATCCTTTTTAAGCTCATTGAGCCTTTTTCTCATTGCTTGAAGTTCAGCTTTGTACCGCTTTTCAACCGCAATCGATTTTGGCGTTTCTTTGATTCGTGCAAGGTATTCAAGGATCACTGTTTCGACTGCCTTGTCTACAATTTCAGCAGAATATACTGACTGAGCTTCTTTACAGGTTTTAGACCGTACTCGATTGCAGCACATATATCTTGTGCGTCTTGACTCATATACTGAGCCGTCTTTGCGTATGTATTTATCTACATGACTTGTTGAAACCATGTGGCCTCCGCAATGCGCACAGTAAACATTGCCTGAAAGCAGCGAATGACCTCTCGTGGTTTTTGCGATCTGCTGTTTTTCATCATTCTTTCTTGAGCGCTGTTTCAATATTTTTTGGACTTCATTAAAATCGTGCTCATCGATGATTTGCAACTCCGGCAGATGTGGTGATACTGTACCGCCGGAAATGATGTAACCACAATACATACGGTTTTTTAATATCCTGTTGATCGTATTACACTGGAATTTACTTCCGTTGTGTGAGCGAATACCTTTATTGTTCAGCAGTGTTGCAACCTGATGCGAGCCGAGACCTTCTTTCAGAGTCTTGCTGAATATTAACTTGACGATTTCTGCTTCGTCTTCGTCAATAACGACCTTTTTAAGCTCTTTGCCTCTTTTGTTAAAGTTACCACTGGGTATGAGTTTATAACCGTGTGGAATATTGCCGCCGGTGTAAACACCTTCGGCAGTTAATTGACTAAGTCTTGTTTTAACTCGTGTAGAGGTTTTTCGACTTTCACCGTTTGCTTGCCAGTAACGCATAAAGTTTATGAGATAGTCAGCTTCGTTTTCAAACCTCTGCTGACCTTCCTGAGTACTCCATACCTCAATGCCCTGTTGGTTGAACCATTCTACTACAAACGGCGTTTCGTTCTGCCGTCTACCGAGCCGGTCAAACATAAAGACAAGCAGGATGTCAAATTCTTTTTGCTCGGCTGCTGCCTTTATATCCTGTATGGCATCTCTGTCTTCAGCCGATACTTTATATCCTGATACGCCTTTTTCGTAAAATTCCTTTACGATCACCCATCCGTCCTGCCGTTCGGCAAATTCGTGACAGGCTGTTTTTTGCATCGGGATGTCATCCTTGTCGACCTGACCTTTGGTAGATACTCTGTATAAGCAATAAACTCGTTTCATATTATCGTCCTCACATTCTCTGTTGTTATAGTAATGTGGGACTGCACTATTCTGTTTTCAAGGTACAGGGATCGTTGATCTATATACATTATATATGAAACAAGTTCCTGTGTCCAGCAAACGACTTGTTAAATAATGTAGTCCCTACAAATATTGTTCCTTTTTTCAAAGGCATCAAGTAAATTGTTAAGTACATAACTTTTTACTTCTTTGTTTTCTGATTCAGTAAAAAACAACTTGATAGTGCATCCTGCAATTTGTCGTGTTTCATACTGATGGTTGTTATCATTTATCATAAGTATTACTCCTATATATCAAGAGCAACGCCGTTACAATAACAGCGTTGCTCTGTTATTGTGCTTCTGCGTATAATAACTTGAGATTTTTATCATCATATTTGTCCACGACACCCCTGATGTTCGGGTATACAACAGCCGGTCATGGTATTGACCTTCATCGGAATCTCACCGGCCCCTTCGCGCGGCCCGCTTTGCGGAAGTATCATTATCACTCAGCTCGTTTTCGCCTTTGTCTTTTACCTGAGACGGCTCGGATAACTGAGCAATGTAACTGCTGTATCGTATATTCAGTTGTCAAAGTTCAGTGAAGAGGTAAAAACCCCTTCACTTTCTTTGCCGCCTTCAGATTTATTTAACAACCATTTTTGAAAAAATTTTTTAACTTTTTCAAAATATTCTGATTTTGCTTACTAATAGATTGCTGTGATACATTGAGCAACTTCGCTACTTCTTCCTGTGTAAGATCACGAAAATACAACAGTTCAATCAACTCTCGTTCTTTATCCGACAGATGATCAAGAGCCTGTTTTATTAAGAACTTCAGTTCGACATTATCCTGTATATCTTCAGGAGAACAAAACTGGAGTTTTTTCTCATTTGAGAGCAGTTCTAATGAGATTTCTCTGCTCGGTTTATACTGAACAGATCCATTCTTATTGCGAACAGCCCTTTCTGTTTTAAGATCAACCATTAGGTATTTTTCTTTGCGTGTATAATGGTTTATGGTATTCGCTATTTCTGCTGAAACAGTTACTTTTTCAACACGATTCGTAATTGTGTTGTAAACATCAACAGTAATTTTTTTATCCATTTTTCATTTCCTTTCGATTTTGTTTTTTTAAATCGAAAGGTGCTTATGGATATTTAGCTAAGTACGGTTCCCACATTTTGTATCCTTTCAAAATGGATA
The DNA here is from genome assembly GCA_900546785.1 of uncultured Oscillospiraceae bacterium. GTDB lineage: Bacteria > Bacillota > Clostridia > Oscillospirales > Acutalibacteraceae > Eubacterium_R > Eubacterium_R faecipullorum. The sequence continues at coordinate 19,032 of URED01000006.1, read as the reverse complement.
CAAAAAAAGAGCGCAATAAGAGATATGGTACTCAATGTGTCGATGAACACTTTTGTATCCATTGTCTCCCTATTGCAACTCAGGAGTTTTTATAAAAGTTTGATATATTCATAAAAAACGATATAATCGTTTTCTTATAATCTGATTTTACATGTTTTAAAAAATTTTGCTAGCACTTATAAATCCTTAAAAAAATCATTATTTTGCAACAAAAAAGAGAGATTTGTATAAAAATCTCTCTTTTTTTGTGACACTATATGATATTTCGTGACTATAATAAGTGATTTCGATCGTTTTTCTTGGGATTTAAAGTCCCATTTTGTAATTCTTTTCTCATATAACTAAGACCTAAAAGATCACGAGTTGAGTATATATGGTTTATTGTTAATAATTGATTTACTATCTCTATATCGTGAACCCCAAATTGTAAACATATATGGATTATGGAGTCATAAGTTGACTGATTGAGAGTAAATCCTGCTTTTTTTAAAAGCGCTAAACTATCTTCCAAACTCAATTTGAACTTAAAGCACATAGTTATAACTATGTTTCTTTCACGCGGCTTATAATAACGATCTTTTTTGCAATTAGTATATACTTTTCTGTTTACTAATATAAGTTCTTCAAAACGGTTTGAACTATAAATGCCTAACCTTGAACAATATGAAATTACATCTTCTGCAAAAGTTGTAACATCTTGATTATTTGTTATTTCTTTCTCTATAGCTAATTCTAAAAAATCCTTAAGTAAATTAATTTTCCCGCAAATATCAGAGTGTTCTTTTTTGAATACGGTATCGTTAATATATTTTTGTAATGTATTACGAAAACGTATTTTTCCCTCATAAGTTAAAAAACTATAAAAAAGTGGCAGTGCTTGAAAAAAATCAAGTTGATAAAAATCATCTTTGATGGATTTCAAATTTATTGCAAAAGATCTACTCTGTTTGGTTAGTTTGAGTTCGCCTTCTTTTACAATATAGAACGACTTTTGGTTTGGAACTATGCAGTGATCCACTTCAATATAATTCAGAAAATCAAGTATAAACAATCTGCGCGAATATGAAACATTATTATATAACCATCGTAGTAGTTCATTGGCAGTATTGAGAATTTTTCCATTAAATATATCGTTTTCAGAAAAATCCAATGTTGAGAGTTGTCCGAGCTTAACAAGTTCATTCAATGCCTCAGCTGCAAATTTATTTTTGAGTATAGGCGATGAAGAAATAGACTTGAAATAGTCATGAAAACGCTTATTACATTCGATGTCTATTGTATCATTTGATTCGCAAGTTGGAAAGATTTCTATTTCGCTAAAATAGTCATTGTCATATTTGGTAATACGGATTAATCTGGGAGCCATTAATTCTAGTTTAATGAGTAGAGATTCTGAAACCATCTCTTGTGTGGATATATAATCAGTGGTTACTTCTCTAGTGACATTATAGAGCACGAATTTCCTATGGTGGAAAGTCTTCCTATCGGTTTTTGTATTTGTTAGACTGTTAATGTTACGTTCCTTATTTATTAATTTTTTATGTTCATTTTCTTTTTTTGTCATATATGTTACCCCTCGTTTACGAAAAATAGGTTTTCAGAGCATATTTTATACCCTATTTACATTGTTTTCAATAGTTGAATTTACAAATTTTTTATTTTTTTTCATTTAATTAACGTAGGAATGAGTTCTAAAAATGTTATAAGCAGCGCAATCGATTTCCAACTACGCTGCTTATGTAATTTAGTCTTTATTTAGGGTATGGTGTTATCAAAATTTATCCGATTAAAGATTTTTTTAGTTTCTTTAAGATCCGCAGATGATTCTTACTTATACACTGCTGTGATACATGGAGTATCTTTGCTACTTCCTCTTGCGTAAGATCACGAAAATACAGAAGTTCAATCAACTCTCGTTCTTTATCCGACAGATGATCAAGAGCCTGTTTTACATAGAATTTCAGCTCGATATTACCCTGTATGTCTTCAGGAGAACAAAACTGAAACTTTTTCTCATTTGAGAGCAGTTCTAATGAGATCTCTCTGCTCGGTTTATACTGAACAGATCCATTCTTATTGCGAACAGCCCTTTCTGTTTTAAGATCAACCATTAGGTATTTTTCTTTGCGTGTATAATGGTTTATGGTATTCGCTATTTCTGCTGAAACAGTTACTTTTTCAACACGATTCGTAATTGTGTTGTAAACATTTATTGTAATTTTATTATTTTTCATAGTTCAAAATCCTTTCGATTTAAATTTCTTGATAAATTGAAAGGATTTTTATGGATATTCAGCTATATACGGTTGCCATTGATTCATCAAAATTGTCCTTTCAAAATGGACAATGGCAGCAAGAAAAGCCCTGGCAAATGTCCATTTTTTTTTTGGGACTTTACCAAGGCGAATTTTTATCGCATAAAAGACCTTATTTATATAAGGTTTTTTATTTTTTATCAATCACAATATTTAAATAGTTTATAAAGTTGAAAAAATCAAGAAAAATAAAAGCCGGACAAATTGCAGGATAAATCCTGTAATTTTGTCCGGCTCTCTTGGAACTCTCAAAAGCGATTATTTAGTTTGATTTACAACTTTGACTACTTTATATCTTTTGCCTTTAAATTCTTCAAACAACTTAATGGTGTATTTCCGTTTTTTCTTAACTATCGTAATCGTCCCATCTTTTGGCTCATAGTCGAATAGCCTTTCACCTGTGTTAATATTTGCTCTTACTTCCATAACATTATACCTCCTGCGCTTCTTTCCTTAATACCAAATCTTTTATCTTAATGTTATGAGTCAATGTTCTTTACTTTTTCGCCTCCACAAACCATTTATTTTCATCATTAAATAAGTAAGACTCTTTACCGCAAATGATGACTGTGTATCGTATTCCTGTGCCGCCAACTTTAAGAGATGCCGCTCGGCGCACATCTTTAACTTTATCTACTTTGAACACTTGGTTTTCGTAGACAGGATCATCTTCAAATTTAATTCGATACGGTCTGTTATTACCATCTGTATCAACCATAAGCAAAACTGAAACGAACACTTTCCGTGCCATTGGATCACCCTCTTTTATTCATACTGATTTACCGTCATAAGAACTCTGCCGACCATTTCAGCGTCTTTTATGTTTGTTGTGGAAAGTTTATATTTCGGATCGCCATCGTTTAAGAACACCATTAAAGAGCCTTTTTTAATTCTTTTGCTTGGTTTTACAAACAGTAAAGAATTTTTGGCGATGCCATAATATAAAAAGTTATTATCACCATTTGCTGTTAAAATAAAAACATCATCTACATTATGATATTCACACCCCATTACATCACCGTAACTGCAACAAGGATGCAAATCACTTAAATCTTTAATCATAATTAAAGCCTCCTATCTGCACAAACCTGTCGGCATTGTAAGTTTGGTCATTGGTTTCATCCCAATATCTTGGCAAAGTACGGCATTTTTAATAATGTCTTTACCAAAGCGTTTACGGATATTATCAACAACTAATTCTAATCGTTCAATTTTGTCTATATTCTGCGTTTCGGAAAGCAAATTAATTTGTTGGGGCGAATCAGCGGAAACTAAATTAATTGCTCTTACAGTTATTGACCTAATTTCACGATCCCAATTATAAGACTGCAAAAAAAGTTGATAAGCCTTTTTCGCAATCAAAAATGAGCTGAATGTGGGCATAGGCATCTGGCATTGCCACTGTTTGTGGTGTAACTCACAATCCCTAACATCTATGGCTACACCCGATGCGTATTTGTTATAATCTCTGAGTTTTTTGCCGATGTCTTGGCTAAGTTCAAGAATAACCGGCCACACATCTTCGTTTTTTTCAAGATCACGAAGAGCCGTGATGCCGTGACCCACACTTTTAATCGGAACTACAAAGTCACTCGGGGTGACAGCCGACTTTTCTGTGCCGTTGGCGTAATGCCAAAGCAAAGCGCCATTTTTGCCAAACACCTTTTGCAAAAAATCTTTCGGTGTCCCCGCAAGTTCACCAATGTTGTATATGCCGTAAAAATTTAACTTCTTTATTGTGGCTCTGCCCACACCGAGTAAATCTGACGCCGGAAGATTCCATATTTTATCTTTAAAGTTTTCTTTATAAATACAAGTTATTGCGTCAGGCTTTTTCATATCGCTGCCGAGCTTGGCGAAAATCTTGTTGAATGAAACACCTATTGACACAGTTAAACCAAGCTCGAATTTAATCGTTTCACTGATCTGTTTTGCGATTTCATAACCTGAACCGAATAAATTTGTGCTGCCGGATACATCCAACCAGCATTCGTCCATGCCGAACGGCTGAATCAAATCTGTGTATCGGCTGTATATTTCACGGGCGAGTTTAGAATATTTGATGTACTGATCATAATGCGGAGGCACCACTATCAAATCTCTGCATTTCTGTTTTGCCTGCCAAGTCACTTCGCCGGTTTGAATGTTATGTTTTTTTGCCTCATAGTTTTTGGCAAGGACGATTCCGTGCCTTTCTTCTGTTGAGCCACAAACGGCAACAGGGTGTCCCTTAAGTTTAGGATTGAGCATACACTCAACACTTGCGTAGAAGTTATTCATGTCACTATGTAAAATTACTCGTTCCATTATTATCCAACTCCAAAAAATAAGGGTAGGTAACTATAATCACTCATTGGTGAAAATAGATACCTACCCATTACTCACATATTCACTGATGTGTGGATGTATCTCTAATCTCTATATTTTAAATTTAACACGGGAATCGAAACGGCTGTTTTGTCATTTTTAATCACAACATATTCGCCGCACTTATGGCAGCGAATCAAATACTCGCCGTCAATATCCTCGGATTTGATTTCCTCATTGTCTCTCAAAAGTTTTGCGTGTGTATTGTTTTTATTGTCTTTGCCAACTGCCTTACATAAAACAGCTTGGCAGTTCGGGCACACTATTTTAGGACAACCTTTTATTGTCATTATTCCAACACCTTCAGTGTACTGACTGCAACTCCTTGAATTTCCAATTTATCTACATATATATCATCGTATTCTTCATTTTCAGGATGCAGTCGAAATCTTTTGTTTTTTGGATCTCGATAAAATCGTTTTAATGTGGTTTCATCATCAATCAAGGCAACAATAATCTGACCTTCATGTGCGGTGTTCTGTTGACGGATTATAACCTTATCTCCGTCATTTATGCCAGCATTGATCATTGAATTTCCATGTGCCTCAAGCATAAAGAAATTACCTTCACCAAGTAAGGACTTCGGCAATTTAAATATTTCGGTAATATTTTGTTCAGCTGACAAGGGTTCACCACAAACTATTGAACCTATAAGTGCAACGGAAACTGTTTCAAACGATGATTTTTCTATTGTGGGTGTCTTTATTCCAGCTCTTCCAGAATAAATAAGCATGCCTTCTTCATCCATTTTAATCAAATAATTTCTGATAGTGCTTTTTATTTGATGAAGTTCTTCTGCAATTTGCTGAAGTCCAGGGGATTTATTGTTTTCTAAATAATAGTTATCTACGAAGTTCAAAATATGTTGTTTTAATGTTTCATCATAGTGTCGCATATCTATTGCCCTCTGCTTTAATTTAGTTGAACTTTAGTGCAACTAAATTAATTATAAGAACATATGTTCCGTTTGTCAAGATTTTTTTAAAAATTTTCACATATCGTGTCACAGTTTTTTTATTATTCTGTGAATTATATATAGAGAGTAATTTAAATAATTTATAAATTTGCTTCGAGCAAAAAACAATCATGAACAATTGCTATAGCTTAACAAATTATGTTGAACCATATACATAATAGAATGGATGTGATTCCGATGGTTTTATTTTAAAATACATAAGGAGGGTTAATATATGAAAAAATTAAGTTGTATTATAATTTTATTATTTGCTATTTGTTTTCTTTTTGGTTGTAATTCAAAGTCTGCATCCATTGAAGGAAATTCTGATCCTGAACCATTTAATTTAGAGGAACAACAAATTCAAAATTTTCTGGATGTTGAATTAGAATCTTCTTATGATAATATTGTAGCGAAAATGGAAAAAGATTCATATTCATTAAATTCTGAAGAAATTTCTTGTTTAGTTCAAGATAACAATGTGGGAAAAGCATTTTATCTTTACGAAATTCCTTTTATAGAACAGAAAATTGATGGCAATTGGGTTAGACTTTATTACAATCCAAAACAACTTGATGTTGCGCAATGGACATTGTGTGCAGTTGAGGGAAACACTACCGAACCTAATTCTACTCGATATATTGTAAGGTTAGAAGATATTACTCCAAAAGTAACCCCAGGAGAATATCGATTAGTGGTGTTTACAGCACAAAAGACGCTATATGCACCGTTTACATTAACAAAATGAAGGAGATGTTAAATTATGAAAAGAATTTATAAAAAAATTTTTTTATTGCTAGTCGTATGCTTAAGCGTTAGTTTATGTATTTCTCCATTTACGGCTTTTTCAGCTGAACCTGAAAACAGAAATGATGAAATATGGGAAACAGTAACATATAACTATGTTACCAAATCAGAAAAAACCGAAAGTAATTCAAAAAATGCACTAAAGGCGAATGTTCAAAGTAGCATGCAAACAATGGGGCTCGATGAAGAATTTATTTCTGAGGCATATACTCCTGATGCTCTTGAAGGAACTGATGCTATTACTCCTTTTGATGTTCATGGCAATGATGATAGAATAAAAGTAAATCCAAATAATAGTCCATACTGTAGAATTTTAGCATTATTAATGGGACAGGATACTAATGGAGACGGAAAAAGTGATCAGTGGTTCGTGGGAACTGGATTTTTAGAGGGACCAGATGTTATGGCAACTGCAGGGCATAATTTTTGGAATTCAATTAATGGGTGGATAGAGGAATGTAGGATTTATGTTCGCCAAAATAGTGCGACATATGGGAACTCTTTTTACTACCCATATGAATGGACATGTGCAACAAATTATACTGAAGATGACGATTCAAATTATGATTGGTGCGTTGTGACATTACAGAATAATTTGGGTTCTGCAAATGGCTGGTTTGGAAAAGCCTGGTCAAAAAGCAATATTAATGGTAAAAATGTAACGGTAAGTGGTTATCCTGGTGGTAGCAAACAAGGTTATCAATACAAAGACAGTGGAACAACAAAAATTTCCACGACTTATCAAGTTTATTATGATGTTGACACAGAAGGTGGTCAGAGTGGAAGCCCTGTATATGATTCGAATGGTATTGTTTGGGCAATTCATACATACGGCTCCGATCAATATAACTGTGGCAACAGGATAACAGAATTTTTGTATACTATTTTACAAGAAAAATATCTTGAAGGTGTAGAAAAATGGGGATTATAATTATATGTTGTACCGCTAAATATTACGATGACGGACTAAAATTCTAATTTATTGTTGCAAATAGTATCTATTTTATGTTTGATAAACTAAATCATTAGTGAAAAGCGGGCAATATGAATTTTTCAAATTCATGTTGCCCGCTATGTTTTTTATAGACTCAACTTGAAATTGAAAACTAAATATAAATGTTTTAAGAAGTCGTCACACCTTTATTTGGTATTGTGAATAAATATTAGAAGATGTTGATGTTAAGGAGAATTCGCATGCAGGATTATTCGTTATTTGCTAAACGATTATATCAAGAACGCAAGAAAAATAAGTTAACTCAGAAGGAACTGGCACAAAAGATGGGTGTATCACAAGGTGCAATATCCAGAATTGAAAAAGGTCTTTTGATTCCAAGCCTTGATATGTTTATTCAATTATCAAACACTTTGAATTGTTCCCCAAATTGCTTATTACAGGATTATACAAGTTTTTCTGATCCAATTGATGACTATATAGAATTAATAAATCTTTTATTGCGTATTCCAAGTGAAAAAATAAATGAAGTGAAGACTTTATTTATAGAGTTATTAAATAACGATTAAAATACCTAAATGTACCAAGAGTGGCGAAGTTGTCGTCACTCGTTTTTATTTACAAAAAAAACAAACTTTAATCGACATGTTTCCCGATTATTTTCATATGTGAATAGTTATAATATTACCAATAGGAATATTAATATTCGTGATGATAATATTTGGAGGAAGAAACTATGAAAAAGGAATTAGTAAAAAAGATTCTTTATATCATGAAAAAAGCGAGTTTGAATAGTACAGAAATTAAATCACTTAGAAAAAATTATGATACTCTAAAAAATGTTTTTATTAATCAAGAACTTGTTGAAAAAATTGAATCACTTGAGACTATTGTTGATTCATATGATATTATATTAGCTTTTTTTTATGGTGTTTCGGATAAAAAGGACAATGGTGATAAACGAATTATGGCGTTAAATGGCGGTATTGAAAATGCAGTTGATTTGTCATTAAATTATCGTTTTCCAGTATACCGTGCTGCAAAAAAACAGTTAGCTGATATTCAAAACACAGATAACTATTTAATAATTAAGACCAGTGAGTATTTGTCATACATAAATTATGAGTTAATAAAATTAGCATATTTTTTTGGAGTAAGCATCAATCCTACACATATAATTCAGAAAGGTCAACACAAAAACTCAATAAATGAAATTAATAAAAATACGAATTTGTGTTTCTTGAGTGAAAAAATTAAATATTGCCGTAAATCTGCGCATATCACACAGCAACAAATCAGTATAGATTTACAAGTCAACAGAACATTAATATCAAAATACGAAAATAACGTATGTAAACCACCAATTACTTTTATTATGAATTATTCTAATTATTTTTGCATTAATATTAATGATTTCTTAAACGATAGTGTTTCTTTGCAGGATTTTATTAGGAAATATCCTAATACATAAGTTAATTTGACAGTATTATTTTATCTATGATATAATAAATTACCTCTAAATGCACGCCATCCCTGAATTAAGGGGTGGTGTCATTTTTTAATAAAAAGGAGAGAAATAATTGCTGCTTTTGTATTTGAGCTTGATTGATGATCAAGATGACAAAGATAAATTCGAATATTTGTATAATTCTTTTCATGTTTATATGCTTGAAGAGGCTTATAAGATAGTAAAGAATAATTATGATGCTGAAGATGTTGTACACGATACCTTTATGGATTTGGCGAAAAATATCAAATTAATTCGAATAAATAATAAATCGGAAACATTAAGCTATTTATTATGTGCTACGCGTGGACATGCTTATAATTTTTGTAACCGCAAAAAGCATAATTATGTTCCGATTGATGATGTTGAGTGCAAACTAATAGATCCAAATTGGTTGAATTTAGAAAGTGATTTAGAATACAATGACATTGTTTGTGTTATTAAAAAAATGGATAATCTTTATTCAGATGTTTTATATCTTTACTATTATGTAGGATTGAACTGCAAGCAGATTGGTTCAATTCTTGGACGAAAGCACGCTGCAGTTAGGCAACAATTAAGGAGAGGCCGATTGATTTTGATTTCAAAACTGAAAGATGGGGGTTATCTGAATGACTAATCAAGAAAAGTTAAAAATCGCCCTATTGGAAGTTTACACTGAACAAAGTAATGAAATGTTGCGCAAAGGCGAATTCGAATGGGATTATACTAACGATTATCAATTTGTTACTAAACTTGAAAGACTAATAAATCATCAGAAGCGCTCTTATTGGAAGTATGTAAATACAGTTGGCAAAAGGGTTGCTATTATTATCGTTGCATTGGTAGTAGCATTTTCATCAGCAATGACAGTTCCGGCATTTAGAGAACCAGTTGTTGAATTCGTTGTTAAGACATATGAAAAATTCTCAGCATATTTTGCCTCTGAAGAAACTCTGAATGCAACAAATAATATGCCACAAAAGATTGAAGAATATTATGTGCCAACATATCTTCCTAATGGATTTGAAAAAATCGAATTAACTTTTAACGAACAATCTTGTTTTGGATTGTGGGAAAACATTAGTGCTCAACAAGAAATATTATTTTCTCAAAATTTAGTAGCTTTACAAAGCAATCTTAATACAGAGGATACTACTATATCAAAATTTGTTTTAGGTGATAAGGAGATTTTTACATATACAAAGAATAATGTTACTTCATATTTATGGACATATGGGATATATTCTTTTAATCTCGATGTTCCATCTGATTTGCCGCAAAATGAAATTTTGAGAATAATCAACGGTATAAAGAGGCAATAGTTAAATAGCATTGCTAGAGGACGAACCGGTTCAGGGAAATTATAAATTTATTATGCATTATCATAATTTCCGTGATATATGATAGTTGTGTAAACCAAAAATTTAATTTGAAATGGCTTCTCTAAACAATGAATTTAAAAAGTTTTGATAAGCGTATTTGAATATAAAAATGCAAAAGAAGATGTAAAAATGAAAAATGATCAGTTAAAAAAAGAATTTGTGAAAAATTTTGATAATGATATTTCCTTTGAGGAAATGAAAATCTCAAGTACTGACCATGTCCTTTGGAAATGCAGTACATGTGGTCATGAATGGCCAACTCAATTTAAATCACGAGCCGGACAAAATAGAGGATGTCCCGAATGTGCAAACAAAAAGCGCGGACAAAAAAACACATTACGAACAATTGAAAAAAATGGCGTGTTCGCATATAGCTACCCTGAATTATTAAAAGAATGGGACTTTGATAACAATATAATTTCCCCATATGAAATCCCAACAGACAGTGAAGAACGTGTAAATTGGGTATGTCAAAAATGTGGACATTCTTGGCCGGCGCGAGTTGTAAAGCGTACTAAATGTCATACAGGTTGCCCAAAATGTGCGAGTAGAGTGGTTGATTTTGATAATTCCCTTTTAAAATCCGACCCTAATATTATAGAATTTTGGGATAAAAACAAAAATGAATTGACTCCAGATAAAATTGCGCCGAGCGCACACATGGACATTCATCTCATTTGCCCTAATTGTGGATACAAGTGGAGAACTAAACCATATGTGTTCCACCAAAAACATTATTGCCCTGCCTGTGCTGGAAAAGTGGCAACAGAAAATTATAATTTGAAAACTGAATATCCTGAAATTGCCAAGTTATTTCAGGAAACAAAGAATGGCACAAAAGTAACCACCGTTTTACCATATTCAAATAAAAAGTTTTACTTTGCGTGTAGTATTTGTGGTGCTCCAAACGTGTTTAAAAGTGTCGACCGGGCAGTAACAAGAGGAGTCCTTTGCAAAAAGTGTGCTTCAAGATATCAAACCTCGTTTCCTGAGCAGGCTATTTTTTACTATGCAAAAAAGTACTTTGGGGAAAGCGTAGAAAACCGATATCTTATGAATGGTGAACAATCTGGAGAACTGGATGTGTTTATACCATCGTTAATGGTCGGAATTGAATATGATAGTTTTTATTATCATCATAAAAAAATTCAGACTGATATTAAAAAAACCCAAAAAGCTAAAGATCAGGGTATAAGAGTATTTAGAATTAAAGAGGAAAAAGGGAAACAACAAGATAATAACTCTGACATTGTTTATATAAAGTATAATTTTAATAATAGAGAATTATCTAAAGCTATATATGAACTATTTACAAGGATAAATCCTAACAAGCATTATGATATTAATGTAAAACGTGATAGCGGCCGAATAATGATTAACTTTTGCAATTCGCTATGAAAACTCAACATAAAACTCAGAATTATAGTTTTTATATTTAACCAAGGCTAATACATCTAAATTTTACATGGTGATTTTTCCCTGAGCGCAAGTTATATATTGATGTAAATGTTATTGTGATTTTTCTTAGTTGCTAATTTTTCAATAAAAGAGTAATATTTTTTGTCACATGATAGCGGTTAAATGTGAATAATATATGGAGTAATATCCAAAAAATTAATGAAAGGAGGTTTAAGTATGGCAAAAATGAAACAGGGAATAATGCTATTGTTGGCCCTTTTGATTGCATTAAGTAACACAACAATAATTGCGTTTGCTGCACAAAACGATGATGCTGGTATTATGCCTCTATATGACTATACCCATAATGCTTCATCAAGTCTGGGCATAAGCAACGGTAAGGCAACAGCGGTTGTTTATTGTAGAGGTTATAATGGAACCACTAAGAAAATAACTGCCGAAACTTGCATACAAAAAAAGTTTGGATTGATATGGATCAAAGTGGACATAGGCACTAGTGACGATTGTTGGCATGATACTACAACAAACTATTATCTGAGCACATCGCATTCGGTCTCTTTGAGTGATTCCGGTACCTACAGAGCAAAAACCAAGTATGTGGTTACGGGAACTGATGGCGGAAGTGAAACAATAACCGTTCATTCAAGCGAAGTAAAGTATTAAACAAAAGCCTGCTGTGGAAAACAGCAGGCTTATTTCTCATATAATGCGTTAAACAGCAACTCCTCCAGCTTTTCTTTATGATCTGCACAAAGTTTAATCTGCTGGTTGTTGATCATTAAGCAATATTGAGCTTTTTGACCACAAAAGCACGAATCGCCGACAGAGCATAAATCATTTATATATGAGATGCACTCGTCAAATAACTCAAATTCTATAAGATCTTTTTCTTCGAAAACAAGATCATTTTCATAATAATACATAATTAAATCCTATAAACTATGAAGAACATTTCCACAAAGTATGAAGAGTATTGCCACTAAACTATGAGAAACATTTCCACTTAAAACAAACTATGAAGAACATTTCCACAAAATATGAAGAGTATTGCCACTAAACTATGAGAAGCATTTCCGTTTAAAACAATTTAATCATTTCTTTTTGGTGCTACAAATTTTTCGTGCACCATCGTAAGAATTTATATATTTCAGAAAAGTCGGGAGAATGTATAATCTCAAAGATGGATCTTTCATTATACAAACTATTAATGGTGCGGCTGTGTGATTCAATTATTTTTCTTGTTAATTCATCATTGGTGTAAACAGATATATATTCATTGAAATCAGAACCGATGATTTCTTTTGGGAAAATTTCAATTATATGAATAAGAATTTTACGCCGAGTTTTATAGATGTTTTGCTTGTCACGAAATATGTACAGTGAACGCTGCATATTTCGAGCACTGGTTGGATTACTCTGTATCCATTGCACAAAATCTTGTCCCAGAAGATTATAAGCTTGTTGATACAGCTCTTTGTCTTTTTTATCCAAGCAGTTAAAGTGCCCGTCAAATATATCATCTTTATGTATCAAAATATTATACTTAATTTTTTTATTCTGAGATTCAATTAACGTGTTTAAGTCGATTTTGTGTGTTTGCAAATCATCCAAAAAGCCAAGTATTATGTTTAATTTAACAGGCCCTATATTTCTGACACTTAACAGATCATTTATTGAGAAGTTAAGTAAATCCTTAACACTAATAATACCAAGACGGGCAAAGCCATGAGAAATAGCCGAATTTGACACCATTTCATTCACTAATACTTGACTACATTTCTCATCAATCTTGAAATAATTGTTTAAAGTTTTATTTTTTTCAAAAGTTGATATATCCATTAATAAGTTCCAAGTTACTGCTTTTACTTTTTATCATTTGTTGCTCAATTGTTTTCTTCTGTTTTTTATTGTGAAATATTCTTGGCATTGGTCTGGAAATATTTTTTTCACCAATTTCGTTCTAAATATGACATCACAAAGATTTTCAAAATCGGCTTCACATAGAGAAAATTCTTTATTTCCTATAACAAAATCATATCCCATTATTTGGTTGTGTCCACAGCAAAAACAGTCTGTTGTTAGTTTGATGCATGACACTTCTATACAATCTTCGTGAAACATAGCAGGGCCTTCATCGTGGAATATATAAAAATCCAGTATTACATTAATGAAATCCTTGAGACTTTTTTTGCAAAAGGCAAAAACAAAGTTATCACTACTATTACTTGTCAAAATAAGAACCGCTTGTTCGTTAGTACTTTGCATGCAAATCGAACAATCCATATTTTTGAACGAAGTATATGTAATAAAGTTGAATGGCTGATCTTTCTCTTTATAAATAAGTTTAATTTTCGATTTGCCTTTGGTTTTAGATAAATTTGTTTTGATATTTTTTATTATGTTATCTTTTTGTTCGAATGCCGTTGTTGTCTGTGCATCATCAGTTTGATCTGAAACATTTGGTTTTGAATCAGTCGAGTTCTCTGCTTTAGTTTTAGATTTTGTTTCATCTATCTTTTTCGGCGCTGATTCTTTTTGGTTAGAAGTTTTTGCCTTTTGCTCTTTTTCAGTTTGTTGTGAAACTTGCGATTTGAGATTGATTGATTTTTCTACCTCAGAATTTGTCTTTTTCGCCTTGATTTTTTCTGATGTTTCTTTTTGAGAATTTGCCTCAGGTTTTGAGACCTTCCATAATGAGGATGCTTTATTTTGACTGAATCTCGATTTGAATACCAACTGACCGTTTTTATAACTCCGTTTATTAATTTTGTTTAAACGGCTATAAAGAGTTTGTTTATCTTCTTCTGAGAGATCTGCGTTAAATAATATCTCACCATTTGAGAATTGAAGATGATATGGCTTGTCTGCATTGTCTTTTGATTTCCGAAAACTGAAATTGGCATGAGCAACTTTCCTCCTTTTGTGTCGATATAAAGAGAGCAAGATTTGTAAATGACCAAGCATTTGCAGATTCATATCAAATGTTTCATTATTTATATTAAGCGTGTAGTACTTATTTTTGTTTTCTACGATCGATATCATGTTTACCCCTTAATTAAATTCTTTTAGAGTTCGAGGTGGGCAGTATTTCATGCCCACCTCTTAATAAAAACAAAACGTTACCGGAGGTATGGTATGTGAAAACTGTACCAATTTTACAGAAATGATGGTGATTGTGGATTAATATGGGTAAATAATTTCTGTAAAAATGCGTTTTGTTTTTATGTGAAGAATTATCCTAAACATAATTCTACATTGTACTGCTTTTTTTGTTATTGAGGATATTCTCAAAATTTTTAATGATTTTATTTTTACAACTTTCACAAAACGAGATTGTGTAATTGCCTAAAATCAAGTGGATTTTAGGCCCTTTATTGTCACCGCAAAAATAACATGATTCAGTTTCATCAAATTTTGCAAGCCAATAAATATAAAAGTTCTTCTTTTCATTGTAGTAATTTGAATTAGATTCACGTACTTGCTTCAAACCAATTATTAAATCTTTAAGATCGCTAAAACTGAGGCTCAAGCATAATTTATCTTTCGGTCGGTCTAAATATATAATTGTATCAGATTGCTTTTTCCAAGGTGTCTGCAATGTTTTGCAATCTATTCCTTCTATATAAATCTTTTTAAAACTGCTAAAAGGATAAGTTTTTGCTTTTCGTTTAGGATATCCAAGATTCATTACGGATTTGCTACTATTTTGACAGTTTAAAACCTTGTCGGAAAAGAATTTTAAAAGGGCTCTATTACTTTCTGCTTTTTTCAAACCGTTACTTTTTTCATACTTTTTTAGTTCAAAGGCAAATTTTCTCTTTTCAGCATCCAATTTTGCTTGTTCTATTTTTTTCCTTTTTTCTTCTTTTTCGCGATTTGCTTTTTTTCTTTGTTTCTCAACAATCGCTTTAAACTGTATATATTCAGATTCAAATAGTTCTCTATATGTGGAAGAACATATAACAGCGTAGGCTAATTGTTCAATACATTTTGAATCTGCTATGTAACTCCGGTTGAATATATTGATCTTGTACAATTGTGAAGATTGATTCCCACAGAAAAAGCAATATCCATTACTTGTCTGAACTTCTCCCTCTGTGAGTTTATCAATACTAAAACTTCTTGATTTTAAATCCACACTGTCTTTGCATTTATAGAATTTTCTTAGGATATAACCAAAACTATACAAGTCATCCGGCGAAAAAGTAAATGCAAAACCGTCTGTTCGGTTAGTTAACAGATTTAAAATTGTTATGTTTGTTGAATTAGTCTCGATATTTTTTGGATTATTTAGGCAGCAATAAGTATAGAATCTGATAGGCGGTATTCTGTTTAGGGCATTTCTATTAATACTTATTGGTCTATGGTGGTGTAAGCTGTACGCTCTTAAATGTAAGTTTGTTTTACTTTTCGCTAAGTATAAGGCTTTATGTGGAACGGTAAGTGTATTAATATTGATAAAATTCGGGTTGTTCTTATTATGCTTTCGCCATTTGTTAAGAATGATCGAATCGTCCGCATCATGTAACACAAGCATTCCGTTATCATACAAATATTTATTGTTCTCATTGAGATCTGAATACACTATTTCCAATTGGCGTTTAGGCAATACATAATCATTTCTGTCGATGGTTAGTGAAATGTTTGGATTTCCATTCTCATCTCTCTTCAGAAAATGAATAGCCAGTTTATCGCTAACAACTTCCTGAGATGTGTGGAGAAATTCTTTGATTAATAATTGAAGTATATAACTACAATGGGGACATAAAAGATTGTATTTATCATTTGTAGAAATAAGCAGACAGATTTTATCTAAATTTAAACAATTATCACACGAAATTAAAGACTGTATGAAAGTGCCTTCGACAAGAATTAGAGAAAACACATCATATATGCTTTGATCCTGCAACTCGGACACTTGCGTCTGCTGTTCTTTTTTCTCATCGTTTAAATTATTGTTTTGCAAAATCATAACACCTTAATTTACAACTTAATGTTACCATCTAAAACGTCAAGACAAAGATCAATGAAATCAGTGTCCATTTTGTCCGGCTTCTTTTCAAGTTCCGCATCAATCATTTCCATTATCTCTTTTTCAGAAAAAGACATGGCTCGTTCGGATAATATATTTTGTAAAATTTTATGCGTAATCATATTATTTCACCTCAATAATACAAGTGGGGAATTTTAATGAATGTAACAAAAATAATGTTACAAATAACATGAATCGCATAAAATTATCGTTAAAAACAAATATATTCAAATTAATTATATGCTATGAATTATAAATTTTCAACAATATAAACATAAAAATGCAAAAAAAGGTAAAATAATAAGAAAAAAAGAAGAGCATAAGAACTCTTCTTTCGCATTCATTATTATTTAAATAATTTCATTAATTTTAAAATTGTTTCCTTTTGATCCGTATTTAGAGTATTAAACAGTGAAAGAAAATGCGTTTCTTCGTCATTTAATACAATCAATTGCTCATTTTCATTAATATCTTCATTAAAAAATTGAGATAAACTAATACCGAACCCTTTACAAAGTATTTCTAAAGTATCTATATGGGGAGTCATATTTCTGTGAAATATGTTTTCTACCGTGGATTGGTTTAAACCGCAAACTTTGGCAATTCGGTAATTTGTCCAATTCTTTTGCGCCTTCAATCGTTTTAATCTTGCAACCACATCCACATTTTCACCCCCCGCTCATAATATCTACATAATATTTTAATATATTAAAAGTTGGGCTGGTATTGTTAGTATTAACAACGGAACATAAAAAATACTGTTATCAATAGCAGTGTTTACTGTTAAAACTAACATTAGATATGGAAAAATTAAGCCGCCTGTATTACACAAGCGGCTATTGTGTTATTTTTCATTTAATTTTAGATATTTCTTTTTTATATTTTTCATCAGACATTACAGAAACAAAATCCGCTAATGTCGAAATAAAGAAAGCGGATACATCATTCCATGATTTTTCATCGGAAGGATTAACATTAATATTTACAATGGTAATTCGCGAAGATATTTTTGAATCAAGTCGCTGCCAAATTGGTTTGTATTTGTGTAGTCTGTTTTCAATCTCATCTTTGTGCGAATCATAAAAATCAAATACCTTTTTGTTATATTCTTTATCTGAACTACCAATATATAATTCAACCCTTGCTGCATTTTTGGTTATTACAAAACTGTATGCTAATCCTTTGCCGAATCTTGCCGAAGCGTTTTTCCAAGAATCTTTGGTTGTATCCCATGAGTTAATGTTTTCGAACACCGTACCCTTTGCATTGAATTTGCTCGAAAAGAATTGCCAAAATTTTAAATTGCGTTCGATAGTCTTTCCATATTCTATCTCTTGAGATTTTTTATCAGCTGCTTTAGCAGCTATTTTTAATGTGTAATCTTTAATTTCTTCCTGAGGCAGAATTCTGTCTACATCCAACAGTAATGCATCATTAAACTGATATGGTGTAAAACGAATGCATGTGATATCAAGTCCGTTACTATTAAGCCACTGAGCCGCAGACAAAACCTCTTTTCTAAAATTATGAGCAACGAGGATTATTCTTTGTGTGTCTGAAGGGTAGACAGTGACTTTGTTATCTAAGAAATCATTAATTTTTTGATGGACTTCTTCTTCCGTGCAAGGTGCTTTTTTACATTTTACCAAATAATCTCCGTATATCGAAATAACATCCTGTTTTGTAAGTGTAGAACAGAAAGAAGCATAATTTATCGCTTGCCAAGTAACATCCGCCCCTGTATCATCTCGCTTGTTTTCTATGATAACTAAATTGCCGTTAGAATCTAACGCCAATAGGTCTAAGCGTCTGTTCGTATTTTCAAATCCATCAAATTCCTTTTGGATGATTAAAAGTTCGGAATCATATTCCAAAATGCTTGGATCATTTGCAATCCACTCCTGTATATCCTCTTTCTCTTTGATTTTCAATTTTTCAAAAGACACTTCCGGGATTTTTTCTGTTCGTTTGTTTTTCTTATCGATTTTGTACATAACGCTTTACCTCATACGACAGTAATTGAATGTTACCAATATTATACCGTTATTCTAATTTTAAAACAAGACTTGTATTTTAAAGCAGAAAAAGACATCACCTTATTCTATCACATAAGGGCACTCATATAAATTAAATCCTTGCAATAAATGTTCTTCTTTTCTGTCTTAGATATATAAATATATATTTCTTTTGGTATGTTCACTTTCTATGTCCACTGTGAACCCACCCTATGTTCACCTGAACAGTAAATGATACATACATGAGGAAAGCGCCCCGTTTTCACGGTAGCGCTGTTCCCTTTGTATAAACCCGGCTT
>URED01000005.1 GCA_900546785.1 uncultured Oscillospiraceae bacterium | reverse complement strand
CCCCAAAAAGCCCAAGGCTTTTTGGGGAAAGGAGAATTTGACGAAGCAGTTAAGAAACGGCGGTTGCAAGGATTTAAAATAGCTGTTTCGCCGGTGCGAAGTCAAATTGGACGCGGGGAGCTGTCGGCAAAGCTGACTGAGGGTTATAAAAAACATATAAGAAGTTTCATAAGCATCCGCAAAAACTCGCCCGCAAGTTCAAGTCTTGTTAGGATAATAAAAATGACCAAGTATCTGTTGATACTTGGTCATTTTTGGTCGGAGTGACAAGACTTGAACTTGCGGCCCCCAGACCCCCAGTCTGGTGCGCTACCACCTGCGCTACACCCCGTTCTTAATGCTTTAATAATATAACATAAGTTTAAAAATAAATCAATAAAAATATTTAAAAAATTGAAAAAATATGTTATATTCATATCAAATTATAATTATTGGTGATTACATGAGTGAATATAAGCGTACTTTGGCGGATAAGCTCCGGCTGCTTTTTCATAAGGACGAGCGCGTGACGCAGGGCGGGGTTTACAGCGTGGTCAGAGAATTTGATTTTTCTTCTTACTGCCCGGTCGATTCTTATATAAAGCCGGCAGTGCCCCCGGATCATAATGTATATGATATAAGGGATTTCGGCGCTGTTGCAGGCGCGGAGACTTTTGACTGCGCCCCTGCGATAAACGCCGCTATAGATGCTGCCGAAAAAAGCGGCGGCACCGTTTTGGTTAAAGGCGGGGATTTTACGTCAAGCGCTGTGTATCTTAAGAGCGGCATAACGCTTTTTATTGAAAAGAACGCAAGCGTCAGCGCCTTTAAAAACGGCAAGGGTTACCCGCAAAGGTCGCTGGTTTACGGTGAAGATCTGAACAATATCACGATCACGGGCGGCGGTACGCTGAACGGCAGCGGCAATTATTTCGGCAGGGAACCGATCTTCGCGCAGAATATGACCGCACCGCGCGAATATGTTGATGTTGTTCAGATGCGCTCCGATTACAGAAAGCAGCTGCGTTTCGCGCATGAAAGCAAGTACGGCAGCGTGATCGTGCTTAAAAACTGCACGAACGTTAAGGCGGATAATTTTATGATAGAAAACAGCGCGTACTGGACTTTCCGTCTTGATAAATGCAGCGGTGCGGAGATACGGGATCTTGTTATAAATAATAACAGAAACGTTGCCAATGCAGACGGCATCGATATGGTGGGCACAAGCGATGTGGTGATCGACCATTGCTTTATCTCAACGGCGGACGACGGTATCGTTATCAAAAACGCCGTGTGGGAGGGGTGTGACGCGCCCATGCGCGATATCCATATCAAAAACTGCGAGATCATCTCACGCACCAATTCCATTAAGGTGGGAACGGAAACGACCCACGATATAAGCAATATAAAAATCGAAAACTGCCGCCTTTTCATGACGGATCTGTATCCCGGCACGGTCAGCGCGATCGCGCTTGAAGCCGTAGACGGCGCAAAACTGTATGATGTACATATCCAAAATATAGAGTGTGAACGCTGTTCCTGCCCGCTGTTTATCCGGCTCGGCAACAGAAACAGAGCTGCTAAGGTGAACGCGCAAAGTGCCCGCGCCATTGAATTCGGCAAGAGCGCGCAAAAGGGCGGCTCGGCAGACAAACGCGCGTTTGATTTTAAGAGCGAGATATTTGATATCTCCGTGGAAGACCTGAAAGCGCGGGAGGCGGAGATCCCTGTAATGATCTGCGGCTTCAGGCAGCGGGGCAGAACAAAACGAGTGAGAAATGTTCTGTTGAAAAATATCGATATCGAAATGACGAAAAGGCCGTTCATTTCAGATAAACGCCTGTTCATTCCGGAATACGCCGCCGAATACCCGGAGGCAAACCGGTTCCGCAATCTGCCGTCCTACGCGCTGTTTATACGCCATGCCCGGAATGTAAAAACAGAAAATTTTAAATGCATTCCCGCTGTTAAGGGCAGAAAAATGACCTATATCAAAGATCTGAAATGATCCGCCGCTGCCATAGCTTTCAGCAATGGCAGTCTATTCATTTTAAGTATTTGAATTTCCGTTTGTTACATTATAAAATAGAGTTAGCAAAACGCGGTGGGCAACTGCGTATACTGCAATCACTGCCGGCTTGCCCTTTCAGCGTAAAGCAGGAGCGCCGTATGGACGAGATCAACGCCTATTTTACAAAATGATAAAGGATATACATATTTAAAAAATTCGGCGCAGAGCGCAAATAAAAGGTGATATTATGAAAAAGACGACTAAAAATTTAACTTTGTCCGCCATGTTCCTTGCCCTGGGGCTCGTGCTCCCGTTTTTAACAGGGCAGATCCCCCAGATCGGCAGCATGCTTTTGCCCATGCATATACCCGTAATGCTGTGCGGGCTCATCTGCGGCTGGCAGTACGGCGCCGTGGTGGGCTTCATTCTGCCGCTGCTTCGCTCCGCTATCTTCGGCATGCCCGTTATGTTCCCGGCGGCAACGGCAATGGCGTTTGAGCTTATGACATACGGCCTTGTGGCGGGCCTTATGTACGGCCTCTCCCGCTGGCAGTGTATCGTTGCGCTTTACAGAAGCCTGATCGTTGCCATGATCGCCGGCAGAGCCGTTTGGGGCGTTGTGCAGGTGATACAGCTCGGTTTCACGGGCAGCGAATTTACGTGGGCAGCGTTTATGAGCGGCGCGTTTTTGAATGCGATCCCCGGCATCGTGGTGCAGCTTATCCTGATACCTGCAATTATGGCGGCGCTGAACAGAACCGGTCTTGTGCCGTATAAAAAGCGAAAAAAAGAAACGGACAGCGCGCAGAATAACGCATGAACAGGGAAGAACTGATCTTTGCGCTTGCAGACAGAATCAAAGCAGCAAAAGGCGCGGATAAGCCGTTTATACTTGCTATAGACGGCAGATGCGCCGCCGGTAAAACCACGCTTGCCCAAGAGCTTTCATGTCTTACAGGCGCTGCCGTAGTGCATATGGACGATTTCTTTTTACAGCCGTTTCAGCGAACAAAAGCGCGGCTGGATACCCCGGGTGAAAACGTGGATTGGGAACGCTTTAAGGCACAGGTGCTTTTGCCGCTCAGCAGGGGAGAGACGGCTCGTTTTCGGCCGTTTGACTGCCATACGCTCGGCTTTAAAGAAGAATCGTTTATAAGCCCTGAAAACGGCGTTATCATTGAGGGTACATATTGCCTTCATAAAGCGCTTAGGGATTTCTATTCCCTTAAGGTCTTTGCTGACATCCCGCCGCAGGCGCAGCGCAGAAGAATAGAAAAAAGGAACGGCAAAGAGGGCGCAGCAGCGTTTGTTCAGAAATGGATACCGCTTGAGGAGAGCTATTTTTCCGCCTGTGATCCCGCCGCAATATGCGATTATGTAATCACTTCAGAATAAAAAACTCCGAGGGCACAGCTGTTCCGTGCTCTCGGAGCTTTTTTATGTTTACTTCCAAAGATTTTTATAAATTTTGATGATGTCTTTTCGTGTCACGTTTTTGATCGTGTTCGCCGGAGAGCCGGAGTCTATTGCGTCATCCGTCATCTTCTCGATCGCCTCAAAGAATTTGCCCTTATCGATGCCGTATTCTGCAAGCGTGGGTATTTCGCAGGTTCTGCAAAGCTCGGAGCAGGCGTTCAAAAAAGCCTCGGCAGCCGTTCTGTCGTCGTCCGCGCGGTGCGCAACCTTGATTGCTCTGCCGAGATCGGCAAATCTGGAATACGCGCCGTCTAGCGCAAATTTAAAGCACTCTTCGATCAGCATAGCGTTTGAGATGCCGTGCGCCACATGAAAGAGCGCGCCGATCGGGCGGCTCATGCCGTGGATGATCGTAACGGATGCGTTGTTGAACGCAACGCCTGCCTCAAGCGCCGCAAGGCTCATCTCTTCGCGTGCCTTTATATTTTTCGGCTCGGCATAGCAGATCGGCAGGTTCTTGAATATTCGTTTTACCGCGCTTACCGCAAGGTCGTCGGTTAACGGCTGCGCTTTTCTTGAGGTGTATGCCTCCGCCGCATGGCAAAGCGCGTCAAGGCCGGTCGCCGCCGTGATGGAGGGCGGTGCGGTCACGGTGAATTTCGGGTCGTCAATCGCAAGATCCGGCATAAGCACAGGGCCTTTCAAAAGCATTTTGATGTCCCTTTTTGTATTCGTTATAATTGTGAACTGCGTTGCCTCGGATCCTGTTCCGCTTGTGGTCGGAACGGCAACCATGGGCGGTGTGGGAATAGAGATCACTTTCCCGTAATAATCGTCTATCTCTCCGCCGTTCGTTGCCACCGCGCCTATCGCTTTCATGGCGTCAATCGGGGAGCCGCCGCCGAGGGCAATCAGAAAATCGCAATTTTCATCTCTGTATTGCTGAATGCCCATATCTATAATTACGTCGGTAGGCTCTGAATTTACGCCGTCAAAAACAGAAAATGCAATGCCCAGCCCGCTCAAAATATCCTCAACGGGACGCACGTTTCCCGAACGCACCATAAATCTGTCCGTAACGATAAGCGCCTTTTTACCCATATCGGCAAGCAGCGGAGCAGCGTTTTCAAGCGCGTTCTCCCCGTATACGATCTTGCCGGGCATAATAAACTGATTTCCCATTCTTACACTTCCTCTTTGCCGCAAAATTTAAATATATACAAAACATATATATTTTAATCTAAAAAGAGTAAATGTCAAGAGCGTATATAAAAAATCCGCCGCCTTTTACGGTAGCGGATTTATCTTTCTTGCTTAAGTCGGATTAAAGCAGACCGTCCCAGGTGTCAACCTCTTTTGCCTTCTTTTCTTCCTCGTCAAACCAGTGCTGGGTTACGGATTTGCTTTCCGTAAAGAACCTGTAAGCGTCCTTGCCAAGGCAGTGCAGATCGCCGAAGAAACTCTGCTTGTGCCCGCTGAACGGAACGAAGCCAACGGGAACGGGAATGCCCACGTTGATGCCTACCTGGCCGCCGTCCGTATATCTTGCGAACTGCCTTGCGTAGTAGCCGCTCTGTGTATAGATTACGGAGCCGTTTGCATACGGGCTTGCGTTCATAATGGCAAGTCCCTCGTCAAAATCCTTGCATCTCTTTATGCAAAGCACCGGCCCGAATATCTCGTCCCTGCCGATCGTCATATCCTCCGTAACATGGTCAAATACGGTTGCGCCTATGAAATAGCCGTTTTCGTATCCCTCCGGTACTTTGGGGTTGCGCCCGTCCACAACAAGCTCGGCGCCCTCGTCAATGCCCTTTTGGATATCGGCAAGCACCTCTTCATAATGCTTCTTATATGTAATGGGGCCAAGCCTTGTATTCTTATCCCATGCAGGGCCGCAGTTTACGGATTTGATCTGGTTCTTCAGCTCGGCAACAAATTTATCTGCAATGGATTCCTCCACCACGCAGCAGGAGAGCGCCATACATCTCTGACCGGCGCAGCCGAATGCCGAATTGATAACGCCGGCAACGGTTCTTTCAAGCGCGCAGTCCTCCATAACAAGCGCGTGGTTCTTAGCCTGGCAGAGCGCCTGACATCTCTTGCCCGCGGCTGCCGCTTTCTGATAGATCTTAAGACCCACCGGCGTAGAGCCTACAAAGGTTATTCCCTTAACGTCCGGGTGGTCAAGGATCGTGTCTATCTCGTTTCTGGAGCAGGTAACGATGTTTATAACGCCGTCCGGGATCCCGGCTTCCTTGTAAAGCGCGCCGATGCGCATCGCCGTTCTCGGTGTGAGCGAAGCCGCTTTCAGCACCATCGTGTTGCCGCAGGCAACGCAAACGGGCGTCATCCAGCCAAAGGGTATCATAGCCGGGAAATTTACGGGTACGATTCCTGCGAATACGCCGAGCGGCTCGCGGTATTTTACCGTGTCAAAGCCGGTGGAGGCGTCCATAAGGCTTTCGCCCATCATAAGAGACGGCGCCTGCGTTGCAAGCTCGGTGCCCTCCTGCGCTTTGCCCACATCGCCCTCGGCCTCGCCCCATGCCTTGCCGTTTTCCTCGCAAACCAGCATCGTAAGCTCGTCTTTATGCTCTATCAGGAGTTCGCGCACTTTGTAAAGGATCTGCGCTCTTTTCCTTGCCGGTGTGTTTCTCCACGCCGGGTAGGCTGCTTTTGCGGCTTCTATTGCTTCAAGCACCTCCTCGTTCGTGCAGCACGGAGCCTGGCCCGTGACCTCGCCCGTAGAGGGGTTGTGGAGATCATACCATTTGTCGGTCTTGGACTCCCTGAATTCACCGTTAACAAAGTATTTAAGTTTTTCCATTTTTTTACCTCACATAAATTAATTTCAACCTTTATTTTATCATCAGTCGGGCTGTATTTCAATTCGTAATGTGTGATAAATATCCCGTTCTTATATTGTGCAATTTAACATATATGCGCCTGTTGCGTAGTATGCATAAGGGGTGCTTTTTTGAAATTACATAAAAATAAGCCGCCGTGCACCGTTGCAATAGCAGGGCAGTGCGCAGCGGCGCAGATCAATCTGTTTGCGGAGCTTACCGGCTCTTTTATATGCGAATTTCCGCGGTTCGGGCTTATTAAAGGCATGTACTATTACAAATACCGTGAATACTTTGTTTCCTGCCTTTCTCCCGGAAGCCCTGCCGAAGAAGCGGAGAATTTTGACTGCGTGATCTATGTTATGAATCCTTATCGGCTTGAAAGCGAACTTGTAAATGCGCTGCGCTATTCCAGAAAGGCAAGGCGCCTTGTGCTGTTTTTATGCGCGCCGAGGGGAGGCGCAAAGGCAACTGTGCCCGTCAATATAAAGCTGCTTTCGGGCGCGCTCAGAGCGCGCGCCGTTTTTGAGACCCGCTTCGGCTCACGGGGGGTGAACCGCCTGCTTGACGCCGTTGAAAGCACGCTTAAGCAAGAGATATAAATCAGCATAAAAAAAGGATCTGCCCGTTTTATTCAGGCAGGATCCCCATAAGTAAGAATTGCTTAGATATCATGACAATTCTTTGCCGCATCGCAGACCCCCGCAACAATGAGCCTGCACAACCCGCGGCGCGGTTGGCTTGAATTCCAGCATTTAAACTATAACATTTTTTAAAACATATTTCAATATACTATTCGGAATTTTCCGAATTGCATAGAGATTTTTTTATAATATTTCCATGTATGGTAAAGCACGGCTAAAAAATTGGATATATTTTTTTATTTTCATTGAAAAGAGCACCGCCTTGTGATAGAATTGTGATATAAAAATAAAGGCGGTGGTATTACGGCAAATCTTAAAAGAGGGCTTATCGTGTCCTGCCAGGCAGTTCAGGGCGAACCCCTTTACGGGCTTCATATGATGGGGCATTTTGCCCGCGCGGCAGTGCTGGGCGGCGCCGTCGGCATCAGGGCAAATTATGTTTCCGATATCAAAGAGATCAAAGAACAGGTAAATGTTCCCGTTATCGGCATAATCAAAGCCGAATATGCGGGCAGCGACGTCTATATTACACCCACCCTTAAAGAGGTCAAGGAACTTCTCGGCTCTGGGTGCGAGGTTATCGCGCTTGACGCCACCAAAAGGGAACGCCCCGGCGGCGAAAAGCTTGCCGATCTTGTAAACTATATCCGTGAAAACGCCCCGCAGGTAGAGATCATGGCGGACTGCTCTGATTTTGAAGAGGCGAAGGCGGCGGACGAAATGGGCTTTGATTACGTGGGTACCACGATGAGAAGCTATACGTCCTATACCGCCGGCGTTTCCATACCGGATTACGATATGCTCAAAAGAATGACCGGCGAGCTTTCGGCAAAGGTCATCGCAGAGGGCGGTATCTGGGAAACGGCGCAGCTTCAAAAGGTGCTGGAATGCGATCCTTATGCTGTTGTGATCGGCAGCGCGATCACAAGACCTATGGATATCACAAAGCGCTTTGAAAGCGTTTTTGAAAAAAATAATTTTTATAATAAACAGGAGAAGTAAAATGGCAGATCTGCAAAAATTTAAGGGCCTGTTTTCGGCTCTGCTCACTCCGTTTGATAAGAACGGAAACATCAAATACGATTCTATTAAGGATCTTGTTGAATTCAATATCAAAAACGGTATTGACGGCTTTTACGTAGGCGGAAGCACGGGCGAGGGCCTTTTGCTCACAAATGAGGAAAGAGAAAATGTGTTTAAGTGCGTTAAAGAGGCGGCGGGAGACAGAGTTACGCTCATAGCGCATGTCGGCACCATTTCAACAGACGCCGCTATAGAAATGGCTAAAAGCGCCGAGGAACTGGGTTATGACGCGATTTCGGCGGTCGCTCCGTTTTATTACGGCTTCCCGCTTGAGGCGATCCTCGGCTATTATAAGGATATCGCAAACAGCACTTCGCTGCCGATGATCATTTATAATTTCCCGAATTCAAGCGGTTTTTCGCTTACTAAGGAGATTGCAAACGATCTTTTCAAGAACGAGAAATTTATCGGCATCAAGCATACCTCCAGCGATATGTTTGCGCTTCAGAAATTTAAGCAGCTGGACAGGGAAATCGTTGTCTACAACGGCTTTGACGAAACCCTGCTTGCCGGCCTTGCCATGGGGGCTGACGGCGCGATCGGCAGCACCTATAACTTCATGGGCAAGAAGTTTAAGAAGATCATGACTGATTTCCAAAACGGCAATCTGAAAGAGGCGCAAAAGGGGCAGAACGAGGCGGATGAGATCATTACGGAAATGATCAAATACGGCGTGTTCCAGTCCGAAAAGGCTATTTTGACTGAGATGGGCGTGGATATGGGCGAATGCAGAAGACCGTTCCTGCCTATAAGCGACGAATGCCGCGCTTCCATGAAGAAGATCGCCGAAAAGCTTGAAAAATAATGCTGGCTGAAGATATCAATATAAGAGATCCGTTCGTCCTTGCCGAAAACGGCAGATATTATCTGTACGGCACACGTGCCGCTGATTTCGGCAGAAAAACCGGCGGTTTTGACGTTTATGTTTCCGATGATCTCAAAGCGTGGAACGGCCCCGTGTGCTGCTTTGATTCAGAGCAGGCAGGGCTTAACCGGGAAGTAAACTGGGCGCCGGAGGTACATAAATATAACGGCAGATATTACATGTTTGCCTCTTTTACCCAAGAAAACGGTCTTCGCGGTACATATGCGCTTGTTTCAGACAGCCCGCTCGGCAAGTTTTGCCCGCAGTCGGCAGGCGCGCTGACTCCCGTTGAGTGGGAGTGCATAGACGGCACATTCTACTGTGAAAACGGCACGCCCTATCTTGTTTTCTGCCATGAACACACGCAGGCTGTGGACGGCGAGATCTGCTATCTGCCGCTCAGCGCGGATCTTAAAAGACCGGCAGGGCAGGCAAAGCTCATCTTTAAAGCTTCTTCACCTGCTTGGGCGGATAAGAAACCGGCGGGCGAGCACTATATTACCGACGGCCCTTTCCTTTACCGCACAAAAAGCGGCGCGCTGCTTATGATATGGTCAACTTTCATTGACCATAAATACGCGCAGTGCGTTGCAAGGTCAAAAAACGGCAGCATAACGGGCGGCTTTGAACATCTGCCGCCGCTCATAACCGATGACGGCGGCCACGGCATGATCTTCAGGGCAGGGGATGATCTGCTTTTGACATTTCATTCGCCCAACCAAACGGGCAGCGAACGTCCCCGTTTTGTAAGACTTTCCGACTGCGGCGATCATTTAAAAATTGTATAAGAAACAGAAAAACGCTTTTGAGTCAATACCCAAAAGCGTTTTTTTTGTTTGTCTGTATTTTGATCTGATCAGCTGAACGTGTAATAAAACATATTTGCGATGTTTTCCGGCTGCGCTGCAAATTTCAGCCTGTAAGCGATCCGCTCCGCCTCTGTGTGGGAGGACTTAATGTTGTTCACGCATTTTACGGTTATACACTTTGCGTCTATCTTGCTGTCTGCGCAAAGACAGACTGTTTTTTGCTCGCCCGGTATAAGATCAAAGCTGTTGTCCGAAAGCGGCGTGCTTTCGCCTGCAATATCTATGAACACACTTCGCGCGTAGGTATTGCTTTCAAGGGTCAGGCTGTTGCCCTGAACGTAGATTCTGATCTTGGCGCGCGCAAGCGCAAGCGTCCTTTCAGGCGCAAGCACGGCAGTCGTTTCAAATATCCTTTTGCCGTCCTTGTAAAGCTCCGCCATTATAAAGTGCTTTCTTTTGTCATAACCGGCTGTTGAAATAACGGCGGCTCTTTGAGGCTCTCCGGCTTTTGAATACACGTTCTCAACTGTCTCGTCAAGCGTTTTGCCGTCAAAATCCATGATCTTTGCTTTCACGGTGTAATCGCCGCTTTGAAGTGTGTCGTTTAAAAGATAGATTTCCGCCGCCTTGCCGGTGTCGTTTACGGAAAGTGCAACGGGGCTGAAAAATCTTTTCGCGTCATACATAAGGGGCTTCCACTTGCCGAAATAGTCTACGGAAGACCAGCTCGGGCAGCCCCAGCAGTCGTTAAGCTGCCACCAGAGCGATCCGTTGCACCTGCCCTTGTTGCGCCTGAAATGCTGCGCGGCGTTGCCCACGCACTGGCTTTGGATAAGCCCCGTAAGATAGATCAGGTCATCGAATCTGTCCGGCTCTTTATATCTTTCAAGCAGGTAGTATTTCATCTTGGCGTTTCCGCTCAGGCATTTTTGGTGATGCAGCATCGTTTCTGAAAAAAGATTCATCTCGTTTTCATCTGCAAACTGCTTTATACAGTCCGTGCTGGGCAGGGATTCCATGCCGTATTCGCTCATAAAGCGCGTGTATCTTTTTGTATAGTATTTCAGGTTCTTGCCGCCGTGCCAAACATGCCACATATGCGTGTCGCCGCATTTATCGGCAGTTATGTTTTTTCTGAATCCGTCGCCGATCGGCGAAGTTTCAATATACGGCGTAACTCTGTCGTACTTTCTTATCTCCGTAGGCAGGATATCATAAAAGAATTTTCTGTACCATTTTACGATCTCCGATTCCTTGGGAAGATAGGTGAACATGAATTCTATCTCGTTGTTGCCGCACCAAAGCGCAAGGGAGGGGTGGTGCATGATGCGCGAAACGTTGTATTTCACTTCATCAAGCACATTGCCCAAATATGCTTCCTCGTAAAACGGGTACATCAGACAGGCAAACATAAAATCCTGCCAAACCAGGATGCCGTTTTCGTCGCAGAGATCATACAGCCGGTCGCTGCCGTAGTAACCGCCGCCCCATATCCTGATCATGTTGAAATTTGCGCCTTTGCAGTCGTCAATGATCTTCTGTTCGGCTTTCTCATCTATCCTGTCCGCCATAGCGTCCGGCGGGATCACGTTGGCGCCTTTGGCAAAGACCGGTACGCCGTTCAGTATGAATCTGAAGTTGCTGCCGTATTGATCCTTGCTTCGGTCAAGCTTTATGGTGCGAAGCCCTATGCGCTTTTCAACACTGTCAATTTTTATCGTGTAAAGCGGCTGCCTGTCTTTGCCGGAAAGCTCTTTCGTCCACCAAAGTTCCGGCTCTGTTACGGTGATCACCGCAGCGCCGTTTTCAACGTCAAATGTTGCTTGTCTGCCGTCAGGGTGTATCAGTGTGCCGCGGGTGTTTACAGCCGGTTCCGTTGTAAGCTCAAGTGTAACGGCGCCGTTTTCGTGCTTTTGAAATACGGTAAAATCGCGTGCCTCACCGTCATATGCAAGGATTCTTGTTTTGCCCAAAATGCCTGATACAGGCAGATTTATGCCCCAGTCCCAGCCGAAATGGCATGCGGGCTTTCTGATGTACGGCGCGCCGTCCGTGCCGTTGTTGTTTTTCGGAAGCGGTTTTTCCTTTTGCCTGTTCGTTATGTACTGAACGGGGGATTCAAAGTGTATCTTTATCTCATTTTCGCCCTCGTGCAGCACGTCTTTTATATCCTTTTCAAATTTGATATAAGCATTTTCGGATCTGCCTATGCGTTTTGAATTGATGTATATATCTGCTAACGTGTCCAGCATATCGCAGGATAGAATCACGTTTTTGTGCCCAAGCAAATCGCTGTCCACGCTGAATCTGCGTGCAAAGCTTTTGCCTGTTTCTGCAAGGAATTGCACGTCGTTTTCGTTTGTGCCGTAAAACGGATCTTTTATCTTTCCGGCTTTGTAAAAAGCGTTGAAATCGGTTACGGGCGTGCATGCTTCAACGCTTTCCCCCGTAGAATCAAGCGTTATCTTCCAAACGCCGTCAAGTGATAATTCTTTCATTTTTTTTACCCCTCTGCTTAGCTTTTACAGGCAGTTATGCCTTATTATTTTACCAGTATAGTATAGCATACACAAAAAATCTAATCAATGATTATTATTTGCTGTTGAAAAACGACGCGGTTTGCTATATAATACTCCCTGTCAGTTCGCAAAATCCTGACCAGTTCCGTTCCATTCGCGGAGCTTCTAAAAACAAAACTAAGGAGAAATTGAATCATGAAAAACAAAAAGCTTATGTTCATCGTGCAGGCGGCGGTGATCGCCGCAATGTACGCCGCGCTTACCTATGCGCAAAACTTCCTTCTGCCGGGCACCACTTCCGCCGCCGTGCAGTTTCGTGTGTCTGAGGCGCTCAATGTTTTTGCGCTGTTCACGCCCGCCGCAATACCGGGGCTGACCATCGGTTGTGTGCTGTCGAATATCTATAATATCGGCTCCGGACTGCCGCTCGATATGATCTTCGGTTCTCTCGCAACCCTGCTTGCAACCCTTGTTATGTATCTTTTGCGCAACGTTAAGCTCAAAGCTTATCCGTTTCTTTCCATGCTTATGCCGGCAGTTTTTAACGGCGTGATCGTTGGCTGGGAGATAGAAACATTTTTCGTAGAAGGCGATTTCATCTTTGCCGATTTTCTTGTGCAGGGCGGTCTTGTTGCCCTTGGGGAGCTTGGTGTGATGCTTGTTCTCGGCACGGTGCTTTACTTCCTATTCGTAAAGCGCGGGCTTGATAAAAAGCTGTTTTCGCCGGCGGCAAAACTGTCCGCATAATAAATTTAATATTCTGATTTTGCAAACAACCGGGCTGCAACTGCGCAGCCCGGTTGTTTTTCGTTACAGTATATTAGAAAAATTTATTCTTGAATGCTCATATACCTGCAATATTTCGCTTTTCGCTTCTATCAGCGCTTCGTTCGTATCCTCTTCGTTCAGATCGTTCAGGTCGCCAAGCGTGCCGATAGAGATTTCCGCGCTGTGCAGAATCGCGTGGTCGGTAGTGTACGTAGCTTTTCGGTCAAAATCTTCCCAAAGTTTTTCTATCTCGGCGCATTGTTCTTTTTTCGTGTCAAGGTCATGCTCGTCTATAGCAACGTCTATGCGCTCTATGATCTCCCTGCATTCGCCGTAGACCACAAATTGTTCAAACGCGCAAAGTGAAAACGCAATTAAAATAAACGCCGCTGAAAACCAAAGCCGTTTCATTTATTTGTCCCTCTTTTCAATCATATTTACTTTCCCGCAGTCGTCTATCGTCAGCAGCAGGATATCTTCCATCCTTTTGCCGCTGTCCGCCACAAGCAGTTCTATTTCGCTTTTCTTTATCTTGTTTTGGCCAAAGTATTCGTCAACGGGTTTTCCGTCTATGATGACTGGAACCGCCGTGGAGTTTTCCTCAACCTCCAGCTTAAGCTGTTTCGGCGTTACACTGCCGTATTCGGCTTTCGGCAAAACGGAAACGGTGCCGTTCGTTTCAACAACGGCGTCCTGCACCTCGGATATGTCAAAAAATCCTTTTTCGCGCAGCGCGTCCGTCAGGTCGTCAACGGTCAGCCTAAGTCTTTTCAGCTGCTTTTCGTCAAGCTTTCCGTTTTTTATAACGAATATTGGCTTGCCCTGAATCAAATTTCTGAATCCAAGGCTTTTCATGGAAAGCGCGGATACGATGATCTCCAGGGATACGAATATCAGTATCGGAATAATCATGTTTGCAAGCGGCATGGAATTATCCTGCAGCGGGATGATGGCCACCTGTGAAACCAGTATCGTTATAACAAGCTCATGCGGCGTCATTTCTCCGATCTGCCTTTTTCCCATAACGCGCAGCGCTATGATTACCGCAACATAAATGATAACGGCTCTTATAAAAACTATACTCATCTGAATCACCGCAATTATTTTTTGCATAAGTTTCACAAATATAGAAAAAATACTTGTAGAAATTTTTTGGTGATTTTATGGAAAAAATATTTGCTTCGATCATAGATAATAAAAACCGAATCGAAAGGGATTATAAGGACTGCTCTGATTTCCTGCTTCGTGAGATAGACGTCTGCGGCACAAGATGTATCGTATGCGTGCTGGACGGCATGATAAATTCCCTTATGCTTTCCCAGATGATCATGAGCCCTATTTTGAATCATGATTTTGAAAGCGAAAACCCGTGCGATTTTTTTGAAGAGATAAAGCTGAAGGTAGTAAATGCGCTCGAAATGAGCGAGTGCGAAAATTTTGATGACGTTTATTTTTACCTTTCCTCCGGCTTTGCGGCCGTGTTTGTAAACGGCGTTTCAAAAGCGCTGGTCATGGGTATACAGGGCTTTGAAAAACGTAAAACAGAGGAACCGTCAAACGAATCAAATATAAAAGGCGCAAAAGAGTGTTTTACGGAAACGCTTAACGATAATAAAGCGGTGCTTCACCGCAGGATAAAATCGCCCAAGCTAAAAATGAAGCAGTTTAAGATAGGAAATGAAGTCAAGACCTCCGTCGCGGTTTGTTATATAAAAGACGTTGCGGATATGCGCCTCGTGGCGGATGTGGAAAACAGGATACTCAGCGCACCGGTTGACGATCTTTGCGATTACGGCGAGCTGGCAGAATTTTTAGACAGCGATATCAAATCCTATTTTACGGCAGTCGGCAATACGGAGCGCCCGGATACCCTTTGCTCAAAGCTCAGCGAGGGCAGGGTGGCGGTGCTTGTGGACGGATCGCCTTACGCCGTTTATGTGCCGTATCTCTTTACGGATTCTTTTTCCACGGTGGACGATTATAATAACCGTCCGTTCTACGCCACGTTCAACAGACTGCTCAAATATTTTTCATTTGTTATTTCTGTTTTGCTCCCCGGTTTCTATGTAGCCGTGGGAACGTATCACCAGGAGCTTTTGCCCGCGTCGCTCATGTATACGGTTGCGGCGGCGGAGGCGTCCACGCCGTTTTCGCTTATGCAGGAAGCGGTAATGGTTCTGATATTGTATGAGATCATGCGGGAGGCAGGTCTGCGCCTGCCTAAAACCATAGGCCACGCCGTTTCCATAATAGGCGCTCTCGTTATCGGCGACGCAGTTGTAAACGCCGGGCTTGTGGGTGCGCCCATGCTGGTCGTTGTAGCCGTTACCGCCATTGCGTCTTACGTTATCTATCCGCTGTACGAAAGCATTTCCGTGCTGCGGATCGTATTTATACTCTTGGGCGGATTCACGGGGATATACGGCGTTATGCTGGGCGTGTGTGCGCTCTGCGTCAATGTGACTTCGCTCAATCCTTACGGCGTGCCCTATTCGTCACCGATCTCGCCGTTCAGCAGGAAGAGCGTTGCGGATACGTTTTACCGCGCAGGGTGGAAAAAACTGATAAGGCGAAACGTTAGGGTGCAGAATTTAAGGGGTGCCGATATAGACGATGATTAAATATAAACGAGATAAAACAGCGCCGCTCAATCTGTTTTTTATGCTTTTCGTGAGCCGCAGCGTGATCGCTTTTACATTCAGCAGCGCGGCGCTCGAAAGCCGTTATTCCTTTGATCTTGTTTACAGTACTTTGGCAGCTCTTGCCGTAACGGCTGTGATCGCGCTGCCCGCTGTGCTTTGCGTGGCAAAAGGCAAATACGTGCTTGATAATAAGATCCTGGGCGCGCTGTACGGGCTGTATTTCATATTCTCCGGCGCAATAAATGTGTCAAAATTCGCCGTGTTTGCCTCCGCAGAGCTGAGCCAAAGCGCTATAATCGCCGTCCTTGCCGGGCTCATGATACTTGCCGGAGCGTATGCGGCGTCGCTCGGTATAGAGGCGATATCGCGTTTCGGTTCCATGGTCTTTGTCCTTACTTTGATCAGTATCGTTGCGTTGATCGCCTTAGGCTCCGGCGAGTTTTCCTATCTGAATATTTTTCCGATAACGCAAAATCCCATAGACAGCGTTGCACAGAATATGCTTTTTTCCGTTTGCAGCACAAATGAAATCGTGCTTTATATTGCGCTGGCGCCCAAGATAAACGGCAAAACGGTAAAACCGTTTTATCTTTCGCAGATCGCGGCTTATTTCACCGCCGCGCTGCTTATCGCGTTTACGGTGGGCGTCCTGGGCGATACGGCGTCTCTGAGCGCGTATCCGCTTTTTGAGGTGGCGCAGCTTTCAAAGCTCGGCTCGGGCGAAAGACTGGAAGTCATATATACTTCGCTTTGGATCTTTGCCGCCTTTTTGAAGGTCACATTGTTTATCTACTGTGCCGGCCTGTCCTTCACGTGCAAAAGGCCGGTCGTAAAGATATCCGCCTGTGCGGCGGGCGTGCTGATACTGAGTCTTATCTTTCTATATACAAGCGCTTTTGATAAAAATCAGCAGCTTGTGCTCTATCCTGCATTTGCGGTGTTTGCCTTCATTCTGCCGCTATTCTATCTCATTTTCGGCAAAAGGGTGAAAAACAGTGAAAATATCTCGCATAATTAAGATCTTCACGTGCGTTTTCCTTTCAGGCATCTTGTTCAGCGGCTGCGCGGGCAACGAAAATCTGAAAGATCTCAGCGTTGTG
Source organism: uncultured Oscillospiraceae bacterium (assembly GCA_900546785.1). Classification (GTDB taxonomy): domain Bacteria; phylum Bacillota; class Clostridia; order Oscillospirales; family Acutalibacteraceae; genus Eubacterium_R; species Eubacterium_R faecipullorum. The sequence goes on along the minus strand of URED01000005.1, from coordinate 49,900 downwards.
GAGGGAATGGGTATAGACCGTAATGAAGACAGTGTTACCGTAACCGTGCAAAGTCTTAATCTTTCTAAAGAGGGAAGCGGCGCGGAGGCGCTTTCCGGCAATATAACCATGAACGAGCAGGGCGGCGGGGCAAATATTTCCGACGCCGTTCAGACTGCCGGTCAGGGCATGTCAAAAAAGCTCTTTTTCGGGCAGAACAAGCTTTTGGTGCTCGGCTGGGACTATGCGGGCAACGATCTTCAAGACTGCTTTGATTATCTGATACGCAATCCCGACTCGCGCCCGGACGTTGCGGTGTGTATTTCTTCCTCTACTGCCAATGAAGCGCTGTCCAGCAGTATCGGCGGCGCGCTGGTGCCCTCTCAGGCAATTACCGAACTGCTTTATAACGGTGAGCATGACGGCTTCGCGGCTTATGTAACCGTGAACGAAATGCTCAATCTTTATAAAGATAAGACCTCGGATATCTATTTGCCCGTTGTGACCGCCTCAGAGAACAGCGCGGTCGTATCCGGCATCGCCGTTTTTAATTCTACGCATCTTGCCGCTGTTTTGCCGCAGGAGCAGATACTCGGCTTCCTGCTGCTGAGCGATAAATCGGAACAGTGTTATTTTGAGTTTGAGAGCGATCCGTTCGGCAGCGCGGGGGCAAAGCTTTCGGATATCACAACAAAAGCGCGCACACGCTATGCGGATCAAACGGTTGTTTACAGCGTGGAGATAAACGCCACGCTTTCTGTTGAGGAACTGGAAGGCGGCGATCTCGGCAGCCTGACGCAGCAGGATCTTCAAAATGTTGCTAAGCAGGCGCAAGAGGAGCTTGAGGGAAGGTGCCGCAGTGTTTTTGCCGCCTGTGTTCAAAATAAAAGCGACTGCCTGCGCATAGGCGAGCGCCTTGCGGCGGACTGCCCGTCCGTATACAGCTCTCTCAGCACCGACTGGGCAGAGCAGCTTGGCAAGATCCGCTTTGAGATCAACTGTTCTCTTAAACTTGAAAAAGTGAATGAAAACGCAAACAGGTATTGACGCGGTATCGCAATCCGTCGTTTGCCGCTTTATGCCTGCGCTTCGCTGCTGAACAACGTGGCAAGCTCGCTTGTGTCGTTTTCCTGCCCGGTGTTGATGCACGCTGCGGCGGGAACGGCAAGCGATAGCACAAAAAGCACAATAAAAATCACTGCCGCTTTCTTCATTTTTACCCCTCCTTGACTTTATATCTTAATATATTGTATAATAAACCTTAGATTTTTATGACATCTCAAGATATAAAGGAGTGATAAAATGTCATCAAAATACATTTCACCTATTTCTATGGAAGCAATTTCAAAGCTCTGCGGCGAGCTTGAAAAAAATAATTCCATACGCCCCTCCGATTTTGAAAGGTACCATGTTAAAAGGGGTTTAAGAAATGAGGACGGCACCGGCGTTATGGCCGGCCTTACACGTATCTGCTCCGTAGAGGGCTATTATATTCTGGACGGCGAAAAGGTTGCAAAAGAAGGCAAGCTTTCCTACCGCGGATACGATATAGAGGACATCGTTAAAAACTGCGTTGCGGAAAACCGCTTCGGTTTTGAAGAGGTCATATGGCTCCTCCTTTTCGGCGAGCTTCCCACCCCCGCGCAGCTCAACTCGCTTTATGAAGTGATTGACGTATGCCGCTTTCTGCCGGATGATTTTATTGAGGATATGATGATTAAAAATCCATCAAAGGATATCATGAATAAGCTTGCCCGCTGTATTTTGGGTCTTTATTCCTATGATGAAAATCCGGATGATATTTCGGTTCAGAACGTGCTTCGCCAAAGCCTGCAGCTCATTGCGCAGTTCCCAACCATATTAACGGTTGCCTATCAGGTAAAAAGAAGGGCGTTTTACGGCAAAACGATGTTTCTGCATCCCATCAAACGCGGGCTTTCAACCGCCCAGTACATACTGCGTCAAACAAGGCCGGATAAACAATATACTGACGAAGAGGCAAAGCTGCTTGATATCCTCCTTATGCTCCACGCGGATCACGGCGGCGGTAACAACTCCACGTTTGCCACAAGGGTGCTCACCTCCAGCGGCACGGACACGTATTCGGCGATTGCCGCAGGTATAGGCTCGCTCAAAGGTCCGCGCCACGGCGGTGCAAATGTTAAAACAACCAATATGATGTATGAGATAATGGAGAACGTGCCGGATTCAACAGATGAAGCGCAGGTGAAAGATTATCTTGTAAAGATACTCAATAAAGAGGCGGGAGACGGTCTCGGTCTTATATACGGCATGGGCCATGCCGTATACACCCTTTCCGACCCGCGCGCCGTTATCCTTAAAAACAGCGCAAGGGAGCTTGCTTATCAGGCGGGCTTTGAAAAGGAATTCAAGACCCTTGAAAATATTGAAAAGGTAACTCCCGATCTGTTGCACGAATTAAAGAAAGATGATAAAGAGATCTGCGCCAACGTAGATCTGTATTCCGGGCTTTGCTATAAAGTGCTTGGTATACCGGAAGATCTGTTTACACCGCTTTTCGCGGGTTCAAGAATTGTGGGCTGGTGTGCGCACCGCCTTGAAGAGCTTACCTCCAGCAAGCGCATCATCCGCCCCGCGTACAAGAGCGTTTCGCAAAGAAGAGATTATATGCCGCTGGATCAGAGAAAGTGAAAAGTATTTTTTCAAAAGAGCGCTTTGTAACGGTGCTTGCCGCATTTGCAGTGCTTGCGGGCGCGGTCATAAGGTGTATTTTGCTCAGCGGTGCCGTTCCGGCTGCCGAAAGCAATGATCTGTCATTGTGCTTTTATATTTGTTTTGCTGCGAGTGTACTTCTTTTTGCAGCGTCCTCTTTCATGCTGTTTTCCGGAAAGACCGATACAGTCGGTCCATCTCCGGAAAGCGGTATGTTTTTGCCCTGCATTTCAGGCGCTGCGGGTGTGTTTTGTGATTTTATATACCAGTGTCTCAGCTGCTATGATTATGTGTCGCGCACGGCATATCCGGCTGCAAACCGCATCGTTCCCATGATCGCCTGTGCGGTGTTCGCGCTGCTCGGCTGCGCGTATTTCATTGTTTTAAGCATTTGCTCGCGTTCCCGCAGCTTTGATCTCGGCAGGCTCCGGCTGCTTTGCTTTGCGCCGTTTCTTTGGGCGCTTTGCCATGTTTTGCTTGGGCTTACGGAGTATGAAAGCGCTTATAATGATACGGAAAGCGCGTTGAAATATATAACGCTCATTTTCGGCCTTTTGTTTTTCTTTTTACTTGCGGCGCAAAAAGAAGATGCAAAAGCGAACGGGTCGCTTGCGTTTTTCGGATTTGCATATTCCGCCGTGTGTTTCGTTTCCGCCGTGCCCCGTATCATCGCTTATGCTTTGGGCGCGCAGCTTCCGCAGGCAGGCTATTTTTCCGTTTCGTTTCTTTTGGTCGGTGTCTTCGCGTTTGCCGCGGCAGCTGAAATCTCTTTTAAAAAGAAGGTTTGAATTTGTTTCTTGAAAACCTGAAAACCATCGCTGTTCAGGTGCTTATACTGTATCTGATTGCCGGCGTCGGCTTTGCGGCGGATAAAAGCGGCATCTTTACACGTGAAGATGCAAAGCGCGTTATCAATCTTCTTTTTAATCTGATCCTGCCCATTGCCGTTATTCGCAGTTTTGCAAATATAGAATATTCAAAGGAACATGTGCGCGGTCTTTTCGTTGCGTTTCTTTGCGCTGCGGCTACGCACCTTTTCGGGGTCGCTATATCCGCTTTAACATTCCGAAAAAGAAAAAGCCTGCTTGAAAAGGGTCTTTTCCATTACGGCACCGTGTTTTCTAACGCCGCGTTTCTCGCCCTGCCGCTTGCCCAAAGCGTGATTGGTGACGAGGGCATGTTCTATTGCTCCGTCTATATCGGCGTGTTCAATATTTTTGCCTTTACTTACGGAATTTATGAGATCAGCGGCAGAAAGGCAAAGATTAATATTAAAAAAATATTTTTGAATCCCGGTTCAATATCCGTTCTTATCGGCGTCCCTCTCTTTCTGCTCAGGGTAAAGCTGCCGTATATTATTGATTATCCTATGCAGCTTGCGGGCAGTATCAATTCGCCGCTTGCCATGATTATCTTCGGCACCTTCCTTGCAAATGCGAATTTTAAAAATCTTTTTATAAAGAAAGAGCTTTATTTTGTTTCATTTTTAAGGCTTGTTTTTATACCGGTGGTTATGACTCTGTTTTTCAGGCTCTGCGGCGTCACGGGCGATCTGCTGACCGCCATGGCTGTCTCCGCCTCCGCCCCAACGGCTACCAATACCGCAATGTATGCTGCAAAGTATGATAATGACGCCGGCCTCGGTTCGGAGATCGCCGCCCAGTCAAGCGTGCTTTCCGTTGTAACCATGCCGGTCATTGTTGCCGTTTCTTCTGTTTTGTAAAAAAAATATTACTTTCAGGATAATAAATTTATCCGTTTTGTTAATTTTATTTTAATTTAATTTTAATCTCCACATTTCGCGTTTATTTTGCGTTATAATGAACAAGAAGTTTATACTTTTCATTTTTCCTCATGCACCGGGTACGCCCGCGCCGCGGTGTGTTTTTGTCGGCGGGCGGAAGGGTTATGATTTTTATGAAATTAATAATTGCCATCGTTTCCAACAAGGATGTTGAGAATGTATTTGAGAATTTAAGCAAATCCGGCTTTCGCGCCACAAAGATCTCAACCATGGGTCAGTTCCTTGAGGGCGGCCACACAAGCCTGTTTATAGGTATTGAAGACAGTAAGGTCGATGAGGCTTTTGATGTTCTTCAGAGCTCCGTAACCAAGCGTATCGTAAAACAGCACGGTGTGCAGAGCACGCTCAAAGGCACGCTTTTAAAGCAGCCTGTTGATGTTGAGGAATTCGGCGGTATCGCCTTTGTTATAAACGTAGAGGAATTTAAAAAGTTTTAAATATGAATTTTACATATTTTAAAGGCAATGAAAATGTGAAACGGCGCATCTCCGCTCTTTTTGCGTCTTCCAGGCTGCCGCATGCAATCTTGATAGAGGGGGAGAACGGTCTGGGCAAGAAAACGCTTGCGCGCGAGATAGCCTGTGCGCTTGTCTGCCGTTCGGGCGCGGATAAGCCCTGCTACGCCTGTTCGCAGTGCGTAAAGGCACTGAAGGGCGTTCATCCCGATATATATGAATACTGCGCGCCCGGCAGTGCAAATTCTTTTCATATCAGCACGGTGCGCAGCGTCATAAAGGATTGCGCCGTTATTCCGAATGAGGCAGATTACAAGGTCTATATCCTTGCAAACGCCCATTGTATGAATAACGCGGCGCAAAACGCGCTTCTAAAGATTTTAGAGGAGCCGCCTGCTTATGCGGTGTTTATTTTGACGGCGCAAAACAGATCCGCCATGCTGGAGACTATACTGTCCCGCGTGGTGTGTGTAAGTGTTCAGGGCGTTTCGCCGGAGGAGGGGGCGCAGATCGTCGTTTCACAAAACAGCGATGTATCTTTTGAAGAGGCGCGCAGCGCCGTGCTCACATTCGGCGGCAACGTAGGCAAGGCGCTTGAAAGCCTTGCCGGCGGTAAATTTGAGGAGATGCTTGCCCTTGCAGACGGTGTCTGCGGCGGCATTGCGGGCGGCAGCGAATATGAGCTGCTTAAGACTCTGAGTCCGCTCGTTTCCAGCAGGCAGGATACCGCCGCGCTTTTGGCTATGCTCAAAACCGTTTTTCGGGACGCTCTTGCAGGCGGCGAGGCGCTTTCCGGCAGGGTGGAGAGCGTTAAGCTGTTGCGCCGCAGTTTTACCAGAAAAAAACTGCTTGGGCTTTTTGAAGCCAGCGAGGCGCTGTATGATATGGCGCTGAAAAACGCCAATCAGCAGCTGCTTATAACAAAGATCTGCTGCACGCTCAGAGAAGCTGCCGGCAGATAGGAGGATCGTGTAATCAATGACAGATATAGTTTCCGTTCGTTTTAAGGATTCGGGCAAGATCTATTATTTCTCGCCCGGCGAATATAAGATAAGCCCCGGCGAATACGTTATTGTTGAGACCGCAAGGGGCGTTGAATGCGCAAAGGCGGTCAGCGGTAATAAAACGGTCGAGGAAAACGCTATCGTTTCGCCGCTTAAGCCCGTTTTGCGCGTTGCCACAAAGCAGGATATAGAAACACTTGAAAACAACAGGGTTAAGGAAAAGGAAGCCTATGAGATATGCAGCCGTAAGATCAAGGAGCATGGCCTGGATATGAGCCTTTCCGAGGTGGAGTATTCATTCGACGGTTCTAAGATCACTTTCTATTTTACTGCAGACGGCAGAGTGGATTTTAGAGAGCTTGTCAAAGACCTTGCCGCCACGTTCCGCACACGGATAGAATTAAGGCAGATCGGTGTGCGTGACGAGGCTAAAATGATCGGCGGGCTCGGTATATGCGGCAGGCCGTTTTGCTGTTCCACTTTTTTAAAGGATTTTCATTCCGTTTCCATAAAAATGGCGAAATCACAGGGAATCAGCCTTTCTCCCGGCAAGATAAGCGGCAGCTGCGGCAGACTCATGTGCTGCCTGCAATATGAGCAGAATTCGTATGATTATCTTGAAAAGATCACCCCGCGCCGCGGCAGCATCGTAGACTGTAAGGAGGGCAGGGGAACGGTTGTGGATTATTCGCTGATCACAGGCAAGCTCAAGGTTATGCTGGACAGCTCTGTAGAGGGCGCAGCCCCCGTGATCGTCAACAGGGAAGAATGCGTTGTTGTTTCCCCGTCAGGCTCCCGCCGCGGTGATCCTAAAAAGAATACTGCAAAATCCAAAACCGGTGACGAGAGCTGAAAAAATTAGCCTGTACTAACTTCATTTACCACTTGCAAAATACTTTTTTTGTGTTATATTAGTAATTGAAAGAGGTAACTTTCAATTATTTATAGGAGGTGTATCTAAATGGCATATAAGATTTCAGATGATTGCATTTCTTGCGGCGCTTGCGCGGCTGAATGTCCTGTAAACGCTATTTCAGAGGGTGACGGTAAGTTTGAGATTGACGCAGATACCTGTATCGAATGCGGCTCATGCGCAAACGTTTGCCCTGTCGGCGCTCCTGCTCTTGATGAGTAAGATTTGCAGATTTACATAAAATGAAAGCTGTCGGTCTCCCGGCAGCTTGTTTTTTTGCAGATTTTAATGATTTGTTTTTTCGTATATGCCGATTACCTTTAGATTGTTTCCCTTTACGCTGAACTTTATCTCGTAGCCGGCATAGGACAATCCGTAGATCCTGTTTTCGTCATCCTGATATGCTGGCCGCGGGTCGTCGGCAAGGAGCTTCATCAGTGCTGTCCGTTTGCTTTCCGGCAGCTTTTCAAGCACTTCCTTATCGCATTGTACAGCAAGTGAATATTCTTTGTTTTCCTCTGCAAAGCCGCCGCTTGCGTGCGGTACGCTGTCGCTGTACGCCACATACGGTTTTATATCGTATACCGGAGTGCCGCTCAGCATATCTGCGCCGCCTATAACAAGCGAACAGCGCCCGGCGGTTTTCCGTATCTCTTTGAGCGCCACGCAGGAAAGCGCCAGGTTGTTCGGCCTGAAAGGAGATCTGCTTGCAAACACGCCTATGCGTGTGTTGCCGCCCAGCCTCGGCGGCCGCACGGTGGCGTGTTTTTTCTTTTGCTCATTTTCGGAAAAGCCCCATATCACCCATATGTGCGAAAACTGCTCAAGCCCTTTAAAATGGTCATAAGTGCAGTAAGACTCGCGGAATTCTATGATTCCCTCCAGCTCTTCTATCCTGCCGCTCTGGCGCGGTATGCCGAATTTTTGGTCAAAATCCGTCTTTATGATTCCAATCGGTTCAATCTCCATTTTCTTCTCCGTAAAATCTGAGCGAAGTTATCGATCTTGCCTTAAGCGTGATACTGCCGTCAAATCCCGCCCCGCATGTGTACGCAAAATCGTTTTGAGAATCGGTAACCGCAATATCCGCCGTTTTATATTCTCCGCCGATTTCAAGCGCGGTGCTTTGTCCCTCGTTAACGGCAATCATCGTTTTGCAGCCGTCCGGCGCTTGGAATAAAAATACGCGCAGTGCGTTTCCGTTTTTGCTTTCGCCCAAGACCGTGCTGCCTGCGGGCGCAAATTTTGTAAAATGTTTAAGCGCATAATATCTCTTGCATATCCTGTAATGGGAAAATCCGCCGCTGGCGCTCAGCAGACCGTCGGAGTAATCCAGTCCGTCTCCCCGCAGATCGGCTATCTGATTCACGGCGACCCAAGCCGTCCAGCTCTGCGCGCCGAGATCACACAGATCACGCCCGATAACACGTGCCGCAATGAGCGCGCTTTCCATACTGTTGATGTCGTGCACGCAGGGGAGCTCGCACCACTCGCTCATATCAAAGCGGATATCTTTGTTGCGCAAAACCGTGTTTCTATAGAATTCGCGGCGTATGGCTAAATCTTCGTCCGCATGGTATGAATGTATCGCAAATACGCCAAGATGCTTCATGATAAGCCTGTCCGATTTGAACAGGCGAAGGTATTCGCCGGTCAGCCCGCCGATCTCTCCGCTCTCCGGGCCGTACAGGTAAACGCCGTTTAAATTCCGCTCTTCAAGCTTTTCGGCAAAAATATGAAATACCTGCTTAACTTCTTCCGGCTCGTAATGGCACCCCTCCTGCCAAACGGTTTTTCCGCCCCATTTCCACTGGGGCTCGTTTATGGGGCTTATGTATTTTACGGGTATTCCGTCCTCAATAAAATGCTGCGTTATATCCATAAAATAATCCGCGTATCGTTCATAGTTTGAAAGCGGCAGATTGCAGGTGTGGTGAATCAGGCTGCCGCTTGCCTGCCCGCTGGAGGTAAAGGCGTAGTGGGGCGAGTTGGCAAACAGTATTACCGTGTCCGCAGTGCCGTCCTTAACACAGCGCTTCATAAAGGCGTAGGCGTTTTTATCTCGCGTAAAATCATATTTTCCGCCGGCGGCGTCCTCTCCGTCGTCCGGCACAAAAAAGGATTCGCAGCGGCGCCATGGGTCGGAAACGCGGCAGTTTTCCTCGTCCCAGCCTGCGCCAAGATTGTATCTGTATATGCTAAGCCCAAGCCCGTCCTTGCCGTATAGCAGCGCGCACAGCTCCTTTGCCGTTTTTTCTTCGGCAACATTCTGGCTCCACCAGCAGGCGGAAGCCCCGTAGCCTTTTATGATCTGCCTTGTTTCTGCACCGTTAAGATCGATCTTCATAATAACTCATAACCCCCGTGCGTTGCGGTTTGATTTCTGTATTTTGTATTTAAAGCGTTTTACGCATATAGATGTGCGGGCAGTGTTCGTCCAGATATACGTCGCCGCTCGCCTCAAAGCCCAGTGTTTCATAAAACCCTCTTGCCCTGCACTGCGCGGAAAGCTCGCAGCTTTCGGCGCCAAGCTCTTTTGCCTTTGCAAGCAGCGCGTCCATGATTTTTCTTCCGCATCCGTGTTTTCTGTATTCCTTAATAACAGCCATTCTTCCAATATGGTAGCTTTTACCGCTGTTTTCGGTAAACATTCTTGCCGTGCCCACGGCTTTGCCGTCCGAAAAAAGAACGGCGTGCAGGCTGTTTGTATCTGTTTCGTCAAATTCGTCATGAAAGCCCTGTTCTTCAACAAAAACGTTTTTTCTGATGCGCATTGCTTCCTCGGGCAGCTGCGTGAAAAGCTTTATTTCTTCCATCATATCACACCTTTTTTTAATACTCTAACTATAGCATTATTTTAAAAATCAATCAATAGATAATATTATCTTGCATTTTTATTCATTTTGTAGTAGAATTATTAATCATTATACCATGTCGGCGAGCGCGCAAGTGCGAGCCGGGATGATACAATGTTCTCCGAAATAATCCGAATCTTCGATTTGGGTATTATTTCGAGAGGTTATTATACCGCAAGCGTAAGGCAAGAATTGTCGCCGGACGTGTGGTACAATGTTCTCCGAAATAATCCAAATCTTTGATTTGGTCATTATTTCGAGAGGTTATTTTACTAAAAGGAGAAGAAATGATGAAAAAAGTACTTAAGATCATGTCCGTGCTTCTTGCCGTAGCGGTTGTAGCTGTTTCTTTCGCAGCCTGCTCAGACTCAACGGATGATGCAAGCAACACAAACGGCGGTGCTGATACACAGGCGGTAAAGGTAATTGACATCAACCTTTCCGATGAGGAATATGCTTTCGGTGTGGACAAGAATCAGCCCGAACTTATGGAAGAGGCAAACGCCCTTATTGCCGAGATCAAGGCAGACGGCACGCTGGATGAAATCTGCAACCGTTATTTCGGCGGCGGCACTCCCGTAGGCGTTACCTCTGCGGCGCTTGATACCTCAAAGGATCAGCTCGTTGTTGCAACGAATGCGGAATTTGAACCTTTTGAATACAAGAGCGGCGATACTTTCTATGGCATTGATATGGAGATCGCGCAGCTCCTTGCAGACCGTCTCGGTAAGGAACTCGTTATTCAGGATATGAACTTTGACGCCGTTGTTCTTTCCGTTCAGCAGCAGCAGTGCGATATCGCTATGGCAGGTCTTACTGTTTCAGAGGAAAGGGCGCAGCAGGTTGATTTCACGGAATCTTATTATGAAGCTTCTCAGAAGCTCATCGTCAGGGGCGACGACACCACATTCGACGCCTGCACAGACAAAGCTTCGGTAGACGCTATTCTTAACGGCTTGGATTCTTCGGTAAAGATCGGCGGTCAGAACGGTACAACAGGTCAGTCCTATGTACAGGGCAGCGAGGATCTTGGATTTGCAGGCCTTCAGGCTCAGTTCGTTGGCTATCAGAGCGGTTCGCTTGCGGTAAACGACCTTATCAACGGCAATGTTGATTACGTTATTATCGACGCCGCTCCGGCAGAGGCTATCGTTTCCTCCATTAATGCCGTAAACTGATAAGCGGAATATCTGATTTAAACGACCTCGCCCGTTCTGCAACGGGTGAGGCTGTTTTAAGTTGCCGGGTATCAGCCGTTTAAAACCATATTGTGTTTGACTCCCGGCAACTTAAATATAAAGGAAAATCATAATGCAGAATTTTGATAAAAAAATAGATGTTTTTTTAACCACTTTTATTGATAACGGCGGCTACAATCAGGTGCTGACCGGTTTAAAGAATACGCTGATCATAGCCGTGCTCGGCCTTATTATCGGCATCGTTCTCGGCACGCTTATCGCCACCGTAAAGGTTGTGCCTAAAACGAACCCCGTTATCAGAGTGCTCGATAAGCTTTGCAGCTTCTACGTGTCTCTTTTCCGCGGAACGCCCATGGTAGTTCAGCTGCTTGTCTTTTATTATGTGCTTATGCCCATCATGGGCGTCCGCCTGGATCCCGTCACGGTCTCCTTCGTGGTGTTCGGCATGAACTCGGGCGCCTATGTTTCTGAGATCATGCGCGCCGGTATCCTCTCCGTAGATCCCGGGCAGATGGAGGGCGGCCGTTCGGTAGGCCTCAGCTACGGCACTACGATGATGAAGATCGTTATTCCGCAGGCTGTAAAGAACATACTGCCGACCCTGGGCAATGAATTCATCTCGCTTATCAAGGAAACCTCTGTTGTAAGCTTCGTTGGCGCAATGGATCTTTATGTTGCTTTCAACAGGATCGGCTCCAACAACTATGAATTCATGGTGCCGTATCTCGTTATGGCGGCTATCTATATCGTGCTTGTGTTGATCATCTCCATGCTTATCAAGCTGATGGAAAGGAGCCTGCGTAAAAGTGATAAAAGTATGTGATCTGGAAAAAAGCTTCGGCGATAACCATGTGCTTAAGGGCATTGATTACGAGATACATAAAAACGAAAAGATCGTGGTTATAGGCCCTTCAGGCTCCGGCAAAAGCACCTTTTTAAGGTGCCTTAATCTGCTTGAAACGCCCACGAAAGGCGAGATCTGGTTTGACGGTAAATTGATAACCGATAAAAAAACGGATATCAACGAAGTCCGCAAGCATATGGGCATGGTATTTCAGCATTTCAATCTTTTTAATAATAAGACCATTCTGGATAATATAACGCTTGCGCCCGTGCATCATAAGCTCATGAGCAAGGAGGAGGCAAAGGAAAAAGCCCTGTCCCTGCTCAGAAGGGTGGGGCTTGAGGATAAGGCGGATGCTTATCCCTCCAGCCTTTCCGGCGGGCAGAAGCAAAGGGCGGCTATCGTGCGTTCACTTGCAATGAATCCCAAAGTAATGCTCTTTGATGAGCCTACCTCCGCGCTTGACCCCGAGATGGTAGGGGAAGTTCTTCAGGTCATGAAGGACCTTGCGGACGAGGGCATGACCATGGTGGTCGTTACCCACGAAATGGGCTTTGCAAGAGAGGTCGCGTCCAAGGTTCTCTTTATGGACGAAGGCAGGATACAGGAAGAGAATACACCGTACGAATTCTTTACGAATCCTCAGAATCCGCGCCTGCGCGATTTCCTCTCGAAAGTACTTTAAAATAAATAAGAAAAACGGCGCTTCCGGGTATCAAGCCCGGAAGCGCCGTTTTTCATTGCTGTTATTAAATATTTACTTTTGCTGCTTTATCACTCTCTTCAAAGAATTCCAGCATCTCGTCTATACATTCTTTTGCATAGGACGGCGTCGGGTCAAGAACGGAAAATACATGGGGCAGCTTTCTGCCCGAATATTTTCCCTTGAAATCATGAAGCGTGTTTTTTACGCCCAGTCTGTCAAGCGTCTTTTTCATATGATATGCGCCGCTGCGTAAAAAATCGCCGGATGAAGTAACTATGTAAAACGGCGGCATGTTTTTAACGCCGATCCGGTCAACATCCATATATTTATAGTATTTGCTCTCTTTCGGCCTGCTGCCTAAAAGCTCGGGCAGATTTATGTTCATAATAAGATTCGGGCTGATCAGGTCGGCGGCGGGGGAAATGGCGCCCACCGCTTTGAATCTGAGCAGCGGCTCGCTTATGCAGAAATCCTGCCTTAATATATATGAGCCGGATATTGCCGCGGCACAAAAGGCATAGTGCCCGCCCGCGGAATCGCCGGTAAGATAGCAGCTGTCAAGATCCGCGGGGAATCCGCCTGCGTTATCATATATCCACTCGAACGCCGCAAAAATATCCTCTATCTGCTCAAGAAATCTGTATTCGCCGGCAAGGCGGTAGTTCAGATTAAAAACGCAGTAGCCGCGCTTTGCTATCGCAAGGCAGTAGTTTTTGTTGATCTCCTTGCTGCCCGCCATCCAGCCGCCGCCATGTATGTCAATTATAACAGGCAGCTTTGCGCTTGCGCCCTCCGGGTAATATACGTCAAGCATATGTTCTTTCAAGCCGTCGTCCAAATACGCAACGTCCGTGATCTGCTCTACACCCGCAATCGGCGTCTGCATGCTGATCCGCTTAAAATCATTTTTTTCATTCTGCTTCCAAAACAGTTTGAGTATAGGCGTAAAAAATCCCATTGCAGTTGCTCCTCGTTGTATTTATGCCGCGTTTATGACCTTTTCAATAAACGGTTCAACCTCATTCATATCCAGGTCAAGTACCATTGCGATCTCACTGTGAATGATATTTTGTGCTTTTTTATAGAATCTGTCGTCTGAAACAGATAGATTTTTGCCCGCCGATTCAAGCTTTATTTTTTGCTCATGCAGTGTTTTGAGCAGTTTTAAAAGCTCTGGACGTTCCGCCGCACTGATTATTCTTTTGTATTCCTCGCGCCGCAGATTTGCGTTCTCGTTCCAAATGCTCTCACATGCAGGCAGCGATCTTATCATCTCAAGTATTTCATTTTTGGAAAGCACGCTTTTCATTTTGCCGGTAAGCGCTTCATTGTCAACCGGTACGAATATAGTCTCCCTTGAATCAAAAAACGGCGAAAGAATATAATACGTTTTCGTCTCTCTTCCAAACTTTTCTTCTTTGATGTCCGTGATCACGCACGCGCCGTTTGCGCCGTAAACAAAAACGTCTCCTGTTTTAAACATTTCATCCCTCCTGCGTTTACGAAATGTAAAAAATGCTTTACGACTGATTTCTGATAATTATATTATATCACAAAATTTCCAATTTTAAAAGAAAAATTTTACATATAGTAGAAAATTATTGTGGATTTCGCGCTGTTCAAACCGCCATAAAGCGTTTGCGCCAAAAGTTAAACCGCCCGAACATCGTGTTCGGGCGGGGCAGGCAACCGTCATTGGTTCTGTTCTTTATTTTTATAATACTGCGCTTTGATAAGCCTGAAGCTCTCCTCGCTGATATCGTGCTCTATTTTGCAGGAATCCTGAAACGCAATATCCTCAGGCGTGCCGAGCTGCATCAGAAAGCCGGCTATAACGTTATGCCTTTCATAGATCTTTTCCGCGATCTCGCGTCCCTTGTCCGTCAGCGTAATATCGCCGTTGTTGTCCATATGGATATAGCTGTCCTCACGCAGGTTTTTCATGTAGACCGAAACGGACGGCTTTGAAAATCCCATTTTGTTACTAATATCAATACAGCGGCAGTAGCCTTTTTCATTGTGGATAACAAGGATTGTTTCCAGGTAGTTTTCCGCGCTCTCCTTTATCTGCATACTACACTCACCTCATGTATTTATGTTAGCATAAATATGAGCGAATTTCAATTAAAATAAAACCCTGAACTTGAACTTTTTGCCGCAGTGCGGGCAGGTCGCCATATGGCTGCCCTTTACTTTTTTCATTCTCAATACGGCTTTGCAGCCGGGGCAGGTTCTGAAGATATGCGTTTTTCTGAATTTCCATCTGTTTGAAAGCAGCTTGAATCTTTTTTTGAAGAATCCCTCTATCTTCAGCCAGTTTTCATTTTCTTTTCTTCGGTTTTCCGTTTTTTTGGAAAACAGCCTGAGCGTTGCAAAAATAAATATTCCCCAAGCGATTACGGAGAAAACGGTGTAAAGCACGGGATCCACCGCTCTTCCCAACAGAATAGCCAGCAGTATCGCCGCAAGGTAAAACCACAAAAGCGCGCGGTACAGCTTATCTATTCCGTATCTGCCGTACATGAATCTTTGGAATTTTACACCGAGTTTTGCAAAAAAGTTTTTCATCAGATCTGTCCTTCCTGTGCGCTTAAAGCGCGTAAAGCCGCTTTTTGGCTTTCGTCAGTTTTGTTGGGATTCTCCCGTGCGTTCTCCGAAATAAATGCCGTAATCGTCAGTCGTTTCGCTTTCGCCGTAATCCTGTGAATATCCCGTTTGCGGCTGTTGCTCGGGATTATAGCCGCCGTTGCTTCTGTAGCCGGAACCTGCCGTGAACGCAAGTGAAATTAAATAAAAAATGATGCGTATTATCAAAAGCAAGAATAAAAATTTTAGCAGCCTTGAAAGGCAGCCGCCGCCTCTTACGTTGTATACGCGCCCGTGTACGGGGCTTTCTTCTTCGCCGTCGTCAAACTCCGCAAAACCGCCGAACGGGTTTACAAAACCGCCCTGCGCGCTCATACGGATCCTGTTGTAAGTTTCGCGGTAGGTATAGTTTTCCGGAGCCATGGCGCATGCCTGCTGAATGTGGGAAAGCGAGATATCGCGTCTGCCGGCGCCGTAGTTCGCAAGCGCGGAAAGGTAATACCATTGGGCGTTTCTGTCCTCAATATGGTTCAGAAGATTCAGAGCCTGCGTGAATTGGCGGTTGTTTATGAACTGCGCTATCGAAGTATAATAGTCCGGCGCGCCGGCGCCTCTTGCGCTGCTTCGCCGTGCACCGGAATACGTTGCGCCGCCTGAAGCCGTCCCGTTTTTGATCTGGTCGAACGCCGCGTTTATTTCCGCCATTTTTTCGGCGGCATGTTTATCGTTGGGATTAAGGTCCGGGTGATACTTTTTAGCAAGCTTTCTGTAGGCCTTTGCGCATTCTTCCTCGGATGCGCCGTCCGGCACGCCCAGCACCTTATAAGGATTAGTTATCATATTGCTCCTTTAAAAAATCAACGTTCATTTGAAAGCAAGAAAAATCAGCGCACAAAATTTGTTCGGATTTTTCTTGCTTGCTAAGTTATCATATAATTATTGACTTTATGTTAATAACTTGTAACAAATCCGCAAATCCGCTCTTGAAATCGGGCGCTGCGTTTGGTAATATAATTCTATTAGGTATTATGGAGGTTCCTGTATGGATTATTTGCTTTTATCGGTAGGCGATTCAATCGACCGTGTATTTTACGGCTTTGATATTGCCGTTTTTGAATTTTTTGCCGGTATACAGAATTCTTTTTTTACGGTTCTGGCAAAATTTTTCACCTCTTTCGGCGATGAGGCTTTTGTGATTCCCATGGTGATCGTCGGCATCGTTTTAATGCTGTTCAAAAAAACAAGGAAATACGGCTTTGCGCTTGTGTTTGCAATCCTTGTCGGCACCATTGTTACAAATGTTATCGCAAAGCCCGCTGTTTTAAGGATACGGCCGTATAACACGCTTCAGGATATTGATTGGTATTGGCAGGCGTACTTAGGGGCAGGCGCGCTCAGCGAAGCCGATTATTCTTTCCCCAGCGGCCATACTACGGCTGCGTTTGAGATCGCCGTTTCCATGTTCCTCGTTTTCAGGTCGGACGGCAAAAAGAAGATCGCATGGGTATTCCCCGTGCTTGCCGTCTGCACGATGGGCAGCCGCGTATATCTTATGGTACATTATGCAACGGACGTACTCGGCGGAATGATCATCGGTACGCTTTCCGGCATTGCAGGCTATTTCATCATGAAAGGTCTTATGTATCTTATAGCGAATGTGAAACCGTTTACCGCGCTGCAGAAGCTTGATCTTGCAAAGCTCGGGTTTCTTAAGTGGAGCTCCGGCAGGGGCGGCGCCGCCGTCGTTACCGTTGCCGTAATCGGTATCTTCCTTTATTCTTTCATTCCCGTACTCAGCGAGGGAGGGGAGGATACGGTTCGCTGTGCTTATAATGAGGAATATGACTGTTATAACGCCGCCCGTGTTGACGATGCGGATTACCCGCCCATAGACGGCAAAGAGTACTGCAAGATCCACTGGAACCAGCTGGCGGGCGAATAATAAATCGCCCGATCGTTTCCGTCATTTTTACAGACTCCCAAATTCATGATCAAAAGCGGAATTGATTTCGTGT
Organism: uncultured Oscillospiraceae bacterium; assembly: GCA_900546785.1. GTDB lineage: Bacteria > Bacillota > Clostridia > Oscillospirales > Acutalibacteraceae > Eubacterium_R > Eubacterium_R faecipullorum. The sequence continues at coordinate 32,846 of URED01000005.1, read as the reverse complement.
TGCACGGAATTTGATTCCGTTTTTTCTTTATCGTCATAGTATGGTCTGGGTGATGAAATGCAGACTGTAAGTCTTTGTATGATCGTAAAGAATGAAGAAAAAACCTTGCCGCGCTGCCTTGAAAGCGTAAAAGGTGTTTTTGACGAGATCGTAATTGCCGATACCGGCAGTACGGACGGTACCGTAAAAGCCGCTGAAAAGTATACGGATAAGGTGTGTTTTTTCAAGTGGTGCAATGATTTTTCCGCAGCGCGCAATTTTGCTTTTTCCAAGGCGTCGTGTGATTATATTATGTGGCTCGATGCAGACGATGTTATCCTCCCCAGTGACCGTGAAAAGCTGCTCGCGCTTAAAGACAGTCTTACGGGCAGGGAAGACGTTGTTATGATGCCGTATCACACGGCGCTTGATAACAACGGAATGCCCGCTTATTCGTTTTACCGCGAAAGGATCATGAGACGCGCCTGCGGCTTCAAGTGGCGCGGCAGGGTGCACGAAGCGGTCGAATACGGCGGTAATGTTATCTATTCCGACGCCGCAGTCACGCACAAAAGTGTTAAAAAGCAGTACAGTGAAAGAAATCTCAATATTTATCTTACACAGGAAAAGCTGGGCGAGCCTTTTACGCCGCGCGATCAATTTTATTTCGGGCGCGAACTGTATTACCACAATCATTTCGAACTTGCCGCTTGCGTGCTCGGCGGATTTCTTGACGGGGGCGGGGGCTGGTCGGAAAATAATATTGAAGCCTGCCGAATTCTTTCTCAGTGCCTTAGGAAAACAAAGGGTGATGCGCAGGCGCTCGGCGCCCTGTTTCGCTCGTTTTTATATGATGCGCCGCGTGCCGAGGTGTGCTGTGATATCGGAAATATCTTTTTGGAGCAGGGCAGTTATCAGACCGCCGCTTATTGGTATTTACGCGCTCTTGATGCAGAGCCGCGCGAAAAGGGCGGCGGGTTTACGGATCATAAAGCCTATGGTTTTCTTCCCGCCATACAGCTCGCAGTCTGCTATGACAGGCTCGGGGATACGGAAACGGCGGCACGGTATAATGAGCTGGCGGGCAGCTATGATCCCGGTTCCGATGCTTATCTCCATAATAAGCAATATTTTGATTCGCTTCTCCGTAACAAAAATTAAAAATAAGAATACAATGGTAAAGGATACATGAATTTGTATCCGCTGAATAAATTCAGGGTGGATTAAGATATATGACTTATTATAAAGGATTTGACAGAGAAAGCATTTGTACTTCCGGTCAGTGCAAGGAATGCTGCAGCGTTTGCTGTAAGGGCGCTACGGGAGCCACGGGTGCTACAGGCGCCACCGGTCCTACCGGCCCTGCCGGCGGCCCCACCGGTCCCACGGGCGCTACGGGTGCTACGGGACCCACAGGTCCTACCGGCCCGAGCGGCGCAACAGGAGCCACAGGCCCCACGGGTCCTACAGGGCCAACCGGTCCTACGGGACCGACGGGCGCACAGGGTCCCGTCGGCGCACAGGGCCCTATAGGCCTTTCCGGTAATACGGGCGCCACAGGAGCCACAGGTGCTACGGGCGCTACCGGCGCAGCAGGTACGGGTGCCACCGGCGCCACAGGTCCCACAGGCGTAACGGGACCAATAGGTCCTACAGGCGCTACGGGCGCAACAGGCGCCACCGGCGCTACCGGTGCCACAGGTCCTACCGGTGCAACCGGCGCAACAGGTGCAACAGGCGAAACGCTTGCTTCAAGCGCAGTAACGGCGCACAATTTTGCGGTTCAGGATTCAAACGCAACTGTTCCTTATTCGTTTGCAACGACGCCCACACTTTCCGGAACGGCGCTTTCTCACGTTGACGGATCTTCTGACGTTATAATCAGCGAACCGGGCATTTACCAGATCAACTACAACAGCGTAATTACGTCAAAGTGCAAATCGGGCTTCCCGAGCACTTATACCGTAAGGATCGAGCAAAACGGCTCTTCTATTGACGGCGCTGTATTTTCACACAGCTTTTTGGCGCCCTACGAAAAGATCACGGCAGTGATCTCGGTTCCAACGGTTATTACTTCGGTTCCGACGGTCATAACAGCCGTGCCGAGCTCAAACAACTTTGATTCCGAGGAAGCCTCGCTGAACGTGCTCTTTATCGGTTCGTTCTGATGCGTTAAAGCAAATGTTTGATTTAAAGAAATAAAACGAATGTTATGTTCGTTTTCCGCACTCCCGTTTAAGGAGTGCGGTTTTTTTATTGTGCAAAGTCATGAATTTATTAGAAAAAGTTTGTTGAAATCGCTGAAAAAATTTTTTCAATTTTTTACATTTTTTTATTGACAAAGCTTATTTGATTATATATAATATACGGGCGTGTGGAGATTGCTATATTATAATATATGTAATATGCATGCTCCACCATGATATGCGATGATGCCGGAGGTGGCGCCTTACCCAAGGGCGGGAATTTCGGCGGAGTATGTCCGATTTTAAACCGGGCGAAATTATACTGAATGTCATTCCTTATGTGCAGATAGCTTGCGTATGTCTGCTCCGCACAAAGGTTGCCCGAATGATATGCTGTCATTCGGTTTTTAAATGAGCGGCCTTGAAACACGCGGGTGGGTGGAATGATTCATTCAAGTAAAGTCTCGCACCAATATTTTTCAGGAGGAAAAGTAAATGGCAGCAAGCAAAGTGAAAATCCGCATCAGGCTTAAGGGCTATGACCACAGCCTTGTTGATCAGGCTGCTGAAAAGATCGTTGAGACTGCAAAAGCTACAGGCGCTCAGGTAAGCGGTCCTATCCCGCTTCCCACAGAGAAGGAAGTTATCACGATCTTAAGAGCCGTTCACAAGTATAAGGACAGCCGCGAACAGTTTGAGCAGAGAACACACAAAAGACTCATCGATATCCTCAGGCCTTCAAACAAAACCGTTGAAGCTCTGACGAATCTTGAGCTCCCGGCAGGCGTAGATATAGAGATCAAGCTTTGATCGCATTCGCGCTTGACGAGGTCAAGTTGGGAAACCAACCAATAACCAAGGAGGAAAAATAATGAAAAAAGGTATTATCGGAAAAAAGATCGGAATGACGCAGATCTTTGATGAAAACGGCAAGGTCATCCCCGTAACCGTTATCGAAGCCGGCCCCTGCGTAGTTACGCAGAAAAAAACTATGGAAAACGACGGCTACGAGGCAGTTCAGGTCGGCTTCGGCGATGTTAAGGTAAACAAGCTCAACAAGCCGCTCAAGGGTCATTTCGCAAAGAACGACGTTGCTCCCAAGAAAACGCTTAAGGAGTTCCGCCTTGAGGATTGCTCGGCGCTCAATGTCGGCGACATCATTAAGGCAGATACTTTTGCTCAGGGCGAGATCGTAGACGTCAAGGGCACTTCCAAGGGTCACGGAACCGCAGGCGCAATCAAACGCTGGAATTTCTCAAGGCTCCGCGAATCTCACGGTACCGGCCCGAACGCACGTCATCAGGGTTCTCTGGGCGCATGCTCAAGCCCCTCAAGAGTATTCAAGGGCAGAAAAATGGCAGGTCACTACGGCCACGAAACAGTAACCATTCAGAATCTTCTGGTTGCTAAGGTAGACAATGAAAACAACCTGATCGCCATCAAGGGCGCCGTACCCGGCCCCAAGGGCGGAATCGTTGTTATTGCAGACGCTGTTAAGGCTTAAGGAAAGGAGAGATTATAATGGCACAGGTTCAGGTTTATAACCAGGAAGGCCGCAAAACATCAAAGCTTGACCTTGCGGATTCCGTTTTCGGTATTGAGCCGAATAAATATGCAATGCATCTTGCTGTTGTAAGCTATCTCGCTGCACAGCGTCAGGGCACGCAGTCAACTCTCACCCGTTCCGAGGTTTCAGGCGGCGGCGCAAAGCCGTGGAGGCAAAAGGGAACAGGCCGCGCGCGTCAGGGCTCAACAAGAAGCCCGCAGTGGACGCACGGCGGTATCGCTCTCGGCCCCAAGCCCAGAAAGTATAAGGTAAACGTAAACAAGAAGGTGAAGAGGCTTGCAATGAAGTCCGCTCTTTCTTCTAAGGTTGCGGAATCTGAGATGCTTGTACTCAATAAGATAGAGCTGGAAGAGATCAAGACAAAGGCTGTTGCCGATATGCTTGCCAAGCTCAAGACCGGCAAGAAGGTGCTTATCGTTCTTCCGGAAAATAACGAAACCGTTTATAAGAGCGCCCGTAATATTGAGGGCGTAAAGGTTGCAACCGTAAACACGCTTTGCGTTTATGATATCCTCAATTGCAACAATCTTGTTGTTCTTAAGGACGCAGCCAAGAAGATCGAGGAGGTATATGCGTAATGAAAACAGCTCACGATATCATACTGAAGCCTATCATTACAGAAGAGTCTATGACCGGGCTTATGATCAAAAAGTATACCTTCAAGGTAGCAAAAGACGCTAATAAGATAGAGATAGCTAAGTCTATCGAGGAAGTTTTCCCCGGCACAAAGGTTGCCAAGGTAAACACAATGAATGTTCGCGGCCATGAACGCCGCCAGGGTATGAACAAGGGCTACACGCCGTCTTGGAAAAAGGCTATCGTTACACTTACCGAGGATTCAAAGGAAATTGAATTCTTTAACGATATGATGTAACGCTCCTGCCCGAATATATATTACATTATATATTAGAGAAATTTCGAATGATGAGGTATGAAGAGTGCCATCTCTTCGCAAAGTTATTCAGAAAGGAAAAATAATAATGGCTATAAAGAATTATAAGCCGACCACTCCTTCCAGAAGGAATATGTCGGTTACAGATTATTCTTCCCTCTCTAAAGTTGCACCTGAAAGGTCCTTGCTTGAACCCATCAGCAAAAAGTCAGGCCGTAACTCTTACGGAAGAATAACCGTCCGTCACCGCGGCGGCGGAAACAGAAGAAAATACCGCGTAATCGATTTTAAGAGGCAAAAGTTTGATGTGCCTGCAACCGTTAAAACGATCGAATATGATCCCAACCGCTCGGCACACATCGCTCTGATTCAGTATGAAGACGGCGTTAAGAGCTATATCATAGCTCCTGAAGGCCTTAAGGTAGGCGCAACTGTTGTTGCCGGCCCTGAGGCGGATATCGTAGCGGGCAACGCGCTTCCGCTCAAGAATATCCCCGTCGGCACAGTTATCCACAATGTTGAGCTTTATCCCGGCAGAGGCGCGCAGCTTGCACGTTCAGCCGGCAACAGCGCTCAGCTTATGGCTATCGAAGGCCCTTACGCACTGCTCAGGCTCCCGTCCGGCGAGCTTCGTAACGTACCTGTAGACTGTATGGCGACTGTCGGCGTTGTCGGCAACACAGACCATGCCAATGTCAAGATCGGTAAAGCAGGCCGTAAGCGCAATATGGGCTGGAGACCTACAGTCCGCGGTTCTGTCATGAACCCGAACGACCACCCGCACGGCGGCGGTGAAGGCAAGGCACCTATCGGCCGTCCCGGTCCTGTTACACCTTGGGGCAAGCCTGCTCTTGGTTATAAGACACGTAACAGGAAGAAAGCTTCCAATAAGATGATCGTAAGACGTCGTAACGGTAAATAAGAGGAAAGGAGAAGTTAGATGAGTAGAAGCACTAAAAAAGGCCCTTATGTTGAAGAAAGCCTTTACAAGAAAGTAGCTGCCCTCAATGAAAAGGGCGATAAGCAGGTCATCAAGACCTGGTCAAGAAGTTCAACTATCTTCCCTGAGTTCGTAGGACACACCTTTGCCGTTCATGACGGCAGAAAGCATGTTCCCGTTTATGTAACTGAGGATATGGTTGGTCACAAGCTCGGCGAGTTCGCTCCCACAAGAACATTCCGCGGCCACGCAGGCTCAAAGACAACGAAGTAATCGAAAGGAGAATTAAACTATGGAAGCAACAGCAAAAGCAACATATGTTCGTATTTCTCCCAGAAAGGTTCAGATCGTTCTTGATTTAATCAGAAATCAGCCTTGCGATAAGGCTATGGCAATCCTTAAGCACACTCCCAAAGCTGCTACAGAGCCGCTGCAGAAGGTTCTTAAGTCTGCTATGGCAAACGCGGAGAACAACAATAATATGGACGTATCAAGACTGTATATAAGCTACTGCAATGTTACTGCGGGCCCCACTCTTAAGAGAATCCGCCCCAGAGCGCAGGGCAGAGCATACAGGATCAATAAGAGAACATCACACATCACCATTACCGTTTCGGAAATGGAAGACTAAGCGAGGAGGATAAGTTAAATGGGACAGAAATGTAATCCAACCGGTTTAAGAATCGGCGTCATCAAAAACTGGGACTCCCGCTGGTACGCGAAAAAGGCAGATTTCGGCGATACGCTTGTTGAAGATCATAACCTTCGTAAGTATCTGCTCGAGACCCTTAAAGGCGCAGGTGTTCCCAAGGTAGAGATCGAGCGTGACGCAAAGCGCGTAAGAATCAACATCCACTGCGCAAAGCCCGGTATGGTTATCGGTAAGCAGGGCGCAGAGATAGAGAAGCTTAAGGCGATCTGCGCAAAGAAGCTCGGCAAAAAGAACGATGAAGTATTCATCAACATCATAGAGATCAAGCAGCCCGACCTCAATGCAACGCTTGTTGCGCAGAGCATCGCTACGCAGCTTGAAAAACGTGTTTCCTTCCGCCGCGCCGTTAAGCAGGCAATCAGAAACACAATGAGATGGGGCGCCCGCGGTATCAAGGTTCAGGTATCCGGCCGTATCGGCGGTGCCGAGATCGCGCGTTCCGAAACTTATAAGGAAGGAACAATTCCGCTTCAGACGATCCGCGCCGATATTGATTACGGCACTGCAGAAGCCGCCACAACCTACGGCAGGATCGGTGTTAAGACCTGGATCTATCAGGGCGAGGTTCTTCGCGAAAGCAGAAACAAGCCCCAGAGAAGAAACAACTACAATCGCCGCAGAGACAATAAGGATAACAACAGAGGCTCAAGGCGTAAGGAAGGAGGAAATCGTTAATGCTCTTACCAAAGCGTGTTAAGCACCGTAAGCAGCACAGAGGTCGTATGACCGGTGAAGCTACAAGGGGCAATAAGGTAACTTACGGCCAGTACGGCCTTCAGGCAACGGAGCCTGCATGGATCACCGCAGCGCAGATAGAGGCTGCACGTATCGCAATGACCCGTTACACAAAGCGTGGCGGTCAGGTATGGATTAAGATTTTCCCCGATAAGCCGATCACGGCAAGACCTGCCGACACCCGTATGGGTAAAGGTAAAGGTAACGTAGACTACTGGGTAGCAGTCGTTAAGCCCGGCAGAGTTATGTTTGAGCTTGCCGGCGTAGATGAGGTCGTTGCTCGCGAGGCTATGCGTCTTGCGGCAAACAAACTTCCTATCAAATGCAAATTCGTAGTTAAAGAAGAGGGAGGCGAGCAGTAATGAAAGCAGCTGAAATAAAGAAGCTCAGCGCGGAGCAGCGCGCGGCAAAGCTTGCGGAGCTTAAGGAAGAGCTCTTTAATCTTCATTTCCAGCAGGCGATCAACCAGCTCGACAATCCCATGAGAATCAAAGCTGTAAGAAAAGATATCGCCCGCATCAAAACGGTTGAGCGCGAGATCGAACTTGCAGACTCAAATTCTTAAGATAGGAGGTAGTTTATTATGAGCGAAAGAAACCTCAGAAAAACAAGAGTTGGTGTAGTATCAAGCGATAAGATGGATAAGACCGTTGTTGTTACGATCAAAGACAGGGTTCGCCATCCGCTTTACGGAAAGATCATTAACCGTACGGTTAAATACAAGGCGCATGATGAGGAAAACACCTGCGGTGTAGGCGATAAGGTTCTGATTATGGAAACCCGCCCGCTCAGCAAGGATAAGAGATGGCGCGTTGTTCAAATCATTGAAAAGGCTAAGTAATCATTACGAATTACGGCTTTTGATAATTTAGTTTCATGAAATAATAACTGCAAGATGCAAAGTGTTATTTTGCAGTACGAAGGAGGAAAATGCTGTGATACAACAGGAAAGCCGTCTTAAAGTTGCAGACAACACCGGCGCGAAAGAGATCCTTTGCATCCGCGTGCTCGGCGGCTCGGGCAGAAGATATGCAAATATCGGCGATGTTATCGTTGCTTCTGTCAAAAAGGCAGCCCCCAACGGCGTTGTTAAAAAAGGCGAAGTTGTTAAAGCAGTCATCGTTCGTACAACTAAAGGTGTACGTCGTGACGACGGTCAGTACATTCGTTTTGATGAAAATGCTGCCGTAATTATCAAAGAGGATAAAACTCCTCGTGGCACCCGTATTTTCGGACCGGTAGCCAGAGAGCTTCGTGATAAGGATTATATGAAGATACTCTCTCTCGCTCCGGAAGTACTTTAATGGAGGTGCCCAATATGAGTAAAATGTTTGTAAAGACCGGTGATACCGTAATGGTACTCAGCGGTAAGTCCAAGGGCGTTAAGGGCGAGGTCATCGCCGTAAGCCCCAAAGAGGGTAAGGTAATCGTTAAAAAGGTAAACATTGTAACCAAGCATGTAAAGCCCCGTAAGATGGGTGAGCAGGGCGGTCTTGTTCCCGTTGAATCTGCTCTTTATGCTTCAAAGGTTCAGCTTGTTTGCCCCAAGTGCGGTAAAGCTACCCGCGTAGGTCATAAAGACGGTAAGCGCGTCTGCAAGCAGTGCGCTAACGAATTTTAAGAAAGGGAGGAACATAACCGATGGCTGCAAGATTAAGAGAAGCCTATAAGAGCGAGATCGCTCCGGCTCTTATGAAGAAGTTTGAGTACAAGTCTGTTATGCAAATCCCTAAGCTTGACAAAATTGTTCTCAATGTAGGCTGCGGTGAGGCGCGCGACAATTCCAAGGTCGTAGACGCTATCATCAATGACCTCAGCATTATTACAGGTCAAAGACCGATTATATGCCGCGCAAAGAAGTCCGTAGCAAACTTCAAACTGCGTGAAGGCATGCCGATCGGCGTTAAGGTTACGCTTCGCGGAGACAAGATGTATGAATTCCTTGACAGGTTCTTCAACCTTGCTCTTCCCAGAGTTCGTGACTTCAGAGGCATCAACCCCAATTCTTTTGACGGCCGCGGCAATTATGCCATGGGTATCAAAGAGCAGTTGATTTTCCCTGAGATCGATTACGATAAGATTGACGCTGTTCGCGGTATGGATATCATCATGGTAACAACTGCCAATACAGATGAAGAAGGCAGAGAGCTGCTCAGAATGCTGGGCGCTCCGTTCGCAGAGTAAGGAGGGAATATCGTGGCGAAAACATCTATGAAAGTGAAGGCTGCAAGGCCTGCTAAGTATTCAACAAGAGCTTACAACAGATGTAAGATCTGCGGTAGACCTCATGCTTATCTTCGTAAGTATGGCGTATGCCGTATCTGCTTCAGAGAGCTTGCTCATAACGGCGAGATCCCCGGAGTAACAAAATCTTCTTGGTAAGATATGGGAAATTGCTAAATTTATAAGGAGGAAATATCAATGCATATTACAGACCCTATTGCTGATATGCTTACAAGAATTCGTAACGCTAATTCGGCAAAACACGATACAGTAGATATTCCTGCGTCAAAGATGAAGAAGGCAATTGCTCAGATTCTTGTTGATGAAGGTTATATCAAATCATTCAAGGTTATTGAAGATGATAAACAGGGTGTTATCCGTGTAACCCTTAAATACGGAGAAGGTAAATCACAGGTTATCACAGGTCTTCGCAGAGTTTCCAAGCCGGGTCTTCGCATTTATTCCAATGTAGAGGATATGCCCAAGGTTATGAAAGGCCTCGGTGTGGCTATCATTTCCACATCAAAGGGCATTATGACGGATAGGGAAGCGCGCAAGCAGAATGTCGGCGGCGAAGTTCTTGCGTTCGTATGGTAAGGAGGTGCAGTAAGGTATGTCACGTATCGGCTTAAAGCCAATTACAGTTCCGGCCGGAGTTGACGTTGCGGTAAACGGTAATGAGATCACCGTGAAAGGCCCAAACGGCACCCTTTCCATGGATAAGCACCCCAACATCAGCGTAAGCGTTGCAGACGGTGTTATCACCTGTTCCAGGCCGAATGATGAAAAGGAAAACAGATCCCTTCACGGCCTTACTCGCGCGCTTATCAACAATATGGTAGAGGGCGTTGTAAACGGCTTCAAAAAGGTGCTTGAGGTAAACGGCGTTGGTTACCGTGTTCAGATGCAGGGCAACAACCTCGTTATGAACCTCGGCTATTCACATCAGGTAACTATGACTGCTCCCGAGGGCATCAAGATCGAATGCCCCACTGCAAACCAGATCGTTATTTCCGGTGCAGACAAGCAGGCGGTCGGTCAGTTCGCGGCTCAGGTCCGTGAAAAGAGACCTCCCGAGCCTTATAAGGGCAAGGGCATCAAGTATGCAGACGAGCATATCCGCCGCAAAGAGGGCAAAGCAGGTAAGAAATAAGGGAAGGAGTGAATTACTTTGGTTTCAAGACAGGATGCAAATAAGGCAAGAAAAAGACGCCATCAGAGAGTGCGCAGAAAGATTTCCGGCACGGTTGATTGTCCCAGGCTCAATGTATATCGCTCCCTCAGCAATATCTACGTTCAGCTTATTGACGATGTTGCCGGCGTAACACTTGCGCAGGCTTCAACCGTTGAAAAGGATTTCACCGCTTACGGCGGTAATGTAGAGGCAGCTAAGGCTGTCGGTAAAACACTGGCGGAAAGAGCCAAGGCAAAGGGCATTGAACAGTGCGTATTTGACCGCGGCGGTTATGTTTATCACGGTCGCGTTGCCGCTGTTGCGGACGGCGCCCGTGAAGGCGGACTTAAGTTCTAAAGAAGGAGGATAATGCTTTATGTCAAAGATAGATGTGTCTTCAATGGAACTTGAAGAAAGAGTTGTAAAAATTAACCGCGTTTCAAAAACCGTAAAGGGCGGTCGTATCTATAAGTTCTCAGCTCTTGTTGTCGTAGGCGACGGAAACGGTCTTGTCGGCTTCGGCGTTGGCAAGTCCGGCGAGGTTCCGGACGCTATCCGCAAGGGTATAGAGGACGCGAAAAAGAATGTTATGAGAGTTGCTTTAAGAGGCACTACGATCCCGCACGAGGTTAAAGGCAAGTACGGCGCCGGCGAGGTGCTGCTCATGCCCGCTCCCCAGGGTACCGGCGTTATCGCGGGCGGCCCCGTTCGTGCCGTTGTAGAAACAGTCGGCATCTCTGATATCCGTACAAAGGCTATAAGGTCAAACAATCCTTATAATGTTGTAAGAGCAACTTTGAACGGTCTTGCACAGCTTCGTACTGCAGAGCAGGTTGCAGCAGTTCGCGGCAAGTCTGTAAAGAAGATCTTTGAATAAGGAGGGTGGAAAATGGCAGATATTAAAATCACTTTAAAGAAAAGCCTTATCGGCTGCAAAAAGGATCAGATTGCCACGGCCCACTCGCTCGGTCTTCGCAAGATTGGCAATGTAACCGTTCAGCCGAATAATGAACAGACCAAGGGAAAGATCAAAAAGATCTCTCATCTTGTAGAAGCTCAGGAAGCATAAGAGGAGGTGCAGATAGATGAAATTACACGAACTTTCTCCTGCTGAGGGCTCAAAGAAAGCAGTAAAAAGGATCGGCAGAGGCGCAGGCTCAGGTCAGGGCAAAACTGCCGGCAAGGGTCACAAGGGTGCCAAGGCGCGTTCGGGCTACAGCCGTCAGGCGGGCTTCGAGGGCGGCCAGATGCCTCTCCAGAGGCGCGTACCCAAAAGGGGCTTCAACAATATCTTCCGCACAGAGTATGCCGTTGTGAACCTCTCCTCTCTTGAAGAGAGATTTGAGGCAGGCGCAACCGTAGACGCTGAAAGCCTTAAGGCTTGCGGACTCATCAAAAAGGAGCTTGACGGTATCAAGGTTCTCGCAAGGGGCGAGGTTACCAAAGCTCTCAATATCAAAGTAAATGCAGTCAGCGAGGCTGCAAAGGCAAAGATTGAAGCTGCAGGCGGCACCGTGGAGGTATTGTAAATGATCAAAACCATCCTTAACGCCTGGAAGGTTCCGGAAATAAGAAAAAAGCTGCTGTTTACGGCGTTTATCATTCTTGTTTTCAGAATCGGCTCGTTCATTCCGGTGCCGTTTCTTGATATTGCCGGCGAGATCGAAGTCGGCAGAGGAAACACGATCCTCACATATCTCAGCCTTATGACCGGCTCCGCATTTACCTACGGTACGATATTCGCAATGTCTATCACCCCGTACATCAATGCGTCCATCATCATGCAGCTGCTTGCCGTTGCGATTCCCGCGCTGGAAAGGCTACAAAGGGAAGGCGAGGAAGGCAGAAAGAAGATCGCTTCCATCACACGTATCGTAACCGTTGTGCTCGGTCTTCTTCAGTCTCTTGCATATTATTTCTTCCTTCGTGCCAATGATTATCTTATGACGGATGCTTCCGGCGCGCAGTTCACAGGTTTCGCAGGCGTGTTCCAGGCGATCGTCATCGTCGTTGTGCTCACTGCCGGCACCGCGGTTATCATGTGGCTCGGCGAGCAGATCACGCTCTCCGGCATCGGCAACGGTATCTCAATCATACTTTTCGCAGGTATCGTTTCAAGATTCCCAACGATCATCAGGCAGTATATCGGCTATCTTGAAACAGGCCGTATGGTTTATAATTTCCTTGTTCCGGCAATCCTTATCGTATTCCTTCTTATGATCGTATATATCGTATTTATGGATAATGCCGAAAGAAGGATACCCATCCAGTACGCAAAGCGCGTTGTAGGCCGTAAGATGTACGGCGGTCAGGCCACGAATATGCCTATCAAGGTCAATATGAGCGGCGTTCTTCCCATCATCTTCGCGTCTTCCATTCTCTCACTCCCCGGCACGGTTCAGATGTTCCTTTCTGCTGATCAGTACGAGGGCACTTTCTGGGAGAGCTTCTTCAATGCGTTCCAGGGCGATTCCTGGTGGTATGCAGGTATGTATTTTGTGCTGATCATCTTCTTCGGATATTTCTACAGCACAATTCAGTACAATCCCATCGAAATGGCGAACAATCTTCGCAAGAACAACGGTTCCATCCCCGGCATACGCCCCGGCAAGCCAACTTCGGATTATATATTCAAAGTGCTTATGAGGCTCACGCTTATCGGCGTGCTTATGCTTTCGGTAATCGCACTTCTTCCGATCATTTGGTCGCTGATTTGTGACGCAGCAATTCCTCCGCTTACGGAGGGCGGCACGGACGGCGGATTCTCCGTAACGCTCGGCGGTACTTCTATCATCATTATGTGCGGCGTAGCGCTTGAGACGGTTCGTCAGCTCGAATCACAGATGATGATGCGTCACTACAAAGGATTTCTTGATTAATTGAAAGGGTTTGGGTTATGAATTTAATACTTCTCGGCGCTCCGGGTGCCGGCAAAGGCACGCAGGCGGAAAAAATTGTTGAAAAGTATGGCATTCCCGCCGTTTCGACCGGCAACATGATCCGCGCTGCTCTCAAAGAGGGCACGGAAATGGGCTTAAAGGCAAAGGCTTATATGGAAGCCGGCCAGCTCGTTCCGGATGATGTTGTAATCGGTATAATTAAGGACAGACTTGCTCAGAAAGACTGTGAAAACGGTTTTATTCTTGACGGATTTCCGCGCACCATTCCTCAGGCGCAGGCGCTTGAGGATATGGGCGTAAGAATTGATAAGGTGCTTGATATCGAAGTGCCGGATGAAAAGATCACCGCAAGAATGTCAGGTAGGCGTGTGTGCTCCAAATGCGGCAATTCCTACCATCTTCTTTATAAAAAGCCCGCTGAAGAGGGCGTTTGCGACGCCTGCGGAGGAAAGCTTGTTCAAAGAAAGGACGACGCTCCCGAAACAGTTGCCGCAAGGCTTAAGCAGTATCACGAGATGACGGAGCCTTTAAAAGACTTCTACCGTGAGCTCGGCAAGCTCGTTGTTGTTGAAGGCCAGGAGGAGGTTGCGGATACGACCGCTCTTGTCTTCAAAGCGTTGGAGGATTAACATGGTAGTGCTTAAAAGCAAAAGAGAGCTTGAGCTTATGAAAGAAGCCTGCAAGATCTCCGCTGAGGCATTAATGGTGGCGGGCGAGGCTGTGCGCCCCGGCGTTTCAACCAAGGAAATAGATAAGGTCGCCTATGATCTTATCAAGAAAAGGGGCGCTGTCCCGAATTTTCTCGGTCTCTATGACTTTCCTGCCACCGCATGTATTTCCATAAACAATGAAGTCATTCACGGCATCCCGAAGAAAGACCGTATCATCAAAGAAGGCGATATAGTCAGCATAGATCTGGGTGCCGCGAAGAACGGCTATAACGGCGATAATGCTGCCACTTTTGTTGCAGGGACTTGCTCTCCCGAGGCAAAGCGGCTGATAGATACCACCCGTGAGAGCCTTTATAAAGGCATTGAACAGGCGGTACCCGGCAACAGGATCGGCGATATAGGCCATGCAGTGCAGGCGTATTGCGAGGCGCGCGGTTTCAGTGTCGTTCGCGATTTCGTCGGACACGGTGTGGGAACAAAGCTTCATGAAGATCCAAGCGTACCCAACTTCGGACACGAAGGTCGTGGTATCAGACTGTTACCCGGAATGACATTGGCAATTGAACCGATGATCAATCAGGGAACCTACAAGGTAAAGCAGCTTTCAGACGGCTGGACGATCGTTACGCAGGACGGCAAATTATCCGCCCATTTTGAGCATACGGTAGCCATCACGCCGGACGGTCCCGTTATAATGACCAAAATATGAAAGCAAGATCAATTGTTGGCGATTACGCCGCGATGTGATTCCAGATAAATTTTAACATCTATATTCGTAAAACGCAGCGAGGTAAATTGATGTCAAAGTCAGATATGATAGAAGTTGAAGGTACCGTGGTTGAGGTATTGCCTAACACAACTTTTAAGGTTACGCTTCAGAACGACCACATTATTTTGGCCCATATCAGCGGAAAGCTTCGTATGAACAACATCAGAATACTTCCCGGTGATAAGGTAACGATCGAGATGTCACCTTACGACCTTACAAAAGGCCGTATCATCTGGCGCTCGAAGTAAATAAAGGAGGATATCAAAATGAAAGTTAGACCTTCTGTTAAGAAAATCTGCGATAAATGCAAAGTTATAAAGCGCAATGGAAAAGTAATGGTTATCTGTGAAAATCCAAAGCACAAACAGCGTCAGGGCTGATCCTGAATTAATAATCGGAGGTAAACAGTAATATGGCACGTATTTCAGGTGTTGACTTACCAAACGATAAGAGAGTAGAAATCGGCCTTACCTATATTTACGGTATCGGCAGAACTACTGCTACTCAGATTATCAACGCAACGGGAATCAATCCGGACACTCGCTGCAGAGATCTGTCCGAGGACGAGGTTTCCAAGATCCGTGATTACATTGAAAAGAATGTAACCGTAGAAGGCGACCTGCGCAGAGACGTCGCTTTCGATATAAAAAGACTTATAGAGATCGGTTGCTATCGCGGCATTCGTCACAGAAAGGGCCTGCCCGTAAGGGGCCAGACCTCCAAGAACAATGCCCGCACAAGAAAAGGTCCCAAAAAGACCATAGCAAACAAGAAGAAATAATTGTAGGAGGAAACAGAAAGTATGGCTACTAAAAAGACCACTGCCACACGCAAGCGCCGTGAAAAGAAAAATATTGAGCGTGGTACAGTTCATATTCAGTCAACCTTCAACAACACTATCGTAACCATTGCCGATATGCAGGGCAACGCCGTATCCTGGGCGTCCGCCGGTGAAATGGGCTTCAGGGGCTCAAGAAAATCCACCCCGTTCGCTGCCCAGACTGCTGCGGAAACAGCTGCCAAGGCCGCTATGGAGCACGGTATGAAAACAGTTGAAGTTTACGTTAAGGGCCCCGGCTCAGGCCGTGAATCCGCTATCAGAGCGCTTGAAACGGTTGGGCTTCAGGTTACTCTTATTAAGGATGTTACTCCTATCCCGCACAACGGCTGCCGTCCGCCTAAGAGACGCCGCGTATAGTTTTTAATGGAGGTTACTTGATATGGCAAGATATACAGGACCTGCCTGCAAGCTTTGCCGCCGCGAGGGCAAAAAGCTCTTCCTTAAGGGTGACAGATGCTATACAGGTAAATGTGCGATTGAGCGTCGTTCCTACGCGCCCGGCCAGCACGGTCAGAATCGTAAAAAGACTTCGGAATACGGCATGCAGCTTCGCGCAAAGCAGAGCGCGCGCCGCTACTACGGCCTTTCCGAAAGTCAGTTCCACAAATATTTCCTTATGGCTGAAAGAAAAGACGGTGTTACCGGTACAAATCTTCTTCAGCTTTGTGAAAGCCGCTTAGACAATATTGTTTACGAGAGCGGTTTTGCAAGCTCCAGAGCGCAGGCTCGCCAGCTTGTAAACCATGCTCACTTCGCTGTAAACGGGCATAAGGTTGATATTCCTTCCTATCTCGTGTCAGCTGGTGATGTTGTTTCCGTAAGGGATAACAGCAAATCCTCAGATGAGTTCAAGAATCTTGTTGAAAGCAACGGCTCACGTCCCGTTCCGCAGTGGATGGAGGCAGATAAAGAGGCTATGCAGGTAAAGGTTCTCAGAGCGCCGGAAAGAGAAGAGATCATGACGCCCGTTGAGGAGCACCTCATCGTAGAGTTCTATTCTAAATAATAGTTGATCATTTCTGTTGTTTAGAACAAATATTTTTTAGGAGGCTTTTAAATGATTGAAATTGATAAGCCGAATATCGAGATAGTAGAGTTATCTACTCAGGGAAGCAGAAGCGTTGGCAGATTTGTTGTTGAGCCGCTTGAAAGGGGCTTCGGCACCACCCTCGGAAACAGTATGAGAAGAGTTCTTCTTTCCTCTCTTCCGGGCTACGCCGTAACTTCCGTTAAGATTGATGGTGTATTGCACGAGTTCTCTACCATTCCCCACGTTAGGGAGGATGTTACGGAGATCGTTTTGAACCTTAAAAACATTGTTCTCAAGATCCACGATGAGGGCCAGAAAACGCTTTATATCAAAGCCAGCGGAGAGGGTGAAATCACCGCAGGCGATATAGAGCACGGCTCTGATGTTGAGATCCTGAACCCGGATCTTCATATTGCTTATCTTGATGAGGGCGCAGATGTGATCATGGAGCTTACCGCCAACAGCGGCAGAGGCTATGTTCCCTGTGACCGCAATAAGCAGCTTATGGATCTGCCCATCGGCACCATCGCAATAGATTCTATCTATACCCCCGTCCTTAAGGTAAACTACACGGTTGAAAATACCCGTGTAGGCCAGCAGACGGATCTTGATAAGCTCGTTCTTGATGTTGAAACGGACGGCACGATCCCGGCAGACGAAGCCGCTTCACTTGCCGCCAAGATCCTTAACGATCATCTGAAGCTCTTTGTTGATCTTTCGGAAGAGGTCGGCAATCAGGAGATCATGGTTGAAAAGGACGAGGACGGCAAAGAGAAAGTTCTTGAAATGACCATTGAAGAGCTTGATCTTTCGGTTCGTTCGTTCAACTGCCTCAAGAGAGCGGGCATCAATACAGTAGAAGATTTGATCGCAAAATCTGAAGAAGATATGATGAAAGTCAGAAACCTTGGGCGCAAGAGCCTTGATGAAGTTGTGCAGAAGCTTGCATCTCTCGGCTTTTCGCTCAGTCATGATGACGACTAAAGGAGGGAATTTCTATGCCAGGTACCAGAAAATTGGGCAGACCTACTGATCACAGAAGGGCTATGCTCAGAGGAATGGTAACTCACCTTTTGGAAAACGGCAGGATCGAGACCACCGTTACCAGAGCTAAAGAAGTTCGTGCCATGACCGAGAAGATGATTACTTTCGGCAAGGAAAACACACTCGCGTCAAGAAGACGTGTTCTTGCTTATGTAACGAAGGAAGACGTTGTTAAGAAGCTTTTTGACGAGATTGCACCTAAGTATGAGGACAGAAACGGCGGCTACTGCCGTATTATCAAAACAGGTCCTCGCCGCGGAGACGCTGCGGAGATGTGTTTCATCGAGCTTGTATAAATAATTAAAGGAGCGTTCACTCGAACGCTCCTTTTTCTTCTTTTAATACCCCTATCGAAGCCCCGGAAAGCCTTAGTTAGGTTCCCACATCGGGGTCCCCGAAAAGCCGCAAGGCTTTTTGGGGAAAGGAGAATTTGACGAAGCAGTTCAGAAACGGCGATTGCAGGGATTTAAAACAGCCGTTTCGACTGGTGTGAAGTCAAATTCAACGCGGGGAGCTGGCAGCTTCGCTGCCTGAGGGGTTGTAGAAATGCAGCGTTGTTTTAACAAAAACGTCCTGCAACAATCCCTCCGTCATTGCTTACGCAATGCCACCGGCTGCGCTACCCTTTTGTCGCTGCGCAACATTTCCCCTGGCAGGGGAATCTTCTTTGCACAAGGGAGGCTTAATTGTAGCCATAACGCTGTTGATAGAAACGGCTCCCCTGTGCAAGGGGAGCTGTCAACGGAGTTGACTGAGGGGTTGTTATACAAAATTACTAAACAAAAAAGAGCAGCCTTTTTCAAGACTGCTCATCAAGGTATACTTCTTAGTTGTTTTTGACTTGGAAGATTACCACTCAACTGTCCAATCAATTTATCGGCATGTCATCTCGCCACGCTGACGGCAATGCTTTAACTTATTTTATAATCAATATTCGTCAGGACCGCCCATTTGTCCATAAAGGAAATAAACCTTCAAACATTTTTCTCCTGTCCAGCTGTTTGTGGTCTGTTCCACATATACGTTATAGCCATTTCTGGTAGTTCCATTATACCACCAAAGAGAATCTTGAATTCCTTGTTTTATATCACTTACTGAATCATCCAAATAAATCTCTTTTTTTATTTATCTATTGAAAAAAAGGCGTTTATCATGTAAAATAATACATTATAAAAGGAGGAACGGCTCATGAAGAAGGTTGCTATCATTATGGGGTCGGACAGCGATCTGCCCGTAGTTACCCCGGCGATTACACAGCTTAAAGAACTTGATATAGAAACAGAAGTAAGGGTCATGAGCGCCCACAGAACACCCAAACAGGCGCAGGAATTTTCTGAAAGCGCGGCAGATAACGGCTTCGGCGTGATCATTGCGGCAGCAGGAATGGCTGCGCATCTCGGCGGCGTGCTTGCGGCAAGCACTACCTTGCCCGTCATCGGTATTCCTTGCTCCGCCAAGGTGCTGGACGGTATGGACGCCATGCTCGCTACGGTCATGATGCCGCCAGGGATCCCGGTTGCAACGGTCGGCGTGAACGCGGCAAAAAATGCGGCGCTGCTTGCGGCGGAGATCCTTGCCGTTGGCGATGACGCACTTGCCGCAAAATTAAAGGCAATGCGCGCCGATATGGCACAGGCGGTTATTGAAAAAGACAAGGCTTTACAGGAAAAATTAAAAGAGATCTAAACAGGGAAAGGCTAAGATTATGCAGAAAAGCTTCAGCAACAGCTATGCTGCCGCCGGCGTGGACGTTACGGCGGGTTATGAGTCCGTAGAACTCATAAAATCACATGTTAAGAAAACGGAAATCCCCGGCGTGATCGGCTCAATCGGCGGCTTCGGCGGTATGTTTGAGCTTGGCGCGGCGGATTATATGAACCCCGTGCTGGTCAGCGGCACGGACGGCGTCGGCACAAAGCTTAAACTCGCGTTCCTTATGGATAAGCACGATACCATCGGTATAGACTGCGTTGCCATGTGCGTGAACGATGTTGCGTGCAGCGGTGCCAAACCGCTCTTTTTCCTTGATTATATCGCCTGCGGCAAAAACTATCCCGAAAAGATAGAGCAGATCGTCAAGGGCGTGGCGGACGGCTGCGTGCAGGCAGGCTGTGCGCTCGTCGGCGGCGAGACTGCCGAGCATCCCGGCCTGATGCCGGATGAGGAATACGACCTTGCCGGCTTCACAGTAGGCATCGGTGAAAAGGATAAGCTCGTATCCGGCGATAAACTGAAAGCCGGCGACGCGCTGATTGGCGTTGCGTCATCAGGCGTGCATTCAAACGGCTTTTCGCTTGTAAGAAAAGTGTTTGACATCAGTGAAAAGACCATAGGCAAAAAATATGACGAGCTTGATAAGCCCCTCGGCGAGGAGCTTTTAACGCCGACAAGGATCTATGTAAAACCGCTCTTGAAGCTGATGGAAAGCGTGCAGGTCAACGCGATTTCCCATATCACGGGCGGCGGTTTTTACGAAAATGTGCCGCGTATGCTGAAAGACGGCTTTACCGCGGTTATAGAAAAAGACAAATGCTTTAAAAGACCGATATTTGATCTGATTCAGAAGATAGGCGCTATCCCGGAAAGGGATATGTATAATACATTTAATATGGGCACCGGTCTTGTGATTGCCGTTGACGCGGATAAAGCCGATGAAGCTGTTTCCGTTTTAAATGCCTGCGGCGAGCAGGCGGCGGTGATCGGCGAGATTAAAGCGGGCGAAACGGGTGTTGAACTATGCTGAATATAGCAGTGCTCGTTTCCGGCGGCGGCACCAATCTTCAGGCGCTGATCGACGCGGAGAAAAGGGGAGAGATCCAAAATGGCAGGATCACCTGCGTGATCTCTTCAAAGCCCGGCGTGTATGCGCTTGAACGCGCGGAAAAAAACGGCATAGATACCGTGGTCATCGCGCGTGCCGATTACCCGGATATCCGTTCCTACACCGCTGCCGTCACAAAGGAGCTTCAGGCGCGCCATGCGGATCTTGTAGTCTATGCCGGGTTTATGACGATCCTTGACGAACAGATCGTAAAGGCATTTCCCGGGAAAATGATGAACGTTCACCCGGCGCTTATTCCGTCTTTCTGCGGCAAGGGCTATTACGGTCTGCACGTGCATGAGGCGGCGCTGGAAAAAGGCGTCAAGCTTACCGGCGCAACCGTTCATTTTGTTACCGAGGAGTGCGACGGCGGCCCGATCATCCTGCAAAAGGCAGTTCCCGTCTTAAACGGGGATACGCCGGAGATCCTGCAAAAAAGAGTTATGCAGGAATGTGAATGGAAGATACTTCCCGAGGCGGTCTCTCTCTTTTGCCAGGGACGCATAAAAATAATCGGAAATAAAACAGAAATTATTTAAGGTGAGAATATGGAAATTAAAGATCTTGCACAACTTCTTTCAGATAATTCCTATCCCGGCAGGGGCATCGTTTTGGGGCGGACTCCGAACGGCAGGTGCGCTGTTATCGCGTATTTCATTATGGGCAGAAGTGAAAACAGCCGCAACAGAATTTTTGAGGAAAATGACCGCGGCGGTATCCGCACCAAGGCTTTTGACGAATCCAAAATGACGGATCCCAGCCTGATCATCTACAATCCCGTTCTTAAGCTGGACGGCAAAACGATCGTTACAAACGGAGATCAGACCGATACCATCTATGATTATATGAAAGACGGGCATTGCTACCGCCATGCGCTGCTCACACGTGAATTTGAGCCGGACGCACCCAATTATACGCCCAGAATATCCGGCGTGGTCAAGCCGAACGGAGATTATGTGCTGTCCATACTCAAATCCAATATGGGCAAGCCGCAGTGCCTGCGTTTCTTTTTTGAATACCCGGCAGAAGCAGGGCTTGCGCATTTTATCCATACGTATAAGTGCGACGGCGATCCTATCCCGTCCTTTGAGGGCGAGCCGGTACCCGTTCGCGTAGATACGGATGATATTGATGTGTTCACTTCTTCTGTTTGGGATCATCTCAATGCAGATAATAAAGTATCCCTTTTCACCCGCTTTATAGATCTTCAAACCAAAGCGGAGGAAACCAGGATCATCAATAAGAATAAATAACAATTACAAACGAGGGGGCATTGCGACCCCCTTACTGTGTTTAGAAAGGCAGTGTAAATATGAAAGTTCTTGTAGTCGGCGGCGGCGGCCGCGAGCACGCGCTCATCAGAAAGATAAAGGAATCTCCCAAAGTTACGGAGATCGCCTGCTGCCCAGGCAACGGCGGCATTTCGTATGACGCGGCGTGTTATCCCGTTTCGGCAACGGATATTGACGGCGTTGTTGATCTTGCCAAAAAGATCAGCGCGGATTTTGTTGTTGTAGCGCCGGATGATCCGCTCGTCATGGGCATGGTGGACGCGCTGAACAATGCGGGCTTTGCCACATTCGGCCCCAATGCCGCTGCGGCGATCATAGAAGGCTCCAAGGTGTTTTCAAAAGATCTTATGCTCAAATACAATATTCCAACAGCGCAATATAAGGTTTTTGACAACCCGGCGGACGTTATTACATATATTAAAGAGAAAAACGAATTTCCCACCGTTATCAAGGCAGACGGTCTTGCGCTCGGCAAGGGCGTTATCATCCCCGAAACGCTTGAAGAGGCTGAGGCCGGCGTCAAGGAGATCATGGAGGATAAGATATTCGGCGAAAGTGGCAATAAGGTAGTCGTAGAGGAGTATCTTACCGGGCCGGAGGTCTCCGTGCTTGCGTTTACGGACGGCAAATGCGTAAAGCCCATGGTCTCGTCCATGGATCATAAGCGCGCGCTGGACGGCGAT
The DNA here is from genome assembly GCA_900546785.1 of uncultured Oscillospiraceae bacterium. Taxonomy (GTDB): domain Bacteria; phylum Bacillota; class Clostridia; order Oscillospirales; family Acutalibacteraceae; genus Eubacterium_R; species Eubacterium_R faecipullorum. The sequence goes on along the minus strand of URED01000005.1, from coordinate 10,387 downwards.
AAGGGGCTGAATACCGGCGGTATGGGTACCGTTTCCCCAAATCCGTATTACACGCCTGAGGTTGCCGAGGCGTGTATGCAAAAGATCTTTATCCCCACGATAGAAGCCATGAACAAAGAGGGCAGAACGTTCAAGGGCTGTCTGTATTTCGGGCTTATGATCACGCCCAAGGGGCCTAAGGTCATAGAGTATAACTGCCGCTTCGGCGATCCCGAAACGCAGGTCGTTCTGCCGCGCCTTAAAACGGATATCATGGATATTTTTGAGGCGATCAATACGGAAACGTTATCCGATCTTGAGATCGAATGGTCGGACGAAGCCTGCGCCTGCGTTGTTATTGCCTCCGGCGGTTATCCCAAATCTTACCCGAAGGGTCTGGAGATCACCGGGCTTACAAACGGTCAGCTTGACGGCGTAACCATATATCACGCAGGCACGGCGCTCAAGGACGGTATACTTGTTACCTCCGGCGGCAGAGTGCTCGGCGTAACGGCGCTTGGCGCTGATCTTCAGACGGCGCTCGATAAAGCGTATGCGGCGGTCGATCAGATTGATTTTGACAACAAGCATTACAGAAAAGATATAGGAAAGCGCGCGCTTGCGGCGTCGCAAAAAAACGAATTGTGAACGAAAGGTTAAAAATCATAAAAATTTACAATTAGTTGTTGACATTTATACAAAGAGGAATTATACTATAGGGGTGATGTGGGGAAGTGCGCAATTTTCTCGCTCGCCCCTTATATATTTTGTTTTCAGAGGTCTTGGAAATGGCTACTATTAAGAAAAGCAGTAAAACAAAAAAAATCATTGCCGCCGTCTGCATCGTGCTTGTAGTTGCAATCATCGGCACTGTGATCGGCGTGGCGGCAAGCTCTAATCAGAAAACCGCCGTAACGCTTACCACCATCGGCACCGGCGAAATCAATGAAAGCGTAAACGCTACCGGCACCGTGTCCGCCGGAATGGAAAGGGAATATAAAGTCGGCGCGGTTGCAACGGTTAAAGAGGTGTTTGTGCAGACCGGAGATCAGGTCAAGGAGGGCGATCTTCTTGCAACCTTCGATACTTCCGGCCTTGATGAGCAGATCAGCAGTCTCAACAGTACTTACCAGCAGGCAAGAAGCTCCTATCTTCAGTCTGTTGAAACCCAAAGCACGGCAAAGTCAAACCTCAACGCGCTGAATGACCGAATCGCGGATCTTGAAGCGCAGGTGGAAAAGGCAGGCGGTGAAACTGCACAAACAACTGCAAGACCTACCGTGACTACAACCAGAACAACAACCACCACCACAACTACTACAACGCAGCCGGCTTCTCAGCCGACCGAGCCGTCAACAGAGACCACATCTGAATTAACCACTTCAGAGTCGGTGAGTTATCCGGCGACAATTGAAGGCGTTATGCAGGCTGTTACCGATCTTGTTGAAACGATCACGTCCCTTTCCGATGACGTTCAGCAGACGAATGAGCTTGTGCGCGTTGTTATGGAGCAGATATCTTCTGAACTGAGCAGCGGCAACTACGCGCCTGAAAAGATCGCACAGGCTGTGGGCGATGCCGTTTCTCAGGCTATAAGAGAGGGCCTTATTGAAGAAACAGAGCTTATCATAGAAAGCGGTGTAGCCGTAGAAATGATTGAATCCGCCGTAGCAGCCATAGACTGGTCTGCGGTAGGCGAATCCTTTGCATCCAGCCCCAATATTCAGCTTGCCGCGCTTGAGCTTCAGCTTGCCGCTCTGTATGCGCAGCAGCAGATTTATCAGCTCAATGCGTCAGACGATACAGTTTATGCAAAAAAACAGGTTATGGATTCAGCGAAGAGTGCGCTGGATATCGTTTCCGAAGCGGGCGAAGAGCTTGAAGCCGGCTGGACCGCCGCTTTTGACGGCACGATAACCTCCTGCGATATTTATGCCGGCGAGCAAACGAGCATGCTTTCCGCCGGAATCACGCTTGAAAATCTTGATTCTATGGTCGTTACACTCTCACTCGGCGAATATGATATCCATAAGGTAAAAGTCGGAATGCCGGCTACAATTACCTCTGCTTACGGTACTTATTCCGGCGAGGTTATTTCAAAGGCGCCTACAGCAACGGGAGGTTCAGACAGCTCTTTGCTTGACAGCCTCGGCTCTTCCGTTGCCGGCATCAGCGGCCTTTCAAGTCTTACCTCTACGGGCGCCGGCGTTGAAGTTATTGTTTCCGTTGAAGATACAGACGAAAATATCATTGCCGGTTTTGACGCCGATGTGGAGATCTCTGTAGGCGATTATAAAAATATCGTTACCGTTCCGATCGAATCTATCGTTCTGGAGAGAACGGGCACATATGTTTACCTTTATAATGAAGAAGAAGGTACGGTTTCCAAAACACTCATTGAAACGGGTGCCGTTTCCGATTCGGAATATCAGGTAACAAGCGGCCTTCAGGTAGGTGATCAGATCGTCGCCACGCCTTCTTCCGATTATGAAGAGGATACATTTGAGGTTCGGATAACGTCTAACTAATCGGGGCTTTGATATGAATATTTCTGAAAGTTTTAAAATTGCAATTAAATGTATCCGCGCAAACTGGATGCGCTCGCTGCTTACGATGCTCGGTATCATCATCGGCATAAGCTCCGTTATTATGATCATCGGCGCGGGTACGGGCGTGCGTGATTATATCGTTTCACTTATAGAGGATATGGGTTCAAACGCCGTAATGGTATCTGTAGATACAACGCAGGCGACGGACAACGATTACATTACGCTTGACGATATTGATAATATTAAAAACAGAGTAAACGGCGTAGAGCGCTGTTCGCCCATGATGATGGGCTTTGCAAACGCAACGATAGATTCCACTGCAACGGAAGCTACGGTCATGGTGATCGGCGTCAACGCAGATATTCAGTTTTTGTTTGAGGACGGCGCCAAATACGGCAGATTTTTTACGGAGGAGGAGTATAACGCCTCCAATCCCATTGCCGTTATAGGCACCAGCAGCGCCGAAATGGCTTTCGGTTATGAAGATGTTGTGGGTCAGAATATTACCGTAACCTCCTCCGGCAGCACAATGAAGGTCAGGCTCTGCGGCGTTGCGGATATAGACGCGCTTATAAACAGCGTCGGCGGCAGCAGCGGTATCGGCGAGATGTTTCAAACAGGCGATAAGCTTACGATTGCCCTGTTTATGCCTTGTACTACGCTTACGCAGCTTACCGGTTCCGATCCTACGGTTTCATCTGTTTTCGTTATAGGTGAGGACGGCGCGAATAACGATGCCATCGGAAATGCCGCCGTCAATTACCTTAAAGCGGCTCACGGCAATTATTCCAATGATCTTTATACTGCGGAGGATATGGCAACTTATGTTGAGCTTGTAGATATCATCGTTTCCGTGCTTACGGCGTTTATAGCCTGCGTCGGGGCCATCTCACTGATTGTCGGCGGTATAGGCGTAATGAATATCATGCTGGTCTCTGTAACCGAACGAACGCGGGAGATCGGTATTCGAAAATCGCTCGGCGCAAAAACAAGAAACATCACCATGCAGTTCCTTACGGAATCCGTAATCCTTTGTCTGATAGGCGGCGTTATAGGGCTTGTGATCGGTATTTCGGGCGCTTATATCGCGTGCTCTATTATTAATATATCGCCTAATATCAACTTCTGGATCATAGCCGTTGCGCTCCTTTTTTCCTGCGGCGTTGGCTTGTTCTTCGGCATCTATCCCGCAAAAAAGGCTGCAAAGATGAGTCCTATTGACGCTTTAAGGCGTGAATAGTGTCCTATATATCTCCTTTGTTAAGAGCCCCTTGCTCCATGCGGCAGGGGGCTCTTAATTTACCAAAAACGGTTTACAAAAGCATGTATATATGTTAAAATTATGAAACGGGCAGCAGCCCCGGTGAGGAGGAATTTTCTTGCATATCTTGAATAAAGTCTTAGAACAGTTTAATTTTAAAGGCAATCTTGTCAGCTGTGAGCTTTTCGGTTCCGGCCATATAAATACAACCTATCTTGCCAAGTTTGATGACAAAGGCAGTGAATGGAAATATGTGGTTCAAAAGATAAACCCAAATGTCTTTAAAGATATAGATCAGCTTATGGAGAATATTTTCAGCGTTACCTCGTATCTCAGAAAAGAGATAAAAAAATACGGTGGCGATGAAAACCGCGAAACGCTCCATTTCATAAAAACCAAAAACGGGCAGAAGTATTACAAAACCTCTGCCGGCGATTTTTACAGGGCATATGTTTTTGTTACGGATTCCGTAAGCTACAACAGCGTGGACAGCGCCGAGCTCTTTGGCCAAAGCGGCGTTGCTTTCGGAAAATTCCAGCGGCTCCTTTCGGATTTCCCGGCGGATACGCTTTATGAAACGATACCGAATTTTCATAATACGCAGTACAGATACGATTATGAATTCCTGCCCGCAGTAACGAATGATGCCGCAAAACGTGCGCATACATGCGGTAAAGAGATAGAATTTGTAACTTCCAGAAAGTCATATTGCTCGCGTCTTGTGGATCTTGCGGCGCAGAATCAGCTTCCCACCCGCGTAACGCATAATGATACAAAGCTGAATAACGTTATGTTTGACGCGAACAGCACAAAAGCGGTATGCGTTATCGATCTGGATACGGTTATGCCCGGCCTTGCGCTGTATGACTTTGGCGATTCTATCCGCTTCGGTGCAAATACTGCGGCGGAGGACGAGCCTGATCTTGATAAAGTTTCAATAGATCTTGATTATTTCAAAGCATACGCTGAGGGATTTTTGTCCGAGGCAGGGCAGAGCCTTACCCGGTGTGAAAAAGATAATCTTGCCTTTTCCGCTCTGCTGATGACTTTTGAGTGCGGTATGCGCTTTCTTACGGATTACCTGAACGGAGATACATATTTTAAAACAGCTTATCCTCAGCACAATCTTGTGCGCGCAAGAAATCAGTTCGCGCTTGTTGCCGATATGGAAAAGCATATGGAAGAGATGGAAGAGATCATCCGCTCTCTTTGCTGATGTTTATATGTAAGTAAAAAGGCCTGTACGGTTTTAACCGTACAGGCCTTATGTTTTGCCAAAGGCAATCATTTACTTTTTAAGCTCTCTCTCAAGCCATATGGAGCCGATGTCAAGCGCGTTGTAAAGACCTTCCTTTTCGGTCTTTTTAACAACCTTTTCTTTGGGGCTCAGCTCGGGATCCGTTTTCAGAATCTGCACGAGCACTTTGCCGGAAAGCGTCATGTTTTCAAAATCCTTTTCGGATTGTACGCGAAAGCACGCAACATACGGATCACTCATGCTGCCAAGGTAGATATCCTTGCCGCATCTTACGAGAGGCTTGCCCTTGTAGGTGAGGGGAGCGCCTTTTTCTTCTGCCAAAGTAAACCCTCCTTTAATGATTTTCAGCCGCAAATTAATTGTTGAGGTATGACTTTACCATTTCAGCCAGCAGCTCGTCTCTGTCTATTCTGCGGATCAGGCTGCGCGCGTTGTTGTGCGTAGTAATGTAAGTCGGGTCCTCGGATAAGATGTAGCCGACTATCTGATTAATGGGGTTATAGCCCTTTTCCTTAAGCGCGTCAAAAACCTGTGTAAGCGTCTCTCGCATATAATCCTCATGGTCGTCGCCGAGCTTAAAAGTCATCGTTTTGTCTTTCACAGTAAAGTCCACCTCCTACACTTAATATACAAGTCCATTATATACAAAAATTAAGATAATTACAACAAAAATTTTTAAATATATTAATTTTGACCTGCGGCAGTCCGATATTCGTCACGCTCTGAGGGTGATACCCAGCTTTGAAAGGGCTTTCAGCACACGTTTTACCGCCGCGTCCGCCTCTTCGTCCGTAAGCGTTTTATCCGCGCTTCTCATCTGAATGTTAAAGGCAACGCTCTTTTTGCCGCTCTCTATCTGCTCGCCCTCGTAAACGTCAAACAGCTTTACGCGCTCCAGCGTTTTGCCGACTGCATTGCTGATCTCCTTTTGCAGCGTAAGAACGGGTATATCCCTGTCGCAAACAAAGGCAAGGTCGCGCGTAACTGCCGGGAATTTCGGCAAAGGTTTGTGCGTTCTTGCGGCGCGTCTGTTTTCAAAAGCGGTCTCAACATCGATCTCGGCAATGTAAATTCTTTCGCCGATGCCGTAATTTTCCGCCGCCTCGGGGTGTACCTCGCCAAGCGTTGCAAGCACCTTGTCTCCGATCCTGAACTGCGCCGTTCTGCCGGGGTGGAATGTGGGAGCGTCGCTTACGGGTACGATATCGTATTCCGCCGTGTTCAGCACTTCCAGCAGCTTTTCCGCTATGCCCTTAAGCGCGTAGTAATCCGCGCCGTCGCCGTATATGCCGATAACCGCCTTTTGCCTTTCAACAGGCAGCTTGCCGGCCTCGGTCGGCTCATAGACCGTGCCGATCTCGTAAAGGCAGGCGCTGCTGTTCTTGTGGTTGTAGTTTCTTGCAAGCACCTCCAGCATAGAGGGCAGCACCGTCGTGCGCATGATGCTTGTGTCCTCGCCGAGCGGATTCAGGATCGTAACGGAATTCCTGAGCGGGCTGTCCTTGCTGAGCCTGATCTTGTCATATGCCTTGGGGCTGATGAAGCTGAAAGTGGATATTTCACTGCACCCGCAGGAGATCAGCGTTTCATTGATCAGCTTAATAAACTTCTGGCTCTCCGTCAGCTTGCCGATCGCAACGCCGCTGAGCATTCTGTTCGGAATGTTGTGGTAGCCGTAAAAACGCGCAACTTCCTCAGAAATATCGGCAATATGCTCAATGTCATTTCTGAAAGACGGCGCCGTCAGCATATCGCCGTCAAAGGTGAATTCAAGTCTTTCAAGTATCTTTTTCTGTTCGTCTTCGCTGAGGTCGATACCGATGAAATCATTGATCCATTTATAGTCGAATTTAACCTGAACAGGCGCTTTCGGCTTTACAAAGCAGTCCACAACGCCGTTTACAACGTCGCCCGCGTCAAGCTCCTGCACAAGTTCAAGCGCCCTTTTCAGCGCGCGCATCGTAGCGCCGGGATCAAGCTCCTTTTCATATCTGCTGGAAGCCTCTGTGCGCATGCCGAGCGCCTTTGCCGTGCGCCTTACGGAGATGCCGTTGAAGCAGGCGGATTCAAAAACGATCGTCGTGGTGTCCTCCATGATCCCGCTGTATTCGCCGCCCATAACGCCGGCAACGGCAACGGGCTTGTTTTTATCGGCAATTACAAGCATGGAATCATTGAGTTCTCGTTCAACGCCGTCCAGCGTTGTGATCTTTTCACCGTTTTTGGCGTTTCTTACGTTTACTTCGTTGCCCTCCAGAAAACGCAGGTCAAACGCATGCATCGGCTGGCCGTATTCCAGCATAACATAGTTCGTTATGTCAACGATATTGCTGATCGGCCTTACGCCGCTCGCGCGCAGCCTTTCCCTAAGCCAGCGCGGGCTTTCCTTTACCCTTACGTTTTCAACAACGGCGCCCGAATATCTGTAGCATTTTTCGGGTTCAAAGATCGCTACTTTAAGATGCTCGTTCACATCGCCGTGACCGGGCTTTACCTGCGGCTCGGGAAGCGTGAATTTCCTTTCAAAGGTAGCCGCCGCCTCGCGTGCAAGGCCGGAAACGGACATGCAGTCGCTTCTGTTTGAGGTGATCTCAAATTCAACGCAGGTGTCGTTGTAGCCGATCGCCTCGTGTATATCCGTTCCGGGCGTATGCTCGCAGTCGTCTCCCAGAACAAAGATGCCGTCCGCCGCCGCGTAAGGAAAATCGTTTTGCGTAAGCCCAAGCTCGTCAAAAGAGCAGAGCATGCCGTTTGATTCAACGCCGCGCAGCTTGCCTTTCTTTATTTTTTCAAGGCAGTGTTCTTTTCTGTTATACACCGTTGCACCGGGCAGGGCGGCAGGTACATAATCGCCTACGCTCAGATTCTGCGCGCCCGTTACGATCTGGTAATCTTCTTTTTCGCCAACGTCAACGCTGCATATCCAAAGATGGTCGGAATCCGGGTGGCGTTCAAGCGCATTTATTTTTCCGACCACGATGTTTTCAAGTTCGCTTCCCTCAACCTTGTATTCCTCAACCTTGGAGCCGGAAAGCGTCATCGCGTCGCAGAATTCCTTGTCTGAAATATCCTTTGTATCCACATAATCCTGCAGCCATTTTCTTGATAAGATCATTTTGCAGCACCTCCCTTAAAACTGACTTAAAAATCTAAGATCGTTTTCGAAAAGCAAACGCATATCGTCTATGTTAAAGCGGAACATAACAAGTCTTTCAAGGCCGATGCCGAATGCAAAGCCGCTGTACTCGTCGGGGTCAACGCCGCCGTTTTTCAGCACTTTCGGGTGCACCATGCCGCCGCCGAGTATCTCTATCCAGCCCTCGCCCTTGCACATCGGGCAGCCCTTGCCGCCGCATTTGAAGCAGGATACGTCTATCTCGCAGCTCGGTTCCGTAAAAGGAAAGTGGTGCGGGCGCAGCCTGATCTTGGTGTTCTCTCCGTAAAGCCTTTTGGCAAAGGTTTCCAGCGTGCCTTTCAGGTCTGCCATGGAGATGCCCTTGTCCACCACAAGCCCCTCGATCTGGTTGAAAAGAGGGGAGTGTGTGGCGTCAACGGCGTCTGAGCGGAATACACGTCCCGGCGCGATCATTCGAAACGGCGGTTCGTGGTTTTCCATAAACCTGATCTGCATCGGCGAGGTCTGCGTGCGCAGAACGATATTGTCGTCAATATAAAACGTGTCCTGTGTGTCGCGCGCAGGATGGTCCTTGGGAATGTTGAGCGCCTCAAAGTTGTAGTAATCGTACTCAACCTCAGGCCCTTCCGCAATGTCAAAGCCCATGCCCATAAAGATCTCTTTGATCTCGTCAAGCACAATGGTCAGCGGGTGCTTGTGGCCGATCTGCGGCATTTTGCCCGGCATGGTAACGTCTATCTTTTCACCGAGCAGCCTTTTTTCAAGCTCGTTCTTTTTGATCTGCGCGCTCTTTTCTGCGATCTTGCTCTCAATATCGGCGCGCACCTCGTTCGCAAGCTGACCGATCACGGGTCTTTCCTCTGCGGAAAGCTTGCCCATCTGTTTTAAAATGGCGGTCAGTTCGCCCTTTTTGCCCAGATATTTGATTCTTGCTTCTTCGATCTGCTGGGCTGAGTCCGCCGCTTCCAGCGCCTCGGCAGCGGCTTTCCTGATTTCTTCAAGCTGGGTCTTCATCGTATCTTCCTTTCTGAATCTGAATTCGGGAACAAAAAAATACCTGTCCCCGTACAAGGGACAAGTATTGTTATCATACCTGCGGTACCACCCTAATTTTTGCATAGATAGATCCAAGCAAACACTCTTTGAGCCGTTAACGGGGCTCGCTTCGTCCGCGCTTAGTTGCGTTTGCTTTCGGCACGGCCGCTCAAAAGGGAACTTCACCCGGTGCGCCTTTGCGGGGCTTTCAGCCGCGTCCCCGCTCTCTGAAAAGGGCTGTGCCGGATTACTTTTCTTCGTCGTCGCGTTTCTTTATGCCATATATTATAATATAGTTTTGCCGTTATTGCAAGCATAAATTTTGGCGGCCCGTTATTTGCATGTAGCGTTACAATAGATGTGACACCGAAAAAGAAAAAAATGTATAGAAAAAGCGATTGAGAAAAGATAGAATAAGAATAACCACAAACCTAAGCTATCTGGAAAGGACTCAATCGCATGAATAGTATAACACAAAACAAGAGATATTGTCCACACCAAATAACAACAAGAATATATGCGGTGAAATTGTACAGGCAAACAAAAGACATAGAATTTGTATGCCGAAGGTATCACATATCAAAATCATCGCTGATGCGCTGGAACAGGAAATACGACGGTACGGAAGAATCCCTAACGGACAAATCACACAGACCGATTTCAAAACACCCAAATGCGCATACAGAAGAAGAAATCAAATGGATAAAGGATTATCACAGGCGCAACCCCAATATATTTGTCAGCGAGCTGTATGGCAAGCTGCGAACGGAAAAAGGCTACAGCCGGCACATAGGCTCACTGTACAGACAATTTATTAAACTCGGTTACCGCAAAAAAGCCGAATCAACAAAGAAAAAATCCAAGCATAACGGTAAATATGACACGCCGACAGAGTTGGGAATCAAATGGCAGCTGGATGTAAAATATGTGCCGCAAGTCTGTTACGCCGGTAAAGACGGGCAAAAGTTTTATCAATACACAATGTTGGAAGAAGCGACAAGAGAGCGGTTCATTTATCCTTATCTTGAACAAAGCAGTTATTCAACAATAGATTTTGTAAAGAGAGCGTTCCTCTATTTCCATTATGCGCCCAATACAATACAAACGGATAACGGCTTTGAATTTACACATGGAAAGAAAGTGAACAAAATACATCCTTTTGACCTCTT
>URED01000004.1 GCA_900546785.1 uncultured Oscillospiraceae bacterium | reverse complement strand
TTCGTTTTCTTGCGAGCGGGTGCCGTACAACGGTACTGCCCCCGAGCAAAAAACGAAAAGCGCAAATGGCGCATGAACACTTGGTTCGTGCGCCATTTAACTGTTTTTATACGTGTTATTTGTTTGCAATTAAGTTGCTTTTCTGCTGTTTTCTATTTTTTCTTTGCTTTGAACAAGTAAAGTATATCACGCGGCTCAGCCGACTTTATCGACAGTCTGCGGCGGAGCACAGAAGCGCCCCGCCTTTTTTACGAAGTGTTTGCCGTAGCGGATAAAGCTGCTTTGCAGCCGGTTACGTAGGGATTCAGCAGTCGTTATCCCACGGCCACGGGTCTTTCAGCCATTCGTCGCTGTTATTTTCTCCAAGTGTTATGGGGCCGAATTTCTCCTCAAATTCCCTTTTCAGCTTGCTGAATTCGGCAGTGTACTTTTCATATAGTTTATTTGCCTCGGGGCAGTTTTCATGCGTATCCAGATAAACGCGCATCTCCCACATTGCAAACTGCGCGGCGGAGAGCTTTAATAACATTTTTTCCCTGTTCATACTTACGCTCCCTTTCCGCAAAACGGTTTGTTAAGCTCCGGAAATATCGTGCCCGCGTTAAGACCCGTCATCGTATCGTCATAAAGCACGGGCTCCTGCTGAAACGGTACGTATGCCATGGCAACGGTTGCGTCGTCAGGCAGCGGCGCCGGAATATCGCACTTCGCTTTTTTCAAAAACGAAGGATTAAATGTTTCTTCATATTTAAACATAATGAATCTCCTTTGCAATTACCGCTGTGTTCGATTCCCACAGCGGCTTTTTTCAAAGTGAAAACAACATAATTTCACCTCAGTACATAATATGCCGCTTAGCTAAAAAAGTTTTTGGGCATATAATGAAACGAAGATGTTTAAAACAGGAAATTCAAGGCAAAACTATTAACGGAATAAAAAATAAAACAAAGGTGATAATTATGAACGTAAAACGCGGCGATATTTTTTATGCCGATCTCAGCCCCGTTGTGGGCTCAGAGCAGGGCGGAATCAGGCCCGTGCTTATAGTTCAGAATGATGTGGGAAACAGATTTTCACCAACCGTAATAGCCGCCGCCATTACCAGCCAAAAGGATAAGACCAATCTTCCTACGCATATTGAGGTGGACGCGGGCCACTGCGGGCTTGCCAAGGACAGCATCGTGCTGCTTGAGCAGGTGCGCACGATCGACAAGCGCCGCCTGCGGGAGAAAATGGGCGCTCTTGACGTGGGCGATATGGGCAAGGTGAACGAAGCGCTTTCCGTTTCATTCGGACTTTGATATAGACTAAGGCGCGCCTCAACGTGCCGGGCGGTCCTTCGGGGCCGCTTTTTTCCGTTTTGTATTGAAATATACCGCCCGAAATGTTAAAATATCTAAAAGTATTTTAAAGGCGGTCATATTATGCAGAGAATTGCTGAATTTGAAAAGGTGAGCTTCGCTCAGTTTGAGGCTGATTTTAAAAAGAATTTTCCCGATTGTGAAAACGTAAGGGCGGTATACGACGGTATCAAGCTGCCGCAGAGGGCAACCTCCGGTTCGGCAGGCTATGATTTTTACGCGCCGGCGGATATCACACTTAAAAAAGGCGAAAGCACCCTTATCCCAACAGGCATAAGGGCAAAGATGGAGGACGGCTGGGTGCTCCAGATCTTTCCGCGCTCCGGGCTGGGCTTTAAGCACAGAGTGCAGCTCGATAATACCGTGGGTATCATCGACGCGGATTACTATAACTCCTCAAACGAGGGGCATATTATGATAAAGCTTTCCTGCGACGCGCATGACGGCGGGCATACCGTTGCGCTCTCAGCCGGCGAAGGCTTTGCGCAGGGCATTTTCCTTCCGTTCGGTATAACCGCAGATGATGAAGCAAGCGGCGTAAGGGACGGCGGCTTCGGCTCAACCACAAAAGTCTGAGCAAATGATACGCAAAACGCCGCCGGGCTGTGTGTAAAGTCAGTATCATGCGCGTTTATACCTCTTTTTTATACATTATTTGCTAAAATGCTTGACAATTCAGTCCGATTTGATTATAATTTTCTGCGGATATTCAAAAAATATTCAAAATTTGCTAATACCCCTGACATCAGGTCGGAGGGAGGGAATTTAAGTGAGCCAGGTCAGAATTAAAGAAAATGAATCTCTTGACAGCGCTATCCGCCGTTTTAAAAGGCAGACTTCTCGTGACGGCATTATTCAGGAAGTACGTAAAAGAGAGCATTATGAAAAGCCTTCCGTTGCTCGTAAAAAGAAGAGCGAGGCTGCTCGCAAAAGAAAGTATAAATAAGCTACATAAAATGCAAAAGGGGAACGCGCTTTTCGTTCCCCTTGATTTTTCTTTATTAAGGCTTGAAAGGCGTTTGTTATGAAAAAAATACTTGTTTTAAACGGCCCTAATCTGAATATGACCGGGATCAGAAAAAAAGACGTGTACGGCAGTGAAACGCTTAAGGCGATCAATGAGGAGCTTAAGATATACGGCAAAGCGCGCGGCGCCAAGGTGAGCTTTTTTCAGTCCAACCATGAAGGCGATATCATTGATATGATACAGCAGAGCAGGGAGGAGTATGACGGCGTTGTGATAAACGCCGGCGCATTCACACACTATTCCTATGCAATACGGGACGCCATTGAATCCGTAAGCGATTATCTGCCTTTTGTTGAGGTGCATATGAGCGATATTCACAACCGTGAGGATTTCAGAAAAGTTTCCGTAATAACGGAAGTCTGCAAAAAGCAGATCTGTGGCTACGGAAAAGACAGCTACAAAATGGGTATTGATTTATTACTTGAAATATTATAAAATAAAATCGTATTATGAATAAAGATTTATAAACTTTGGAGGTTATATTATGGTATCAGCAGGCGATTTCAGAAACGGCGTAACTTTTGAGATGGACGGCCAGGTCTATCAGATCGTTGAGTTCCAGCATGTTAAGCCGGGCAAGGGCGCTGCTTTCGTAAGGGCAAAGATCAAAAACGTGATCCAGGGTTCCGTTGTTGAAAGAACCTTTAATCCAACGGAAAAATTCCCAACCGCTTATATCGAAAGAAAGGATATGGTCTATTCCTATAACGATGACGGAATCTATTACTTCATGGATCAGGAGACCTTTGATATGGTTCCCGTTGCGCAAAGCGATCTCAGTGATAATTTTAAATTCGTTAAGGAAAACGATGTCTGCCGCGTTCTTTCCTATAAGGGCAAGGTGTTCGGTGTGGAGCCGCCTACCTTCGTTACGCTTGAGGTAACCAAAACAGATCCCGGCTTCAAGGGCAATACGGCAACAAATACATTAAAGCCCGCCACGCTTGAAACGGGTGCGGAGATCAGAGTGCCTCTTTTCATCAACGAGGGCGATAAGATCCGCGTGGACACAAGAACCTGCGAATATATGGAACGCGCATAATTTTTCAGGGAGGATTTATTTATGAATACCGCAGAAAGCTTAGGATATCTTAAGGGCTTGCTTGACGGCCTTGATTTTGACGATGATAAGAAAGACACAAAAATGTTCAAGGCGATCGTTGAGGTTCTTGAAAATATCATTGAGGATATTGACGATGTAAACGAGGATATGGATCTTCTTGCCGAGCAGGTGGACGGCATTGACGATGACCTTGCAGAGGTAGAGGATTACCTTTCCGAGTGCGATGATTGCGATTGCTGCTGTGACGACGGCGAGGAGGGCGACTATGCCATAACCTGCCCTGCATGCGGCGAGGAATTTACAGTTGATGAGGATACCGTTATGGAGGGCAGCATCGAATGCCCCGCCTGCGGAGAACTTCTTGAATTTGAGATCGAAGATGAGCCCGAATCAGACGGCGAATCTCAGGAATAATCTTATCTGTTTTTCGGGCGCCTCTCAGCGGGCGCCCTTTTGTTTAATCGTTTAAGGGTGAGGAAAATGAAAAAAAGGCTGGCTGTTTTAACGGCGCTGTTGTTTTTATTAACAACGGCAGTTTTACCGTATGGCATAACTGCGTCCGCCGCCTCTTATTTTCCCACAACGCCCATAGAGTATGACGGCCTTTACCTCGCGCTGTTTTCACAGCTTGATCTGACCACCGGCACAAGCGATTTTTTCCACGGTGATAATTGGAAGTATTATTACCGCTGCTCGTTTACGCCGCAGTATTCGGCGGAGTATACCGTTACCGTATCCTCCAGAAAAAAGATGAAAACGGAGCTGTATGACGCGCAGGATAATCTGCTGTCCGCAAGCTATGCCCCGGCGGAGATCAACGAGGATCTGCGCTATATCTACAGCCATACGGCGTATCTTGAAAAGGGCGTAACGTATTATTATGAGTTCGCGTATACGAACGGCTATTATGATTCCAGCGGCCCGTTTTCTGTTTGGATGACGAGTACACCGTCCGATGCGGTTCCGAACAGCGATTATCTGCATCTTTATGTAAAAGGCAGTAAAAATGCCGGCGTTTATGAGCTTTCGGCGTACAGCCCGCAGCAGCTTTTGCAGGATCTGAGCCTGCGCGTGGTCTATGCGGACGGCAAGCTGTATGAATGGATAGGAAAAAACAGCTCCATTGCCTCGCTTAACGGCTGCGATATTATTCTGGATCTTTCGGATTGCGCCGCAACCGTAGGCACGCACACGGTCACGGCTCATTATATGGGTCACCCCGTTCAGGCAAAGTTTGAGATCGTCAACTGTATCCATGAATACGAGGCGCATGTTCAGAGACCGACCTGGCTTGAGCCGGGAAGCACCGTTTATACCTGTTCAAAATGTTCCGAGAGCATCACGGGCGATTTTGTATGCAGCGAATCGGAAAGACAGGCGGATTTCTTTTCCGCGTTCGGCGCTTCCAAAACGGATAGTGCTTATGATCCCGTGTATGATCTGAATGCAGACGGGTATATCAATTCGCGGGATTATGTTGAGATCAATACTATGATCAACGAGGCGCAGAGCGAAATGCTTGCCGCTTTCAATAAAAAGGCGGGCAGTGCGCAATATGATTCGCTCTATGATCTGAATACAGACGGCATCATCAATTCGCGAGATGTTGTGCTGCTGTATGCAGCAAAGCCTGTACCGGAAAATTAAATCATAAAAATCTACATAATAAACAGCCCCGCACAAGGCGTTTTACCTTGTGCGGGGCGTTTTGATGCGCTGGTCAATATCCGCATTAACCGAGTGCGTCTCTTGCCGCATCGCCAAGATCGGAGGCCGCTTCTCCTGCGCCGCCTGCCGCGTCACCTATAGCGTCGCCCACGTCGGAAGCCGCTTCGCTTGCATTTTCGCTCGCGTCTGTCATCGCTTCCTCCGCCATGTTTGTGGTGGTCGTTGTCGTTGTCTGCGCAGTGGTTGTTGTGGTCGTGGTTGTAGTCGTGGTTGTGTCACGGTCGTTATCAGAGGTACAGCCTGCGAATATGCAGACGGCCAGAATGATTGCCGCCGTAACTGCAATTATGCCTTTTTTCATAAAAATGCATCCTTTCAAAAATATTTATATATAAACGGGGTTACCGTTGCGGCTATTTTGTAAGTGTGCCGTTGTCCGAATACATCAGCAGCAGGATATCTTCTTCCTCGCCGGTTTCCGAATCGGTATAGATCAAAACTTCCTGCCCCGTGCTTTTGTTTTTGCAGTGGTATTCGTTGCAAAAAACTTCCACACCGCTGCTTTTCGGAATCAGGCAGCGTGATGCGGACAGGATCTCTACATTGCTGTTCAATTCCACTCCGATTTGCTCGGCGGCAAATCCCGGTACTTCCCTTTCGGTATGGTTCACAAGGTAACCGTCCGCCTCAAGGGAGAATATATTGCCGTCAGAGAGGGAAACGCCCACTTTGATGAGATCTGAATAATACGTTATATTGTCTTTGCAATAGGCAAAATTGATTGTGCAAACATTGTTGTAAACGGTGTAATAGGATTCTTTCATATCGCTGTAGCCGATCTTGTTCAGATAGTCCTTTGCCACATTGATCGCATTATCTTCCGTGATTGCCTGTTCGGACGGCGTGCCCTCGTTAAGAATGTATGCAATATATCCGCCGTTTTTTGTTACGGCTATTGTATACAGCTTGTAGGAGAACACATATGCCGGCAGGGTGCCGCTCTCTTCCGTTTTGTAAACAACGCCGCCTTCGTCAACACCCAGCGCCGCCGCAGCTATCTTTCGGCATTCGTCCTGGTCCTTTTTTTCTGCGGATTTTATCATTGCGCTTTCCTTGTTCAGCACGGCGTCCGCAAACGGGCCGTCATAAAGCAGTGTGGGGTAGCCCTCAAACGTTTCCTCTGCGCTTGAAAAATCGGCGGAGAACGAAGATACCTTCAAGTCGCTGCTTTCCAGCACTACCTCGTTATCCGTGATGCTTCCGCCGGCATTGCAGCGGCTTACGATCGTGTCCGCAAAATCAGAATATTCCTGCGCATAGGTCAAAAGCAGCGCTAAATTGTCATACTCCTCCTGCGTTACCTGTTCTTTTGCGGAAAGATAGCGCGCGTAATCGCCCGCTTGGCTCAGAAATTTATAAGCGCCCGTGAGATTGAGCTGGCTTATCGGCAAAGAGGACAGCGCATTTTTTGCCGTGCAGCATTCGGAATACAGATCGCCGGAAATTTTATTCATCATTTCGCTTGATGTGGCGTACTGGCTTTTGGAAAGGCTTGTTTCTATGGAATCAAGGCATTCCGAAAGCTGCATAAGATTGCGCTGGTATGCCGCTTCAAGACGTGTTTGGTAGCTGTTGCTTTTTATGTTTCCCATAATGGCAAAGGCGGCAAGCGCCGCTACCGCGCAAAAAGCAAACGAGCATATTCTGACTATATTTCGCCTTTTCATTGTATCATTCCTTTCGGTTTGCTATAAACATTCCCTAAACGGATTTTGCCCTGAAAATCCGAAAACATACAAAAAAGTCTTTTATTGCTAATGTTTTTTTGCTATAATAAAATGGTTATTTATAGAATGCTGTTATTTTTGAAAAGGCGGAGAATTTTATGAACCTCAAAAACGGCAAAAAACGAATCGTTATTAAAATAGGAACTTCAACACTTACGCATGATACGGGCAAGGCGAATATAGCCCTGATCGCAAAGCTTGCCTCCGTGCTTTCGGATCTCAAAAACGAGGGGCATCAGCTTGTGCTCGTGTCCTCCGGCGCAATATCGGTGGGGGTGAGCAGGCTGCGGCTTGCCGAAAAGCCCAAAGATATTCAGTGCCTTCAGGCAGCGGCTGCGGTCGGCCAGAGCGAGCTCATGTTCCTGTACGACAGGCTTTTTTCGGAATATGACGTTGTTGTAAGCCAGCTTCTCATAACCTTTGATGAGCTTGAAAATGAGGAGAGCAGAGGGCATCTGATCAACACGCTCAATCAGCTTCTTGAATATGACTGTCTGCCAATCGTGAATGAAAATGACTCTGTTTCCGTTGAGGAGCTTGTAAGCGGGGATAACGACTGCCTTTCAGCCACGGTCGCAAAGATAACGAATGCCGATCTGCTTGTTATTCTGACCGATACGGACGGGCTTTATGACGGCAATCCCGCTGAAAATAAAAACGCAAGGCTGATCAGCGTTGTGGAACGGATAGACGATACGATAAAATCCGTCACCGGATGCGCCGGCAAACGCGGTACCGGCGGCTTTATTACAAAGATCAACGCGGCGGAGATTGCCGTTTCAGCCGGAATCCCGGTATGTATCATCAACGGAAATAAGCCCACAAACATCTACAAAGCCGTAAAAGGTGAAAATGTGGGTACATACTTTAAGGCGGTGGAAAAATGAGAGAAATAGGTGTTAAAGCGCTTGCGGCAAAGGATTTCCTTGCAACCGTTACAACGCAGCAAAAGAATACTGCGCTTGCCGCAATAGCGGCTTCGCTCAGAGAAAACAGCAAAACCATAATTGCCGCGAACAAAGAGGATCTTGAACGCGGCAGGAAAAACGGGCTTTCGGATGGTATGCTGGACAGACTGATGCTCAATGAAGAAAGAATAGAAGGCATCGCGGGGGCTGTAGAAGACGTTATTGCCCTGCCGGACCCGTGCGGCAGACTGCTTGAAGAGATCAAAAGGCCCAACGGGCTTGCTATAAAGAAAGTATCGGTGCCGCTGGGCGTTATCGGCATTATCTATGAATCCAGGCCGAATGTTACGGCGGACGCGGCTGTGCTTTGCCTGAAAAGCTCTAACGCGGTCATACTCCGCGGCGGAAAAGAGGCAATAGATTCCAACATCGCCATCGTGGCGGCGATGCGCGCAGCACTGAAAGAATGCGGTTTTGACGAAAACTGTATCCAGCTCGTAACCGATACCTCAAGGGAATCCGCAAATCAGATGATGAAAATGAACGGCGTTATAGATTGCCTGATCCCGCGCGGCGGCAGAGGGCTTATCAGAAGCGTAGTTGAAAATTCCACCGTGCCCGTTATTGAGACCGGCTCGGGCAACTGCCATATTTATGTTGATGAGAGCGCGGATATAGATATGGCAGCCAATATCATATTTAATGCCAAAACGCAGCGTATAGGCGTCTGCAACGCCTGCGAAAGCCTTGTGATCCATTCGGGTATAATAAACAGGGCGCTGCCGGTCATTAAAGCAAGGCTGGATGAAAAAAATGTTGAAATGCGGGGCGATGAGCTTGCCATGCTTGCCGCGGACGGCGTTTTGCCGGCAAGCGAAGAGGATTTTGCCTGCGAGTATCTTGATTATAAGATAAGCGTGAAAACGGTGGGCAGCCTTGATGAAGCGATCCGGCATATAAATCAGTATTCAACAAAGCACAGCGAGGCGATCATCACCCAAAATGAGGCGAATGCGCGCGAGTTCCTGCAAAGAGTGGATTCCTCCTCCGTGTACGTAAATGCCTCTACAAGGTTTACGGACGGCGGTGAATTCGGACTCGGCGCAGAGATCGGCATTTCTACTCAAAAGCTTCATGCGCGCGGGCCGATGGGCCTTCGTGAGCTGACAACAACAAAGTATCTCATCTACGGCAACGGCCAGATCAGATGATCGTGTTTTTGCGCATGCAAAATCTGTTTTTCTTAAAGGAATGATCTATTCATGGACAAGTATAAAAAACTTGCCTCAAACACAATCGTTTTTGCAATAGGCACTTTTTCCTCCAAGCTGCTCACGCTTGTGCTCACGTTTTTTTACACAAGAGTTATGGCAACGGGGGATTTCGGCGGCGCAACGCTGATCCAAAATGCCGTCAATATCCTTGTGCCTATCGTTACGCTTGCGGTAAATTCCGCTGCGCTGCGCTTTGCGCTGGATAAGAAAAGCGATAAAAAATGTGTGTTTTCAACCGGCGTTGCAACCACGCTGATCGGCTTTGCCGTTTTCTGCCTGTTTGCGCCGCTGGTCATGCGTATAACCATAAATGATTTTAATTTCGGGCAGTATACGATCTTGCTTTATCTCATGCTGCTCGGCTCCTCGCTGCGCCAGCTGTGCCAGCAGTTCGTGCGCGGCAGCGGTCATGTAAAGCTTTATGCGGCGGACGGCGTTATCGCAACCGCTACTTCGGCGGGCTTTACCTTTCTTTATCTCGGTGCGTTCCACTGGGGCATCTACGGCTATATTCTTGCCATTTTTACAAGCGATATGCTCTCCGTTTTGTTTATGTTCGTTGCGGCTAAGCTGTGGCGTTATGTGAATTTTAAGACCGGGCTTAAAAAGCATACCGTTTCTCCCATGCTCAAATACTGCATTCCCCTTATTCCCACCATTATTCTTTGGTGGATCATCAATGTATCCGATCAGTATATGGTAACGTATTTTAACGGCGTTTCCGTAAGCGGTATCTATACTTCGGCATATAAAATACCGAATTTTGTTACGATCTTTGCGTCTATATTTATAGACGCATGGCAGCTTTCCGCTGTTGATGAATATGACAGCAAAGGAAAATCCGAATTTTTTACAAAGGTGTTCAAGACCTACAGCGGCGCCCTGCTTGCCGTAGGCGCTCTGCTCATCACCGGCTCAAGGATCATCACGGATATTTACTTGGGGGAGGATTATTACGACTCCTGGCATTATGTGCCAATACTCGTTATCGCAACCACCTTTTCAAACCTTGTTAATTTTTACGCCTCGGTATATATGGCGGAAAAAAAGAGTATGCTTTCTATGATGACGGCAGGCACGGGAGCAGTGATAAACGTTGTTATGAATGCAATCCTTATCCCCGTAATGGGGCCTTACGGCGCAGCGATTGCAACGGCGGCTTCGTTTATCGTCGTTTTCATTATCCGTGTTCTGAATACAAAGAAATTCGTTGCTATAAAAATAAATTATCTAACCTTTATTCCGTCTGTTGCGCTGCTTTTTGCCGCGGCGGCGGTCATGATCTTTGAGGTTGCAGGCGAATGGGGCAGCTTCGGTATAGCCGCAGCGCTTTCCGTTTTGGTGATTCTGTTGAACATCAGATCACTGCTTGCAATCGTGCCGCTTGTTTTGCAAAGATTCTTTAAAAAGCATAAAACTTAATGCTGCTATTGAATCATAACGAATTTTAGTGTATAATGAACAATATCAACTTTGATTAAGCTGGTTTTCTTAATTATTTTTGGAGGTTTTGTATAATGACTCAAAGCATTTCCGTTTCTAAGGCGAAAAAGCTTATAAATGATAAATTGAGCCATTTCTTCGGCGTTTCGCCGGATATCGCAACGGATGAGCAGTATTATAAATCCGTAGCCATGATCGTTCGTGATGATCTTGCCGGCATGGCAAGCGATTTCCGCCATGAGGCGGACGGTCAGGATTCAAAAAAGGTATATTATCTTTGCATGGAATTCCTTATGGGCCGTTCGCTTAAAAATAATCTGTATAATTTAGGCCTTACCGATGTTTTTGAGGAGGCACTCAAAAGCTACGGCGTATGCCTTGATAAGCTGTATGAGCTTGAGCCGGACGCCGGTCTCGGAAACGGCGGACTCGGCAGGCTTGCCGCTTGTTACCTTGACGGCCTTGCAACAACGGGTATTCAGTCCATGGGCTATTCCATCAGATACGAGGCGGGCATATTCCGCCAAAAGCTTGTGGACGGCTGGCAGACCGAATTGCCCGATTTCTGGCTTCCCGGCGGCGACGTCTGGCTCGTACCCAGAGAGGAAAGGGCGCAGGAGGTCAGATTTGAAGGCTGGGTAGAGGACAGCTGGGACGGCGATTATCACCACGTCGTGCCTCGTGACTGCAATACCGTAACGGCAGTGCCCTATGATATGTATGTTTCCGGCAAGGGAAAAGGCGTTGCCCGCCTGCGCCTGTGGGCGTCGCGCAAGCCCTCGCTTGATATGGGGCTTTTTAATGAGGGCAATTATATCAAAGCTATGGAGCAGTCCGCCATGGCAGAGGCGATCTCAAAGGTGCTCTATCCCGCGGATAATTCGCCGGAGGGCAAATCGTTAAGACTTCGTCAGCAGTATTTTCTTGTTTCTGCTTCTGTTCAGGATATTATCAGGCGTCATTTAACAAAGTACAACACGCTGGATAATCTTCCCGATAAGGTTGCGATACACATTAATGATACGCACCCCACAATGGCAATTCCGGAACTTATGCGCATTATGCTTGACGAATGCGGCTACGGCTGGGACGATGCCTGGAATATTGTAACGAAGACGGTTGCTTACACAAACCATACCGTTATGGCAGAGGCGCTGGAATGCTGGAGCGAGGAGCTCTATAAGCGCCTGCTTCCCAGAATCTATCAGATCACCAAAGAGATCGATAACCGCTTCCGCGCCTATGTCTGGGGCGTTACCCATGATGCGGATAGGGTAGAGCGTATGGCTGTCATCTCGGGCGGTGTTGTAAGAATGGCAAATCTCTGCGTTGCGGGCTCGCATTCCGTAAACGGCGTTTCCGCCCTTCATTCCGAGATCTTGAAAGACACCGTTTTCCACGATTTTTATACCATCACGCCGGATAAATTTACAAACGTAACAAACGGCATCGCTTTCAGAAGATGGATCTGCCAGGCAAACGAGCCGCTTACCGAATATTTAACAAAGCTTATCGGCCCCGGGTTCATCACAAAGAGCGACGAGCTTCTGAAACTCCGGGATTATAAGGACGATAAAAAGGTACTTGCCGATCTCATGGCAATCAAAAGGCAGAATAAGCTTCGTTTTGCGGAAGTGGTCAAAAAGAGAAACGGCGTAGAGATAGACCCGGATTCCATTTTTGACGTTCAGGTAAAAAGGCTGCATGAATACAAGCGCCAAAGCCTGAATATCCTCAATATCATCGCCGAATATCTTATGCTGCGTGATGATCCCGATGCGGATTTTGTTCCAAGAACGTATATTTTTGCCTCAAAAGCTGCTCCCGGCTACCGCATGGCGAAAAAGACGATCGAGCTTATTGACGCCGTTTCCAAGGTAGTCAACAACGATGAAAAGGTAAATAAAAAGCTGAAAGTCGTGTTCATGGAGGAATATAACGTCAGCCTTGCGGAGCTGCTTATACCGGCTGCCGATATTTCAGAGCAAATCTCGCTTGCCGGTACGGAAGCTTCGGGCACGGGCAATATGAAGCTTATGCTCAACGGCGCTGTAACGCTCGGCACGCTGGACGGCGCCAACGTAGAGATCGCAGATGCCGTGGGTAAAGATAATATCATCCTCTTCGGCATGAAAACGCCTGAGGTACAGCAGCTTAAAAGAGACGGCTATCACCCGATGAATTATGTGAACAATAACCCCGTTCTTAAGCGCGTTATCGATTTCATTTCCGCCGGCGTAAACGGCAAGGATTTCAGCGAATTTGTTTCCAGCCTTACAAACAGCGATCCTTATATGGCGCTTGCCGATTTTGAGGATTATCAAAAGGCGCAGCAGCTCTCCGCAGAGCTTTATAAGGATAAGGAAAGATTTGCGGCAATGAGCCTTATGAATATCAGCTCCGCCGGCATTTTCAGTGCGGACAGGGCAATTATGGAATATGCCGAAAATATCTGGCACACCAAGCCCGTTAAGTTTTCGGAGCCGGTCAAGGAGGACGCCAAGAAAACAGCCTCCAAAACCAGAAAAAAAGCTAAGTAAAGAATACACAATATGAAGTAAACTAAGGGCAAGGGCGCTGTTCCTTGCCCGATATTTTCGGAGCGCGTATGCAGCAGCCATTTGATTCAAGAAAAACCGAATATAAATCCGCTGTGCGCGCGATCGCGGTAGAGGAAAAGGTAAAGCTGCGCATCATCGTGCCGCGTTCCATGGGCTGTTCCGGCGCCCGCCTCGCCGTTTATAAGGACGGGGAAGATACCGTGTTTTACGGCATGTTCTGGGCAGGTATGTGCGGTAATGACTGCGAATACTGGGAACTTCACTTTTACGCCACTACCCCCGGCATCTATTTTTACCATTTTGAGCTGGACACGCCGTGGGGTCTGAACTATATCAAAAGTGTCGGAGAGGGTAAAGGCGGCTTCGATTTCAGCGGCGGCGAGTTTGCGCAGGTCGTTTACGAAAAGGATTTTAAAACGCCCGATTTCCTGAAAGGCGGCGTGATCTACCAGATCTTTCCCGATCGGTTCTGTAACAGCGGCACGCCCAAAAAGGGCGTTCGCAAAAGCCGTGTCCTGCGTAATTGGGGCGAGGAACCTTTTTGGAATGAAAGCCAGATGAACGGTATCTGGAACAACGATTATTTCGGCGGCGATCTGAAGGGCATTGAGGAAAAACTGCCTTATATCAGATCGCTCGGCGTTACCTGTATTTATCTGAATCCTATATTTGAAGCAAATTCGAACCACCGTTATGATACGGCGGATTATGAAAAGATCGATCCGCTGCTCGGTACGGAGAATGATTTTAAAGCGCTTTGCCGCAAGGCAAAAGAGTACGGTATTTCAATCGTGCTGGACGGCGTGTTCAGCCACACGGGCTGTGATTCAAAATATTTCAATCTGTATTCCAACTACGATACCGTCGGCGCATATAACAGCAAGGAAAGTCCGTATTACAGCTGGTATAAATTTATTAATTATCCCGATGATTACAAAAGTTGGTGGGGAATCAAACTGCTTCCCGAAGTGCAGGAGGAAAATCCGTCTTACCGCGAATATATCTGCGGTGAAAACGGCATACTGCGCCGCTGGCTGCGCGCGGGTGCGTCCGGCTGGAGGCTGGATGTTGCAGATGAACTGCCGGATATTTTCCTTGATGCGCTTCGCGCGTCGGTCAAAGCGGAAAAGGAAAATGCCGTCATTATCGGCGAGGTTTGGGAAAATGCAACAACCAAGTTCGCTTACGGCAAAAGGCGGCGTTACCTGCTCGGCGGTCAGCTGGACAGCGTTATGAACTATCCGTTTGCCGCCGCGATTCTGAATTTTGTTAAAGGCGGTTCGGCAGACTCGTTTGCGGATTCTGTTATGAGCATTATAGAGAATTATCCGCCTGCCGTACTCCATTCGCTTATGAACCATATCGGCACGCATGATACGCAGCGCGCGATCACGGCGCTTGCCGGCCCGGATTGTGCGGGCAAAGACAGGCAGTGGCAGCACGAGAACAATATGCTGAGTCAGGCAGATTATTTCAAGGGCGTTTCCATGCTCAAAACGGCAAGCCTTTTGCAGTTTACCCTGCCCGGCGTGCCTAGTATCTATTACGGCGATGAGGCGGGCATGCAGGGTATGAAAGACCCCTTTAACCGCGCCTGCTTTGCATGGGATAATATAGATCAAGAATTATACAAATGGTATAAAAGGCTGGGCGAGATCCGGCACGGCTGCGCCGCATTCAAAACGGGCGAATTCAATATCCTTTATACGGGGAATTCAACCGTGATATACACAAGAACGGGAGAGAGAAACTGCGTGCTTACTGCCGTCAATGTTTCGGATTCTCCGTCAAGCGCTTTTGTAGGCGCCGAATGGGATAATTCCTATCCGTTTTTCGGCGGCAGGTGCGAAAACGGCACGCTGTATCTTGAACCGTATGAAAGAGCGCTGTTCAGCCGCATGCTTTGAATATGTAAAGCATATATCGCACAATGCTGCCGACTTTATCGACAGTCTGACCGCGCACGTTGACGTGTGCGGTTTTTGTATTATTTTAGTAATTTTTTTATTGTATATTTTAATTTATTATGCTATACTATTACGGAATTATTGTGGAGCGGTGTAGCTTGCGGCAAAATAACGCTTTTATGCTCCATGCCGCGCGGGCGGCAACGTTAAAATAAACTCCGAAAGGAATTTGGATTATGGCTTACAGAACTTTTAATTGTAACGAGCTAACTTTTGACGATCTCGGTAAAAGGGTAACGCTTGCCGGCTGGGTGGATACGATCCGTGACCACGGCGGCGTTGCGTTTATCGATCTGCGTGATGAATACGGTATTACGCAGGTCGTTGTAAATGACGATACGCTGATTTATCATCTGAAAAAGGAAAGCGTTATTTCCGTTGAAGGTGTTGTTGTTAAGCGTGATGAGGATACCGTCAATAAGAAGCTGAAAACAGGCGAGCTGGAGGTCAAGGTGGATAAGCTCACCGTGCTCGGCGCCTGTACTGAGAATCTGCCTTTTGAGGTTTCCGAATCCAAGGATACAAGAGAGGATGTGCGTTTAACTTACCGCTTTTTGGATCTCAGAAATAAGGCGGTTCACGATAATATCCTTTTCAGAAGTCAGGTAGTCTCTTTCCTGCGAAAGAAGATGGAATCCCTTGGCTTTACAGAGATCACAACGCCGATCCTCACCTGCTCCTCTCCGGAGGGCGCAAGGGATTATATCATCCCTTCAAGAAAGCATGAGGGTAAGTTTTATGCCCTGCCGCAGGCGCCGCAGCAGTTCAAGCAGCTGCTTATGGTGTCCGGCTTTGATAAGTATTTCCAGATCGCGCCGTGCTTCAGAGATGAGGACGCGCGTGCGGACCGTTCGCCCGGCGAGTTCTATCAGCTCGATTTTGAGATGGCGTTCGCCACGCAGGAAGATGTTTTTGCCGTAGCAGAGGACGTGTTGTATGATACGTTTACAAAATTCGGCGGCGGCAAAAAGGTGTCTCCCGCGCCGTTCGTAAGGATCCCGTATGAAGATGCAATGCTGAAATACGGCACCGATAAGCCGGATCTCAGAAACCCGCTGGAGATCGTTGACCTTACCGAATTTTTCAGCGATGTTGAATTCAAGGCGTTTCAGGGCAGGCCGGTCAGGGGCATAAATGTTGCCGGCTGCGCAAAGCAGTCCAAGGGCTGGTTTGAAAAAATGCTCAAATTCGCGCTTGAGATCGGTATGAAAGGCCTCGGTTATATCGAAGTGCTGGAAGACGGCTCTTATAAAGGCCCTATCGATAAGTTCCTGCCGCCGGAAAAGAAAGAGGAGCTTCGCCGCATATTTGATTTCAAAACAGATGATACGCTGTTCTTTATCTGTGATACGCCCAAGCGCGTAAACGAGCTTGCGGGTCAGATCCGAACAGAGCTTGCAAACCGGCTTGACCTTATTGATAAAGACAGATTTGAGCTTTGCTTTATCACCGATTTCCCGATGTATGAAAGGGATGAGGACGGCAAGCTGATCTTTACCCACAATCCGTTCTCTATGCCGCAGGGTGAGATGGACGCGCTCCTGAACGAGGATCCGCTCAGCATCAAGGCGTATCAGTATGATATCGTGTGCAACGGCGTAGAGCTCTCCTCCGGCGCGGTAAGAAACCACCGACCGGACGTTATGATTAAGGCGTTTGAGATGGCGGGTTATACACAAGAGGACGTTAAGGAAAAATTCGGCGCGCTCTTTAAGGCTTTCCATTACGGCGCTCCGCCCCATGCCGGTATGGCTCCGGGTGTGGACAGAATGATCATGCTCCTTAAAGACGAGGAGAATATCAGAGAGGTCATTGCTTTCCCGATGAATTCCAACGCGCAGGATCTTCTGCTCGGCGCGCCCAATACGGTTACGGAAATGCAGCTGCGCGAAACGCATATCAAGCTTCGCCGCCCCGTGCCCGAAAAATAAACCAAGCGGGCGCACCCTGTGCGCCCGATCGTGCTTTTAAGCTATTATGTTTGGAGGATGAGTTATGCAGATCACGCCAGATCTCATTCAGTATCTTGAATCCCTTGCCCGCATCACTTTGTCCGAAGAGGAAGAAAAAAAGGTGGGCGCCGAGCTTCAGGATATTCTGAGTTATATTGATATGCTCAATGAGCTGGATACAAGTTCGGTAGAGGCAATGAGCCATTCCTTCCCCATAACCAATGTTTTCAGGGAAGATGAGGTAAAGCCCTCTATGTCCCCGCAAGAGATAACGGCAAACGCCCCCGAAAGCAGCGGCGGCGCGTTCGTTGTTCCCAAGACCGTAACGGAATAGGAGGCGCTTTATGGAAATCTATGAAATGACCGCGCTTCAAGTGGCGCAAAAGATCAAAGATAAAGAGTTCTCCTGTGAAGACGCGGTAAATGCTCTCGCAAAAAGCATAGAGGAAAAGGACGGCACTTATAACTGCTATACCGCTTTTGACAAGGAAGCCGCGCTGAAAAAGGCGAGGGAGGCTCAGAAACTTATTGATTCCGGTGACGCCGAATCGCCGCTTGCGGGCGTTCCCGTTGCAATTAAGGATAATATATGCACAAAGGGCGAGATCACCTCATGCGCGTCTAAGATACTTTACAATTTTAAGCCGCCGTATGATGCAACTGTTGTTAAAAAGCTTACAGCAGCAGGCATGGTGCCCTGCGGAAAAGTCAATATGGATGAATTTGCCATGGGTTCAACAACGGAAACCTCATTTTACGGCGCTACCAAGAATCCGTGGGATATAGATAAGGTGCCCGGCGGTTCCTCAGGCGGCGCGGCTGCCGCGGTAGCCGCCCGTGAAAGCGTGATCGCCCTCGGTTCCGACACCGGCGGTTCGATCCGCCAGCCCTGTTCGTTCTGCGGCGTAACAGGCCTTAAGCCCACATACGGTTCCGTTTCAAGATACGGGCTTATTGCGTATGCCTCATCGCTCGATCAGATCGGGCCTATTGCCAAAACGGCTCTGGACTGCGCCGCCATGTTTTCCGTCATCAGCGGAAAAGATGAAAAGGATGGCACTTCGGCAGACCCGAATCCGTTTACGCTGGATGAGATCAAAAACACAACGGATCTAAAAGGTAAAAAGGTAGGCATTCCCGCCGACTTCTTCGGCGAGGGAATCAGCGAGGATGTTGCCAAAAGCGTAATGCAGGCGGCTCAAACGCTCAGATCGCTCGGCGCGGAGGTAGAGCAGTTTGCAATGCCTATCGTTAAGTACGCGATCCCCACATACTATATCATAGCGTGCGCGGAGGCGTGTTCAAATCTTTCACGATTTGACGGCATCAAGTACGGCTATAAATCGCCGGATGCCGCCAACCTGCGCGACGTTTATATAAAATCCCGTTCCGAGGGCTTCGGCATGGAAGTCAAAAAGCGCATCATGCTGGGTAATTTCGTGCTTTCCAGCGGTTATTTTGACGCTTATTACAATAAGGCGTTAAAGGCCAAGGGGCTGATCGTAAAGGCTTTCTCAGAGGCGTTTGAAAAATACGATTTCCTGCTCGGCCCCGTTGCGCCCACAACGGCGCTCAAAATGGGCGAGGGCTTAAGCGATCCGCTTGCCATGTATCTGGGCGATATTTACACGGTCATGATCAATATTGCAGGCTTGCCGTCGCTCGCATTGCCCTGCGGTTTTGATCAGAGCGGTATGCCCGTAGGCATGCAGCTCATAGGCAGGCCGTTTGATGAAAAAACAGTGCTTGCAGCGGGTAATGCTTTCCAAAGCGTTACCGATTATCATACACAAAGACCTTCGGGTATATAAGGAGGCGCAATCATGGAATTTTCAACTGTTTGCGGACTTGAAGTGCATACCGAGCTTGCAACGAAAACAAAGATCTTCTGTTCCTGCTCAACCGAATTCGGCGGCGAGCCGAATACCCATGTATGCGAGATATGCTCCGGCATGCCCGGCACGCTTCCCGTGCTCAATAAAAAGGTGCTTGAATTCGCGGTCAGGACCGGCCTTGCCACCAACTGCGAGATCACGATGTATAATAAGTTTGACAGAAAAAATTACTTTTACCCCGATCTGCCGAAGGCTTATCAGATCAGCCAGCTTTATCTGCCCATTTGCAGAAACGGCTATATTGAGATAGATGACAGTATCAACGGCGGCAAAAAGAAAGTCAGGATCCATGAGATCCATATGGAGGAGGATGCAGGCAAGCTGATCCACGACGAGTGGAATGACTGCACGATGGTCAATTTCAACCGCTGCGGCGTGCCGCTTCTGGAGATCGTTTCGGAGCCGGATATCGCGTCTGCGGACGAGGCGGTGCAGTATGTTGAAAAATTAAGGGATATCCTTCAGTTCTGCGGCGTTTCCGATTGCAAGATGCAGGAGGGCTCTTTGCGCGCGGACGTGAATGTTTCCGTTATGGAAAAGGGTTCCGATAAGCTCGGCACAAGAACGGAAATGAAAAACATAAACTCCTTTAAGGCGATCCATAACGCCATTGAAAGCGAGGCGCGCCGCCAGCAGGAGATTATTGAGGACGGCGGCAGGGTCGTCCAGGAAACAAGAAGATGGGATGATTCCAAGGGCGAATCCCATGCCATGAGAAGTAAAGAGGACGCGCAGGATTATAAATATTTCCCGGATCCCGATCTTCCGCCCATCAGCTTATCAGAGGAATATGTGGAAAACATAAGGCGGAATCTGCCGGAACTGCCGGACGCTAAAAAAGCGCGTTATAAGAACGAGCTCGGCCTGTCCGAGTATGATACCTCCATGATCTGCTCCAGCGTATATTTTGTGCGCCTGTTTGAAAGAACGGTTGAGATCACAAATAACCCCAAAGACAGCGCCAACTGGATCATGGGCGAGCTTATGAAGATGCTCAATGATACGCAGACTCTGCCGGAAAATATGAGCTTCAGGCAGGATTCGCTCGGCGAGATCATCAATCTGCTCAGTGCAAATAAGATCAGCCGCGATTCGGCAAAAAAGGTTTTCAAAGCTGTGTTTGAGGAAGACGTTATCCCGGCGGATTATATCAAAGCGCATGATATGGAGGTCGTTTCCGATACGGGCGCTATCCAAGCGGTTGTGGAGGAAGTTATCAAAAACAACCAAAAAGCCGTTGAGGAATACAAAGGCGGCAAGGCGCAGTCTTTTAATTTTCTGATCGGTCAGTGTATGCGCGCGTTAAAAGGCAAAGCCCCGGCAGCGGAAGTTACAAAGCTCCTCAAAGAGATTCTCGGCTGATATAAGCAGGCAATTCGCAGCCGTTTTCGGGCATAGAGAAAAGCTATGACTGCTCATTCAAAATAAGTATTTGCTATAACACCCCTTTGGTGCTAAACTGATTTTGCAGGGATCCCCTGCGCAATGGTTTTCATAAAGGGGTGTTTTTATGAAAAGATTTATAGCAGCGTTTGCAGCCGCAGCCCTGCTGTTTACGCTGAACGCCTGTTCGGCCGGCGGTGAAAGCGTGGTTACGCAGTCCCCGCAGCAGGCTACACAGGCGCAAACGCAGTCAGAAACGCAGCAGGCAGCACAGCCGGCGTGGCAGTGGCAAAAAGACAGCCCGGAAGATCAGGGCGTGGACGCAGCGTAACGCTTGCGCTGGGCGTTGAGGGCGCGGCGATCGCCACGGCGATTTCTTATTCGCTTTCGGGCATATTTATGCTGTATGCCTGCTTTAAAAATGAAGCACTTGCATGGCGTTTTAAAGGTACCCGCCCGGATAAGCCGCTTTTGCGCGATTATTTTCGCATCGGCTCGCCCGTGCTCGGCAGCAGTGTGGTTTCCTGCCTTGGCTATGTGGTGTTCGCAAGCCTTGTTTCCGGCATGGGCACAACGGTTTTTGCCGCCCATTCCATTGCGGTAACGGCGGAAACGATCTTCTATGTGCCGGGCTACGGCTTGCGCTCCGCCTCGTCCACGCTGATCGGAAACGCCAGAGGAGAGCGCAACGGCGAAAAGCTTAAAGAGGTAGGCAGGCTGAGTGTTTTGCTTACCATTGCTGTAATGTTGTTCAGCGGCATATTGCTCTATTTCGGCTCCGGCACGCTGATGCGCCTGTTTACGCCGGATGCGCGGGTTGCCGCGCTCGGCGCGGATATGCTGAAGATCGTTGCGTTTTCGGAGCCGTTTTTCGGGTTGATGATCGTGCTGGAGGGTATCCTTTACGGCCTTGGGCGAACCCGGTATTCCTTTTTTGTGGAAACCGTGGGTATGTGGGCGGTCAGGATATTCTTTACTTTCCTTTGCGTGCGTGTTTGGGATCTCGGCCTTAACGCCGTTTGGTACTGCATGATCGCGGATAATATCACAAAAGCGCTTTTGTTTGCGGCGCCGTTCGTTATCAAAAAAACGCGGCGCAGACTCCTTTCCGTTTAAAAAAGCATAATTTTGATTGTATGGCGGTCTGTGGAAGATCGCCTTTTTATTACACGTTAATACAAAAATCGGAAATTTTATAAAATGAATTCGGAAAATCAATCGGCAGAATGGTTAAATTTCGGCAATCTTTTTTGGGTATTTTAATAATAGTTTATATGCCTTTTCGGTGGTATAATTATAGTATTGCTTGGATCGTTAATGTATCAAGGAGGGGGAGCTTTGAATTTAAGCAAGATCCGTAAGATCGTTTCAGACGCAAAGGTGTATTGGAGCCGCCCGATGCCCGGCAGGTATATGCCTTTTAAGGAGATCACGGCATATTCGGTTGGCGGAATAGGCATGTATTTCCTTATTTACTGTGTTCAGCAGCTCACGCTGAGCACAACAAATCTCATCATAGGCAACGCGATCGGTATAGAGCCGAATTTTATGTATCTGCTTTATGCCGTTTCCATAATCGTTTCTTTCCCGGCAACCGCTATAAGGGCAAACATTATTGATAATGCCCGAAGCAAGCAGGGCAAGTACAGGCCCTATATGCTGTCCATGGCGTTTCCTACCGCCGCCATAGTCATCGGCATGGTCATGGTGCCGTATGAAAAAATAGAAAGCCAAATCGTAAAGGGTATCATCGTTCTGCTGTTCAATATAGGAATTCAGTTTTTCTATATGTTTTTTTATGAGGCGTATGAAAACCTGATCATGGTGCTTTCTCCCGATACGCAGGAAAGAGCGGATGTTTTAACACTCAAATCGGTCATATATTCGCTTGCGCCGTCTATTGCAACTGCCGTGCTGCCGTTCATTGCCTCTTTGGTAACGGAGGACGGGTCTATTACGGATATGAACGTTTACAGAGTGATGTTTCCGCCGTTTGCAATCATCGGCGTTTTCTGTTCGGTCTACATATATGCAAACACGCAGGAAAAGATCGTTCAGGCAAAAACGCATGTTATCCGCATAAAGTTTTGGGACGCGCTTAAGGCAGTAGCCAAAAACAAGCTGTTTTGGGTCATCTCCCTTGCAGGCTGGGTAGGCTTTCTGGAAACGACCTACGGCCAAATGATCAACTGGTGTTATGAATATCACAGCAAGGGTGATATCTCTCCCGCCGCATTCAGCTTTCTGGGTCTTTTCGTCGGCAACGCAAGCCTTTGGGGCATGCTTGCCGCCCCGTTCGCAATCAGAAAATGGGGCAAGAAAAAAGTTGTTATCGTCACAAATATTTTAAACGCTGCCTTCCTCGCGTTTCTGTATCCTGTTGTAAGATCTCAGCCGGATAATATGATCTGGGTTATCGCCGTGGTCCTCTTTATGAATTACCTGATGACCTCTTTCGGCGTTATTCTCGGCCCGGCAATGAACGCCGATATGCGCGATTACCAGCAGTACATAACCGGCGAAAGAATAGACGGCATGTTCTCAACCGTTGGGCTTATAGGTACGGTCGTAACGCTTGCCACAAGCAGCGTGGTGCCGTCCGTGTATCAGAGCCTCGGCATCAATGACGCCGTGCTGCAAGAGCGTATGAGCGAGATCGTTGAGATCACCGGCAAATCAGCGGCGGATATGAGTCAGTCGCCATACAATGTCCTGTATCTTCCGGATATTTTCAAAGAGGTCTTTACCGTTATTGTTATCCTGTCCGTCGTGGGCGCGGTCATGAACGTTATACCGTATTTCTTTTATGATATGACGGAGATACGCCAGCGCGGCATCATCAAAGTGCTTAAGGTCCGTGCTCTGTTTGAGGATTACGGAAACCATGTGCTCAGAGATCGCGATATCGTGGAAACGATTGATATGATCGAAGAGTCCGCGCAGTTTGAAAAGGCGCAGCCGAAAGATCTGAAAAAGATGAAAGCCGCGGTCAAATCCGCTGCCACAAAACAGGCGAATAAAGACGCCAAAAAATTATATAAGGGTGCTGTGGAATATAACGATAATATTGAGATCTCAAAGATCGTTATGGAGGAAATAAGAAAATTTGATACGGACGAGTGGCAGTTCAAGCTCAAAGGGGCTCAGCAGCTTGCGGTTGCAGGGCTTGACGGACTCACTGCCGATTCCTACGAAAAGCTGAGAGAAGAACTTGCCCGCGCAAAGGCAATGCCCAAGGATACAAAAGTGCAAAAAGAGGAACGCGCGTCCGCCATCGCATCCGCAAAGGAAAGGATCTACAGCAAAAAGATAATAGAGGAAAAGCATCAGGGTCACATAGAGCCGTTTGATACCTCCGTTTTTGAATCGCTTTTTGAAAGGGAAGATCATAATCTTGAAGCGCGAACGAAGCTTGACGCGGAGATCTCAAAAGCCAAAAAGGCGCGCAATACCGCACTTTTAGCGCAGCTCAAGGCAAGGCGTGAGCAGCTTAAAAAAGAGAAAAAAGAGATAGACGCTCAGATCAAAAAGGCTACGGATGACAATTCTTATTACAATAAGCTTGCAAAGCCTTATATTGACGCCGTAAAACTTGTTAAGCAGGCAGAGAACTACCGCCATTATGAAGATATAAAATCTCTTTACGATGACGCCAAGATAAGGGCGCAGGAGGAAGCGCGGCTTGAAGCGGAAAAGGAAAAAGCCTTAAAGGAAGAGCAAAAGGCAATGAAAGAAAAGCTCAAAGCCGAAAAAGCGCTTAAAAAAGAAGAAAAAAAGCACGATAAAGAAGCAAAAAAGGCGGATAAGAATCCTAAAAAATAAAGTTTGCAAAATAATTTGCACATAATCTATCCGGCTTTTTGCACAGGAACGGAACAGAGGTGTTTTTTATGAAAGATTGGTATAAAGAGCTTGTTGTTTACCAGATATGGCCGCGCTCGTTTTGTGACGGCAACGGAGACGGCGTCGGCGATCTGGAGGGCGTGCTGGGCAAAATGGATTATCTTGAAAGCCTGGGCATAAACTGTATATGGTTCTCGCCGCTCTATCCCTCCCCAAATGCGGATTTCGGCTACGATATAGCCGATTACCGCTCCATAAATCCCGAATACGGCAATATGGAGCTCTTCAAAAAAGTGCTTGATGAGGCGCATGCGCGCGGCATCAAGGTGGTTATGGATCTTGTTGTCAATCACACCTCAGATGAGCACGAATGGTTTAAAAAATCAAAAGATAAAGATTCACCGTATCACGATTACTATTTTTGGCGCAGGGGCAGGGGTAAGCGCCCGCCGAACAACTGGCTCTCCTGCTTTGAGGGCGGCGCGTGGGAGTACGATGCACAGCTTGACGAGTATTATCTGCACGTTTTCGCCAAAAAACAGCCGGATCTGAATCATGATAACCCAAAAGTCAGGGAAGAGGTAAAGGATATCCTCCGCTTTTGGCTGGATCTCGGCGTGGACGGCTTCCGCGAGGACGTCATCACGTTCATCTCAAAAAGAGAGGGTTTGCCGAACGGCTTTCCGATCCCCACGGCGTGCGGGCTGGAGCATTATATGGACGGCCCTCATGTTCATGAATATCTGCGTGAATACCGTGCGGTCACGGATCAGTATGATTGCTTTACCGTAGGCGAAGCGCCTATGATGACGCCGGGCAATGCGCTTAAATATATAGGCGGCAAAGATAAAGAGCTGGATCTTATGTTCCATTTTCAGCATATGGACGCGGATTGTATTCTCATGGATTACCTGCAAACCAAATTCAGCCTCAAAAAAATGAAACGCGCTTTTTCAAAATGGCAGGAAAAGCTGAACGGCAAAGCCTGGAATACGCTTTACATAGAAAACCACGATCACCCGCGTATCATTTCGCGCTACGGCAGCGAAAAATACCGCGTGGAATCCGGCAAGATGCTTGCCAATATGTATATGCTCCAGCAGGGCACGCCGTTTATCTATCAGGGGCAGGAGATCGGTATGACCAATATCCGCCTGAACAGCGTTTCGGATTATGTGGATTGTTTTGTGCAGAATAATTATAAGACCGCCAGGGAAAAGATGCATCTTCCCGAAAAGCTCTGCGCGGAGCTTGCCTTCAAATCCACACGGGATAATGCACGTACTCCGGTGCAGTGGAGCGCAGAGAAGAACGCAGGCTTCACAACGGGTGAACCGTGGTTCTGCGTCAATCCGAATTATAAAGAGATCAATGTTGAATCGCAGGAAAACGACCCCGATTCCGTTTTAAACCATTACCGCGCGCTTATAAAATTTAAAAAGGAAAATGAAGTTGCAAAATGGGGCGATTATAAGGAGCATTATAAAAATTCGGATAAACTTTATGTTTACGAGCGCAGTTATAACGGCAAGCGCCTGCTTGTGATCAATTCGTTTACCGAGGAAAACATTGCCTTTGAAGCGCCTGCCGGCTTTGATCTTGAAAAGGGCACACCGCTTCTTTGCAACTACAAAAATCCCACCGTGCAGGGCAATGGTTTTAAAACAAGGCCTTACGAAACGCGCGTGTATTATTTTGAATAAAATGAAAAAACTTCCTGCGCCGCCGGCGGCACAAAAAGCGGCATAGGCAATATAAAACAAAACATCTCGGGCAAAATAAGCCCGAGGTGTTTTTTTATGAAAATAAAGGGAAAGACAGCTTTTTTTGAAGTTCCGCCCGTCATCGTCGGCTCCGCGGGCGTGTGCGGTAAAAAAGAGGGCGAAGGCCCGCTTGCCGCTGATTTTGACGCGATTTTTGAAGATACTACATTGGGGCAGGAGTCCTACGAACTTGCGGAATCCGCCATGCTGCATGATGCCATTATCCGTGCTTTCAGCAATGCAAATACCGCGCCGTCCGATGCAAATTTCATTTTGAGCGGCGATCTGCTGGATCAGTGTATGGGCAGCGCTTTTGCACTCAAAGACCTCTCCATCCCGTCCATCGGGCTTTTCGGCGCGTGTTCCACAATGGCGCTCTCCCTAAGCGTCGGTTCCATGCTTGTGGACGGCGGCGCACAGTGTGTGGCGGCGGGAACCTCCAGCCATTTCTGCTCAAGCGAAAGGCAGTTCCGTTTTCCGCTTGAATACGGCGGTCAGCGCCCGC
Organism: uncultured Oscillospiraceae bacterium; assembly: GCA_900546785.1. Taxonomy (GTDB): domain Bacteria; phylum Bacillota; class Clostridia; order Oscillospirales; family Acutalibacteraceae; genus Eubacterium_R; species Eubacterium_R faecipullorum. The sequence goes on along the minus strand of URED01000004.1, from coordinate 40,508 downwards.
CCACCGCGCAGTGGACGGTTACCGGCGCAGGCTGCGCCGTTGTAAAAAACAGCGGCGCCGGTATAAATATACCTGCGGTGTCCATAGGCACCATCTGCGATATGGGTATAACGGACGCCAATAATATGGGCGCCGCCATGGCGCCGGCTGCGGAAAAGACCATCTATGATTTCCTGTGCGATACGCAGAGCGCGCCGCAGGATTATGATATGATCTTAACGGGCGATCTCGGGCTTACGGGTTCCAAGCTCCTTTATGAGCTGCTGGAAAAGGAACACGGGCTGGATATCAGAGAGGTGCACCGTGACTGCGGGCTTATGATCTTTGACCTCGAGTCACAGGATGTAAACAGCGGCGGCTCCGGCTGCGGGTGCAGCGCAAGCGTTCTTTGTTCCCATATTCTAAAACAGATGCGAAAAGGCAAGCTGAAAAAGGTGCTTTTCGTTGCTACGGGCGCGCTTATGTCGCCCACTTCAAGCAAGCAGGGGCAGCCGATTCCCGGCATCGCCCACGCCGTGCTGCTGGAGGTGTAAATATGGATCTTAAAAACGATATAAAGGTCATGGGCGGCTTTCAAAAGACCATTAACGCGCTCTATGCCGCCATAACCGTTATAAGAGTGCTTGCCGTAGCGTTTTTGGTGCTGCAGGCGGTTCTGCTCATCGCTTCGCCGGATAAGTCCGGTTTCAAAATGCTAAAATGACGCATCGCTCCTATGATTTTTCCTGCCGCTTTGTACAAATACGAAGCGGCTTTCTTTTATGGACATTTCTGCCTGCGTGTGCTATGATGAAAGCAGAAACTTTCGCAGTAGAGCGTTATTCAATATGTTCTTCGGTAATTTTTATCACTGCTCATATGCAAAGGAGCTTTCATGAACTATTTTCTTTTTACTTCAAAATATACGGATTTACACTATGAGGAATCAAAAAAATACATATCACAGCAGTATAAAAACGGTGATTTGGTCAAAGTCAGCTTTAATGATGAAAATTATGCGGATTATATGCGCGATTCGGGCGGAATGGAAATTATTAAAGAGACCGTCGTTTTTGTATTCGGCGAGGACGGTTATTATTACAGGCTTTTTAAAGATCACACGGAAAAGGGCGAAAAATACCCGCCCGGTATGCCGAAAAGGGTAATCAAACAAACTCTGCGCCTTGTAAAGCAGGTCAGAGCCAATAAAAAATATCAGAAAAATCTGGTGCGCCGGTTCAAAAGCAAAACGGTTGCAAAGCTTGGCGGCGCAGCGGGTTTCAGAAGATATATTTATTTAAACGGAGCAGACGCCGTGCCGTTCAGATTTAAAAAAGCCGGTGAAAAAAATCGCCCGCTTGTCATCTATTTCGGCGGCGCGGGGACGATCGGGCGCGATAATTTTAAACCCCTGTTTGAATTTTTCTTCACCGCCTGCGGCTATCGCTTTCTTACGAAAAAATGTAATATCCTTATCCCGCAGTATATGCGCCTCTGCAATTATAATACTGAGTCTGAGCTGAGGGACGCTTGTGCGGATAACTGCGCCGATATCATTCAATATTTAATTGAATCTTACGGTGTTGACAGCAAAAGAATATATATTTACGGCACTTCGTTCGGCGGCGGACTTGTTTGGAATTTTCTGTTCCGCCACCCGCATCTTATTGCGGCGGCAGTGGAAACAATGGGCGAGTACCACGGCAAAATCAAAGCGGATGAAAAAGCGTTTGATTCCATCTCCGCCATCCCGATTTGGATGGCGCATGCAAGTGATGATGCTGTGGTTTCAATAGAAAGTGATGATAAATTTTATAACGCCCTGAAAAAAGCCGGGGCAGATGTTAAATATACACGCTGGGATAAATACGGGCACGGCATGTGCACAAAATTTTACAGAAAAGAAAAGTGGCTTCCGTGGCTGCTCAGCAAAAGTAAATAAGCATGAACAATATTGCTTGTTCGGTACGAATATGATGTAATATACTTATTGCTCAAGGATTATAATATGGAAAATTTACGTATAAAAAGATTATCGGTAAGCGAACTTCCACTACTTACAGGTTTGTTTAAATATAAAGATATGGATCGGATGATAAAAGAAAATACCGAAAGCATGGAAAACGGAATCATAGATATTTTCGGTCTGTTTCAGGGCAGAAGATTAATCGGCGAATTGCGCGTAAAATATAAAAGCGAAGATGAGCGGGAGGCGATCCCCGGCAAACGCGCGTATCTTTATGCTTTTCGTATTCTTAAGAAAGAGCAGGGCAAAGGTTACGGAAAATGCCTGCTACAAGAAGTGATCAGCAAGCTGTGCGCCGCCGGATATTCGGAATTTACCGTAGGCGTTGAGGACGACAATGAAAGTGCAATACATATTTACAAAGAGTTGGGGTTCGATAATATAATTGCAAGAAAATACGAAACATATGAGGGATACGGCTACGAGTATAGTTTGTATTTAAAAACGATGTGCTTTTCCGTGTGAATGATTTTGTATTCATTCTTCTGTTTGCAAAAGGCGCGCAGTTGCTCAAGGCATTACAGTTAAAAAAGATTGTGAAACAGGCAAAACGGGATATATAGTCCAATATCAGCACGGCAAATATACAAAATCTCTTATCGCTTTATGATAAGGGCAGAAATAATGTTCGTTTTGCCAAATGGGGTTACAAAACGGTTTCCTTTATCAAAACGACTTTCTTTTTGGCTGTTTTTCTGTTATGATTGAACTGAAAAATATTTGAGGAGGAGTGTGTATGGGCGATTACGGAAAAATCGGTGAGCTCAAAGCGCCGAACAAAACCATGTCCATGGTCGTACTTACCATGGCGCTCGTTTATAATGTTATATTCGGTTTTATCAGAAATCCGGTGGAAACGGATAATACGCTTTCCTGGCTCGGCTATGATTATCCCCATGGCTTTTTGATGTGGGGCGTGCTGACCGCGGCGGCGTTTTTCCTGAACATTATCTATCTTTACAAAAAATTCGGCTATTCCGGCAGGGTAGGCACGGCGTTTGCTATTGCTGCCATTTTCTTTATGCCCGGCGTGGTGTTTATCAATGACTGGGGCTGGGAGCAGACGGCGCATCTGATTGCTACACTGATTTTTATCGCGCTCAACGCCATCGCAATCCTGATGTTTTTTATACATAACTATAAAAAGCATATTAAGTATAGGCTCACAACTTTTCTTGTCATTCTGATTCTTGCCGGCATGATCATTGTTCAGTTTACGCTCGGCAAAAGCGGGCTTCTGGAGCTTGTTCCGCTTTGGCTTGCAATGGTATTGCTCTTTGTTTCAAATTTTACTTCCTTTTATCCTGTTTACCCGTGCGATAAGGCACAAAAGCAAAAGAAAAAGAAGGTCAGAACCGCCCTGAAACTTGCCTGCACGCTCGGTGTTTTCGGCGCCCACAATCTTTACATGAACAGAATCTATAAAGGCGCTGGTCAGCTTGTAATGAGCATAACGGGAATTTTCCTTTGCCTGATTCCGGTCATTGGCATGGGGTATGTCAATGATATTTCCGACGGAGACGCAAAAGTCTGCATTGCTGCCGGAATTTCGTTTCTGTCCGGCGCTGCCGTTTGGGCGGCGCGTGATATTTACAGACTGAAGCAACTGAAATCTATTGAAAATTTTGAGTAGTAAAAATGCCTTCGAAGCAGTTTTTATGTAAAAAGTTCCGGCTTTTCGGCGCAAATAATACGCGGCAGCCGGAATTTTTGTTTGCTCAGTATAATTTAAAGATATAGATGATCAGCCCGTAAATAACTGAACTCGCCGTTCCGTATACTATTACAGGACCCGCTATCGTAAACATCTGCGCCGCTGTGCCGAGCACCAGACCTTCCTGCTTGAATTCAAGCGCAGGGGAAACAACGGAATTCGCAAAGCCGGTTATAGGCACAATCGTGCCTGCGCCCGCGTGGCGTGCGATCTTATCGAACACGCCGATTCCCGTCAGCACCGCCGTTATGATAATGATGATGCACGGTGTTGCGATCTTGACTTCGTCGCCGCTGAGTCCGGCGGACTGCAATAGCTCGTTGATCGCTTGCCCGAAGCAGCAGATTGCGCCGCCGAATAAAAACGCTTTGATGCCGTTTTTCAGCTTCGGCGAAGAACCGCTTGCCTTGTCCGTCATTTTTCCGTATTCGTCTTTACTGATTCCCATAGGATCGCCTCTTTTTTATTAAGCTGATTTTTTAGCTATCTGTTAAATATTGTTTAACTTTTTTAAATAATTATTCAAAGGACTTGACAAATTATATAATTATCTGTAATATTGAAATATACTATTTGTAAAGGGAGATAACGATGCACCTTATCGACGTAAGAAATGTGTATAAAATATATAACCCCGGCGAAAACCAGGTGAACGCGCTGGACGGCGTTTCCCTCACCATTGACGAGGGCGAGTTCGTTGCCATAATCGGGCAGTCCGGTTCCGGTAAATCAACGCTTATGAATATGCTGGGTCTGCTTGATGTTCCCACCTCCGGCGAATATTATATCAACGGCAGGCTTGTTGAGGACCTTACCGATGATGAGATGAGCGATATCAGAAATAAGCAGATCGGCTTTATCTTTCAGGGCTTCAACCTTATCGCTTCGCTCGATGCGCTTGAAAATGTGGAGCTGCCGCTTGTTTACCGCGGTGTGCCCAAGGCGGAAAGGCGTGAGCTTTCCGTTGCCGCACTTGAAAAAGTAGGTCTTAAAGAGCGCATGCACCATCTGCCTGCGGCGCTTTCAGGCGGCCAGCAGCAAAGAGTGGCGGTAGCAAGGGCAATCGCCGCCGCACCGCCCGTTATCCTTGCAGACGAGCCTACAGGCAATCTGGATACCCGCTCTACCAAGGACGTTATGCAGATCCTGCATAATCTGAAGGACGACGGCAGAACCGTAATCGTCATTACGCACGATAACGAGATAGCCGAGCAGGCGGAACGTGTTATCCGAATCAGAGACGGCAAAGTTGTAGAGGATTACATAAATCCCGGCTTTGAGGAAAAATACGGCAGAAAAGCAAAAATGGATAATAAAAATCCTATAGATTTGGGATAAATCTATATTTATTAGAATATTACACCTGCTGAGGCAAAAACTATCAGCAGGTGATTTTTTATGATTTTTTTAAAGGCATTTATTGTCGGCGGTCTTATCTGCCTTGTCGGTCAGATCCTGATAGATAACACAAAACTGACGCCTGCCAGGATACTTGTGCTTTTTGTGTGCCTCGGCGTATTGCTCGGCGCATTCGGCGTCTATGACAAACTGGTTGATTTTGCCGGCGCGGGTGCAACGATACCGCTCACCGGCTTCGGCAACTCGCTGGCAAACGGCGTAAAAGAGGCGGTGCGTGAAAACGGCTTTATCGGCATCATAACGGGCGGCATGTCTGCAATGGCGGGCGGCGTTACCGTTGCGGTGCTCAGCGCGCTCGTTGTAGCCCTTATCTCAAGAAGCAAGGATAAAAATTAAACGCCGCGCATGTTGAATTCAATCTCTCCGTGTGGTAAAATAAAGTATCACTGTTTAGGAGGAATCATGATGAAAGCTTTAACTTATGAGCAGGTCGTAGAGGCGTTCAGAGAAAGATTTAAGAATACGGACGTAAGCTCTGTGGAGGGCACTCTTGCTTTTCAGATCAATATAGTCGGCAAGCCGGAGGGCATCTTTTATGTGGAGATCAAAGACGGTGAGATCCATATAGAGCCGTATGAGTATTATGACCGCAACGCTATCCTTATCGCAAGCGCGGATAATCTTATCAAGCTTATAAACGGCAAGCTGGATCCCGTTATGGCGTTTACGCTCGGCAAGCTTAAGGTAGAGGGCGATATCGGCGCTGCCCTCGAACTGATCAAATTTTTAAAATGATCGGCACAAAGCGTATTTTATTATCTGCCGATGCCGCCCTTTAAACAGGGCGGCTCAGCGTGTAGAAAAAGGTGCAAATTTAGAATAAAGGGCAGTCCTACACTCTGAGGAGACTTCGAGAAATCGAGCTGAATTTCGTTTTTCGCGAGCGGGAGCTGTACAGAGGTACTGCCCCCGAGCGAAAGGCGGAAAGCGCAAATGGTGCATGAACACTTGGTTCATGCGCCATTTAACTGTTTTTATATGTATTATTTGTTTACGATTAAGTCGCTTTTCTACTGTTTGTTATTTTTCTTTGCTTTGAATCAGTAAAGTATATCGCGCGGTTCAGCCGACTTTATCGACAGTCTGACTCCGCGGAGCTTTTTGCGTAAAGAGTATTATTCGGAAGGCCTGGAATTCGCGTAGATCTGATTCATTTTATCATCAGGATAATATGTATCCAAAAACTGTTCTACCTTATTTGACGCAGCGATTCCCTGCGCTCTTTCATTCATACGCAGGGCGGCGGAGGCGGAAAGCGCGCAGTCAAAAACAAAAAACGCGATAAACGCCCAAACGATCACCTTTTCAAACGGCAGATGAACACGATCAAAGATCTTTCTCATCAACGGGATCACGGCTTTTACCCAGACTACGCCGAGCACGCCACAGAAAAGCGAATACAGCAGACACACCCTGCCGTTTATATTCAGCGGCAGATGACTGTAATCCCACGCAACGGTGCCGAAGCAGATCTCCTGCCCCGGCGAGCAGATATATTCCGTTACGGTACCCGATACAAAGGCGATCAGAAATATCTTCCAAAGCTTTGCCTGCTGAAAGCGAACGAGTATCAGAGTCAGCAAAACGGCGCCCATGCCGTACGCCACGCTCAGATGCCCCAGCACGAGCGACTTGCGGCTTTCAATATAGCCGTTTTTGATAAGGCACCACAAGGCTCCACAAGAAAGCCGCCGTAACAGCCGGCAATAAATATCCAAACTTACTGAAAGAAAGCGAAATTCCTCTTTTCCATTTCAATACCTCCGTCTATTACTAAAGTATAGTACGGTGATTTAAAACTTTAAGCGAAATTGATAATATTTTATCAATATTTTATATTTGGACTTACACAGCCGAAAAGGTGTAAAATGCGCGCAATTTTATAAGCTGCTTTAAAGACTGAATTATGCAAATAAACCGAAAGAAAAGAAAAAGCGGAGTCCTGCGACTCCGCTTCATTTTTTATTGAACGGTTCGGCTTAGCCAAGCTCTGAGAAGTACTTGATTGTGCGAACCATCTGGGAAGTATAGCTGTTCTCGTTATCATACCAAGAAACAACCTGAACCTCATAAAGATCATCAGCGATCTTGAGAACCATGGTCTGGGTAGCGTCAAAGAGTGAACCATAGCGCATACCAACGATATCTGAAGAAACGATCTCATCGGTATTGTAGCCGAAGCTCTCGTTTGAAGCAGCCTTCATAGCGGCGTTGATGCCGTCAACAGTAACGTCCTTGCCCTTAACAACAGCTGTAAGAATCGTTGTTGAACCTGTGGGGGTAGGAACACGCTGCGCAGAACCGATAAGCTTGCCGTTGAGTTCCGGAATAACAAGGCCGATTGCCTTAGCAGCGCCTGTGGAGTTCGGAACGATGTTAACAGCAGCAGCACGTGAACGGCGAAGATCGCCTTTTCTCTGCGGGCCGTCAAGCGTCATCTGATCACCGGTATAAGCATGGATCGTGCACATGATACCGCTCTGGATCTCAACATAATCGTTAAGAGCCTTTGCCATGGGAGCAAGGCAGTTTGTTGTGCAGGAAGCGGCAGAGATAACCGTATCTTCCGGCTTAAGTGTTTCGTGGTTAACATTGTAAACGATTGTGGGAAGATCGTTGCCTGCGGGAGCAGAGATAACGACCTTGCGTGCGCCTGCCTTGATATGAGCAGAAGCCTTATCCTTAGAAGTATAGAAGCCTGTGCACTCAAGAACAACGTCTACGCCAAGCTCGCCCCAAGGAAGCTCGGAAGCGTCTGCCTTTGCATAGATCTTGATCTCCTGACCGTCTACGATGATAGAATCATCGGTTGCCTCTACCTTATCGGCAAGAGCATATTTGCCCTGAGATGAATCATACTTAAGAAGATGAGCAAGCATCTTGGGGCTGGTGAGGTCGTTGATCGCAACAACTTCATAGCCGTCTGCGCCGAACATCTGGCGGAATGCAAGACGGCCGATACGGCCGAAACCGTTAATAGCAACTTTTACCATTGGAATGTACCTCCGTAAATTTAGATTTTAAAATATTGGATTGTCAATATTTTATCGATATATATTTTATACCGTTTGGGCGCGAATATCAAGCATTTTTTTCCATTTCAAAAACTTTGTTAAATCTTAACAAAAGAGCGCGCAAAAGCGGGTAGGATTATATTTAATTTTTGCGTTTTTCCGTCTTTAAAAGATAGATGATCGGTATGAGCGCAAACACGGCGACCGCCGCAGACGCAAGAAAGATATTTGCCGTTGGGATCGTCTTTACCGTGCCCAGCTCAACATAGGTCATATTGTTATTTGCAATTACAGCCGCGCCGATATACGGGCCGGTAACCATGGGTATAAGCACCTGAAAAACGATCCTTACGCCCTGAAAAAGGCCAACCTTATCCTGCGGGGTATAATCCCGGATCGTGCCGCATATGCAGGCAGAGGCAACAAGATACGCGCCCATCATAACCGTGCCGAACAGCATCAAAACCGGCAGATTATCGCCCTTTGCAAAATACATGAGCACAAAGCCGATCACAAGTACAACGGCGGCAGGCAGCAGGCAGCGGATCTTGCCCGCTTTATCGATCACCCTGCCGAACAGCACGGAGATCACGGCGGATAAAATCAGAATAACGCCGAGCGGGATTGCGTAATCCGTTATGCCAAGCGTTTTTTCAAGATAGATGATGATATACGGCATAAACACCTGATAGGCAATGCTGAATATGCAGAACGCGGCGAAAGCGATATAGAGCCGCGGATTCTTCTTAACGGTTGACGGACGGAAGCCGTAAATTATGTTTTTAAAATAATTTTCTTCATTTGCTTTGATGCCGGGCTTATCCTTAAGGAAAAACGCGCCGAAGACACCGCACACCGTAGTTGCAATGCCCACTATGAGGAAAAAGGTCTGCCATTCTCCTCTTTGCTTAAATCCGTCCAGCACGCCGAAAACAAGGATCATGGCAACCAGCGGAAGCGCCTGCAAAACGGTCTCCGCCCTGCCGCGGTTCGAATCGTCCGTAACGTCCGTTACCCAGCTGTTGAACGCCGCGTCAAACGCCGTGGAGCCAAAGAAGGTCATCACGCAGTCCATTACAATCACGAGCATTGCCGCCGCTGCGGCTGCGTTTGCAACATGGAACACCTTTTCGGTGTTATCCACGGTGATAAAGCCAAAAGAGGCGGTAACGACGCCCCAGATTATGTAGCCCGTTACAATAAATACCTTGCGTTTGCCGAGCTTATCCGAAAGCGCGCCCATAACGAGCGTTGTAACGGCGGCGGTCACTGCCGAAGCGGCAACCATTGCGGCAATATCGTTTGCCGTGCCGCCCACAGCGTCAAACAGGTAAACATTGAAATACATGTTTTCGATTACCCATGCCAGCTGACCGATCAGCCCGAACAGCACAATGCTTACCCAAATTTTTGCGCCGAGCTTTGTGGATCTGTTTTCCTTGCTTTTCATAAAATCACCCCTTTGATTTTATTATGGCACAAAACAGCAAAACGGTCAATGACCTGCAATAGAAATACGATATAAAATCTATTTATTCAGTTCCCTTTTATCCGTTCTGCCAATCAGATAATCAACCGAAACATTGTAAAGCTGCGCGATCTTTATTATGACTTCCAGCGTTATATTCTGCGCCCCGCGTTCATACTTACTGTAATAGCTTTGGTCTATTCCGATCATAGTGCTTACATTGACCTGCGTTCTGCCCTGTTCGAGCCTTAATTCTTTTATTCTTGGATAGTACATGATAATCACCAGATATTATTTTATCAACATTATCGCTTGACATTAGGTAAGTAATTACCTATAATGTAAACGTTAGGTTAATTTTTACCTAAACGGCAAATTACAGCCAAGGCGCACATAAATCACCAAGGAGTACGGTAAAAATGTATACAATTAAATTTCAGGGCGCTAAAAACAAGATGGAATTTGAATACAAAACACTGCCGCACGCAATCCATGCGGTATTGAATATGATCTATCGCCCCGTTTCAAGGGACTATACGATAACGTTCACACGGCAGAGCGACAAAAAACAAGCAAAACAAAAAGCAGTGTCCGTATGGACACTGCTTAAATAAGATATCAAAGCTTTACTTTTCATCGTGCAGCTTTGCGGCTGCGGAAACAAAGCCGCGGAAAAGCGGATGGGGTCTGTTCGGCCTGCTCTTGAATTCGGGGTGGAACTGGCACGCCACGAACCAGGGATGCGCCGGGATCTCCATCATTTCAACGATATGATTATCCGGCGAAGTGCCGGCAAAGATAACGCCGTGCTGCACAAACTCCTCACGATAATCGTTATTGACCTCATAACGGTGGCGGTGGCGCTCATAGATCATGGAGGCGCCGTAAAGCTGATACGATTTGGATTCCGGGTTCAGCACGCAGGGGTACTGCCCAAGGCGCATCGTTCCGCCCATTTCGGAAACGTTTTTCTGCTCCGGCATGATATCTATTACGGGATTGGCGGTTTCTGGATCTATCTCAGCGGAATTTGCGTCCGCAAGCCCAAGCACGTTCCTTGCAAACTCTATGACTGCCACCTGCATACCGAGGCAGATGCCGAGGTACGGGATATTATGCGTTCTGGCATAATTTGCAGCGAGGATCTTGCCTTCGATTCCCCTGCTGCCGAAGCCGCCGGGAACAAGTATACCGTCCATATCACCCAAAACCGCGTCTATATCCGCTCCGTCCTGCTCAAGGGATTCGGAATCTATCCAGCGGATATCAACAGCGGAATGCGTTTCAATACCGCCGTGCTTCAGCGCCTCATTCACGGAAATATAGCTGTCGTGCAATTCAACATATTTGCCGACCATTGCAATTTTAACCGTGCGCACCGGGTTTCTGAGCGCGTCCAGCATCGCCTGCCAATCCGCAAGATCCGGCTCGCCGCAGGCAAGGCCGAGCTTTTTGACGGCAACGGTATCCAGCCCCTCTTTATGGAGCATGAGCGGCACGGCATAAAGAATATCACAGTTGTTGTTTTCTATAACGCAGTCCTTTTCCACATTGCAGAAAAGGGCTATTTTATTTCTGATATCGTCCGTTAAAGGGTGCTCCGTGCGGCAAACGATGATATCCGGATGTATGCCGAGCGCAAGCATCTCCTTTACGCTGTGCTGCGTAGGTTTGGATTTCAGTTCTGCCGACGCGGCAAGATACGGCACGAGCGTAACATGGATAAACAGGCAGTTTTCCCTGCCGTACTCAACGGAAAACTGGCGGATCGCCTCAAGAAACGGCTGGCTCTCAATATCGCCTATCGTGCCGCCGATCTCAACAAAGCACACATCGGCGCCCGTTTCCGCGTTTCTATAAATATATTTTTTGATCTCATTCGTAACATGGGGAATGATCTGAATGGTCTGCCCGCCGTAAACGCCTTTGCGCTCATCGGTTATAACATTCCAGTATACTCTGCCCGAGGTAAGGTTTGAGTTTTGGGACAGGGATTCATCTATAAACCTTTCATAATGGCCGAGGTCAAGATCCGTTTCGGCGCCGTCGTCTGTAACAAACACCTCTCCGTGCTGAACAGGGTTCATCGTGCCCGGGTCAACGTTAAGATAAGGATCCAGCTTCTGCGCGGTTACCTTCAGGCCGCGCGCCTTTAAAAGTCTGCCGAGGGACGCCGCCGTTATCCCTTTACCAAGGCCGCTTACAACACCGCCCGTTACAAATATGTACTTTGGCTTATTCACAATCATTCCTCCTATACTTATGTATTTCTATTTATTTTCCGGCTCGCACGTAAGACGCATGCCGAGCTTTTTAAGCACGTTTTCATCCACATGGGAAAGCAGCACGGTTGAGTGCATATCGCAGTTTTTCAGATTTGCAAGCTGCGCCACTGCCGCCGCAGCGTTTTCATCCCTGCCGGCAGAAATGGAAAGCGCGGTCAGCACCTCGTCTGAATGCAGGCGCGGATTTTTGCTGCCGAGATATTTTACCTTAAGTTCCTGAATCGGCTTGATAACGGCAGGGTCTATAAGCAGCACTTCGTCATCTATACCCGCAAGGTGCTTCAAACAGTTTATAAGCGTTGCGGAGATGCAGCCGAGCAGATCTGAGGTCTTGCCGGTTATAACCGTGCCGTCCGCAAGCTCCGCCGCCGCGCCCGGCGCGCCCGTTTTTGCCGCCGTTTTCCTTGCCGCAGCAGTGCATTTGCGGGAATCCTCCGTGATTTCAGCCTGCTTCATAAGAAGCTCCAGCTTATAGATCTCCTCGCGGTTCTCCGCGCCTTTGGCGGCGCTTCTTACGGCGTCAAAATAACGGCGGATGATCTCCTGCTTTGCCGCTTCACAAACCGCGTCGTCATCAAAAATGCAGTTGCCTGCCATATTGACGCCCATATCCGTGGGGGATTTATAGGGGCACTCACCGTAGATCTTTTCAAAGATGGCTTTTAAAACGGGGAATATCTCCACGTCCCTGTTATAATTAACGGTCGTTTTGCCATAAGCCTCAAGGTGCCACGGATCTATCATATTGATATCGTTCAGATCAGCCGTTGCCGCCTCATACGCCATATTTACCGGGTGGCGCAGCGGCAGGTTCCAGATCGGGAAAGTTTCAAACTTCGCGTATCCCGCTTTTACGCCGCGCTTGTTATCGTGATAAAGCTGCGAGAGGCAGGTTGCCATTTTTCCGCTTCCCGGACCCGGGGCGGTAACGACCACAAGCTTTCTCTTTGTTTCAATATATTCATTCTGACCGAATCCCGAATCGCTGACTATGTTGGCAATATTAGACGGATACCCCTCTATAACATAATGGCGGTAAAACGGGATATTTGCATTTTTCAGCTTCTTTTCAAACTGGAGTACACGGGGATGCGGCGCATATTTTGTGAGCACGATGCTGCCCACGGTAAGCCCGCAATCACCGAACGATTTAACAAGGCGCAGGGCGTCCACGTCATAGGTTATGCCGAGATCGCTTCTGACCTTGCATTTTTCGATATCCTGAGCGTTTACAACAATAACGATCTCCGCCTCGTCTTTAAGATGGAGCAGCATCTGCAATTTACTGTCCGGCAAAAAGCCGGGAAGCACGCGCGACGCATGATAATCGTCAAACAGCTTGCCGCCGAACTCAAGATAGAGCTTGCCGCCGAATTCCGAGATCCTTTCCCTGATCCGGGCGGACTGCATTTTTAGATACTTATCGTTATCAAAACCGGTTTTATACATATTCTTTTCCCTCTCCTGCACGCCTTAAAAAAGAACAAGACGGCCGCACATGCGTACAACCGTCTGTACTTACATATTATAAGGCAAAAGCATTTATAAATCAATAGCGATAATAAAAAAATTGAAAAAATCGGTCATTTTTTATTTCTTTCATCATAAGCTGTTTTAACCGTTTCAAACGCCTCATCGTCAAACTTTCTGTCCTTAAAATAGTATTGCAGATCCTCATCCGTAATTTTGCGTATCACACGGCAGGGATTGCCCGCAGCGATCACGCCGGACGGGATATCCTTCGTTACCACGCTGCCTGCGCCGATAACCGTGCCGTCGCCGATCGTTACGCCGGGCAGAATAACGCTGTTTCCGCCGACCCAGACATCATTGCCTATTTTTACGGGTATGCCGTATTCATACATAGTGCCCCTTGCGGCGGGGTGTACCGGGTGGCCGGCAGTGTAAACGGAAACATTGGGCGCAAAGAAAACATGATTGCCGATATCCACCCTGCCCACATCCAGTATTACGCAGCCGTAATTTGCGTTAAAACCGTCTCCTGCAAAAATATGTTTGCCGTAATCGCAGTAAAACGGCGGATTGATCCAGGCGTTCTTGCCAAGGCTGCCGAAAATGCTGTGCGCGATCTCGTCCAGCTTTTCAAATTCCCACGGCTGAGTGGTATTGAACCGGTGCATGAGCTTTTTATTTTGCTTCATCTCGGCAACAAGCGTTTCATCCGCAATGTACGCCATTTCATTTATCATTCTTGTTTTATTATCCATAAAAATTTCCCGTGAAAAAACGCTGCGGCGGAAAATTCCGCCGCATTCATTGTATCTTATATTTCGCCGTTATGCAAGGTATTCGGAAACATTTTCGTAATCCTTAACCTTTTCGGCATTGTTTTCAATAATCCTTTCGGTAAAGCCGAGGCGTCTGTCTCTCTTTTTGAGCTTCTCGGTAAATCTTCTTGAAACAGCAATGAATATAACAAAGATATAAGGCATGCCGAGATTCGTTTCAAGCAGAGAATTGATGATCATGGGCGCTATCTTTTCCTCAATAGAGGTAAGCTCCGCGCTTCTGATGCCGCCGAGATACAGGCCTACCTCCCAGCCGAACTGAACAAGTATGCCTATTGCCAGCAGCCATGGGATATTGGCACGCTCGCCTTTCTTTTTGCGCGTGACGTTCCATATAATAAGCCCCAGATAGCCCACAAACAGAATCAGCGCCATCCAGCCGTGATAAGCGCCCGTAGTGCGCTGGATCGTTATGTAGTCATCATGCGGCCCGAAAGTTTGGGTAAGCAGCGGGCAGCAAAGCCACCAACCGAGGATAAGGATCGTCCATTCAAACAGGTTTTTATCCTTTGAGATCCAAAGCCAGATCCATGTAAAATTCGTAAAGCCGTAGCTCATGCTCATCCAAAGCAAGACCCAAAACAGGCTGTGCCCCTCCGATATGGAACGCGAATGCGTGGCAAGGTGGAAAATACCGTAATCCACTACCTGATAAAGTATCCCGGCAAGAAAGCCCACTATAACGGTTGCATACTTTTTCTTATAAAGCAGCAGCCCGGCATATACCACCAGGAAAGCGATATCAAGCCACATATAAAACGGCTCGAAAACTCTTTGTGCAACAACTTCCATAAATGAATTCCCCCTTAGGATTTATTTGGCAGGCAAATAATAACCGCTAATACAATTATAACATTTCAGCAAAGCTTGTAAATATATTAACAAATTATTAAGCCTTTCGGCAGTAAAAAATATCACTTCTTTTTTGTGCACATTGGCTAATCATTTGCACTTGATTTTTACAATATCGAATTTTTGTAAATCATTATTCGATCTGCATCGTGATTTAATATCTGCCGCCAGCTTAAGCCGGCGAAATATGCTTCCGACGGAGTTTGAAAGCGCAAGAAAAAGGCTTGAACTTTAATACAAACATACAAAAAGCACCGTATGCGGATCTATTTCCGCAGCGGTGCTTTTTTGAATATATTCTTGGGACAGGGCATATTATTTCTGCGCGTTCGTTTTGCTTTCCGTCATCGGGGAATTTGTATTTTTCTTCTTTTCCTGCGCTTTTATTCTCCTGCTGCTGCGTTTTAAACTTTCAGCTTTCATTTTTAGAAATCTGATCTCTGCTTCGGTCTTGGGTCTGTCTGCAATACGCACAATATACTCGCTTTTTATCGGCTCATCGGGATCCCCGCCGTAATCATGCTCCAGACTGTTGCAGAGCTGCTCAAAAAGTTCTTTGGAACGTGCCGAAGTTTTTTCCGGCGGAACACTGTTCCAAAGATTGGTAAACGCATATTGCAGATTAAAAGCGGGAACATTAATAAAGACTTTCCTGTTATTTTTATCTTCCATTTCATCACATCCTCGTTTTTATATTCTAATTCATTTTGAACTGAATTGCAATACTTCATATTGAATTATCTTATATTTATTACTTAGAGGTGATGAATTTGAAGTATACAGACAGACTGAAAGCGCTGCGCGAGGACAATGATATGACGCAAAAGCAAATCGCAACTATACTGAACGTGAGCCAGATAACCTATTCACAATACGAGCGCGGCGTAAGAGGCTTGCCGACCGAACACCTGATTACGCTCTGCCGGCATTACGGTGTATCTGCCGATTATATACTCTGCCTGCCGGATGATCTGAAATACCCAAAATAAAATCAAACATATATAATTTCGTACCATATACATTATAGACCACATATTGCCTATTGTCAATAGTTCTCATATGAACTATGCTATAATTTTTGCGGTGGTAATATGGAATATTACGAAAGGCTCAGAAATTTAAGAGAAGACCGTGATCTGCTCCAGCAAGATATAGCTGACCTGCTTGGAACTACACAAACGTATTACAGTAAATACGAGCGGGGAAAACACCCTCTTCCAATCGAGCATCTTATAAAACTTTGCAAATTTTACGGCGTTTCCGCAGATTATATACTCGGCTTGCCCAAGAACATGGAATATCCTGAATAAAAACGGCAAAGGCGCGATGCCCTTGCCGTTTTTCTTTTTTACAGATTTTCTTTACAGGAATATTCGCTTACGCTAAGCTTTAAAACGCATACGCCGTTCAGTGCGGCGGCGGGGATATCCCACTCGCTTTTTCCGGTATAATGCCGCATGATCAGGCAAAGCGCGGCGCGCTTTTCGGCGGGATCCTCCAAGACGGAAACGGTGCCTTTACCGATAAGGCTTGCATATTCTGCGGTGAAGCCGCACGCCTGACCGGCGTAAACAAGCTGCCTGAACATATCTATCTCAAAGCCCGCCTGCGGGCATTTTTTTATAAGAGAAAGCTTTTTGCCCTGCACGGCACAGTGAAAATAAAGCGTGAGCTGCGCGCCGCTGAGCGCATAGCCGTAGCAGAGCGGAACGATGTAAGGCGCGTCGCCGTCACTGAGCGCAAGGCGGCATGTTTTACAATCGGAAAGCACCTGTTCTATTCTGTTTCTATCCGTAACTTCACGTTCATGTCTTCGCATAGCATATCTCCCCTGCTGCATCTAAGCAATCTGCTTATCCGGCATATCCGGCCTTGAAAGCTGGCGGCGCAAAACGATCAGTATAACGGCGGATAGGATTGCCGCCAGCACCGAGGCGCCCGCAAAGTTGAACCATATGCCCGTTAAACCGAACGGCTGAAGCGCGAAAATGAGGATAACGGGAAAGATCAGCGCCGTGCTTACGGATATGAGCGAAGCCGGAAGCGGCTTTTCCACTGCCAGCATATAGCTTTGCGTTGCAAAGGAGAACCAGCGTGTGATATACGTAAATCCGAAGAGCGGGAGCGCGGCGACCGCCATCTCAAACACGGCTTCACTGCCGCTGCCCATAAACAGGCGCGTGATCTGCTGCGGCAGCAGGCATATAACAAACACGGAAAGGACGGATATTACCGCACTGGATACAAAACAGCATTTTTCTATTGCCCTAACGCGCGAATACTTGCCTGCGCCCCAGTTGAAGCCCACTGCAGGCTGAAGCGAATCGCACATGCCGTAGAGCAAGGGCTGGATAAAGCCCTCCACATACATCAGTATGCCGTAAACGGAAACAGCTGTTTCGCCGCCGGCTCTTACAAGAATATAATTCATGATTATAGATGTTATGCGCCCTGCGATATTATTAAGGAAATTCGGGCTGCCGCAGGCGATGATGCGCTTTATCATGGCTGCGCTGAAGCGCGGACGGCAGAATTTGAGCTGAAGGCCGCCCTTTAAAAACGGGATCAGCGCAAGCGCGGAACTCGCGAACATTCCTATACAGGTAGCGCCGGCTGCCGCCCAAACGCCCCATTTGAGGACGCCGAGAAATATGAATTCCAGCACGGCTATCAGCAGGGACATAAAGATATTGAGAAACATGCTTGTATTGATCTTTCCGCTTATTTTCAGGAAATTATCCATAGCGAAAACGATCGTTGTAAACGGAGAGCAGACAGCGTAAACGCGCAGATACTGAACGGCAAGATCCGCA
The DNA here is from genome assembly GCA_900546785.1 of uncultured Oscillospiraceae bacterium. Taxonomy (GTDB): domain Bacteria; phylum Bacillota; class Clostridia; order Oscillospirales; family Acutalibacteraceae; genus Eubacterium_R; species Eubacterium_R faecipullorum. The sequence continues at coordinate 22,629 of URED01000004.1, read as the reverse complement.
AATTCGCCCTCTGCGCCCATGACGCGCATCAGCGCGGGCGCTGCGGCAAAAAGAAGGGCGCCTACCGCTATTCCCGCCGCAAAGATCATAAGGCACGCACAGGTGAATATATTATTTGCCTCTTTATCCTTGTTTTTGCCAAGGCTTACGGAAATGGGAACCGACGAGCCCACGCCGATAAGATCGGCGAGCGCAAAATTGATGATAACGAAAGGCATAGCCAAATTGATTGCCGCGAAAGCCGTTTCACCCAAAAATCTGCCCACGAAAACGCCGTCCAGTGTTTGATATAGCGCGGAAGCAAGCATACTGACCGTTCCCGGAAACGCCGCAATAAAAAACAGCTTGAGCGGCGGCGTTTTAGAAAACAGTGTTTTTGATTCCATAAACATCACCTTAAACAGAAAAACAGTTTTATATAAACAAAAGCCGTGTTCCAACGGCCGTATTGCCTAACATAACATATAAAAAAATTAAAGTCAAGCAAAAAATAAAGTACACAAAGTGCACGGTAAAATACCTAAAAAGATTGGTTTTCAAACAGGAATAAGTCTTGATATAGCCGCACAACTTTGCTATAATAATTTTATTATACCGATTTAACCGAGGAGCGGCAGGCAGATGGAGTTTAAAACCGTTTTCGGCCCGGATATCAAAGGGCCTTCCAAATTCTACAGGATCCCATCACTTATCACTGCAAAGGACGGCGTCCTTATTGCCTGCGCAGACGCGCGCTACTGCTCCGGAATGGACAATCCCAACCGGATAGATAAGGTCATACGCAGGAGCTTTGACTGCGGAAAGACCTGGGAGGATATGACCATCGCCGTAAAAGAGCACGGCTCAAAAAAGATGCGTTCCTCCGCCGCGATAGACCCGGTCATGGTATACAGCAGCAAAAGCGACAGGGTCATACTGATCTATTCCCACACGCCCGCCGGCGTGGGCATAAGAAACAGCAAAGTGAGCCGCGGCGAAGATGAAAGCGGCTGCAAATATATAAACGGCATGTTTGCAAAATACATACTGAGAAACGGCAGACTTTACAAAAGAAACGGCAAAGAGACGCCTTTTACCGTTGATGAAAGCGGAGATGTTTTCAAGGGCGGCAGCCGCTGCGGCAACATCTACACAGGCGGCAGATTTAAGGAAGAAAGCACTTCTTATCTTATGATGGTCTACAGCGAGGACAACGGCAAAACATGGTCTGCCCCGCGTTCACTGAACAAAATGGTTAAAACCGAAGCGATGAGCTTTATAGGCCCCGGTCCCGGCTGCGGGATAGAGATCAAAAACGGCAGCTATGCAGGCAGAATTGTTGTACCCGTCTACTTCGGCACAAGGACGTTTCCGCTGCGTCTTTCCTGCGCCGTCATTTACAGCGACGACGGCGGCGAGAGCTGGACTATGGGTGAAACGCCCAACAACACAAGAATGATAAACGGCCAAAAAGCAAGCTGCATGACGATAGGCGCAGAAGATATGCTTACGGAATCCCAGCTCATAGAGCAGGAGGGCGGCAGGCTCAAATACTTTATGCGCAACCACGATAAAAGGCACAGCACCGCCGTTGCATACAGCGACAACGGCGGCGAGAGCTGGCACGATTACCGGCTGGACGACGATCTGCCGCAGCCGATCTGCCAGATGAGCGTGATAAAGCTGCGCAGCACGGAAAAGCCGAGCGTGGTTTTCATCAACCCGGCAGACAGGAATAAACGCCGCAACGGCACCGTCCGCCTTTCCGAAGACGACGGAGAAACATTTGCATGGGCGCGGCAGTTGAAAGACGGCGAATTCGTTTACAGCGCCGCCGCGCAGATGCCAAACGGCGAGATCGGCGTTTTATTTGAGCCGGACACCGCTTGCAGGGAAATAAAATTCGCTTCCTTTTCTGTTGACTGGATCAAGGGCAAGGAAGCTGATTAAGGGCATACGCCCGGATATTTAGGGGGAAAAAATTTTGGCAGAGCTAAAAGCAAAGATCGGCGGTCTTGTTAAAGATGTAAAAATGCACTGGAACGAGCCGCCCAAAGGGCGCTATATGCCTTTTAAGGAGATCGTATCCTACGCCGGCGGCGGAATAGGCGTTAAATTCCTTGCCGTCATGGCAACGAATATGATCCTCTCCGCAACGAACGTATTGATCGGGAACACGCTCGGCGTTGAGCCGATCGACATGTACATCATGTACTTCATTTCGGTTCTTGCGAATATTCCGCTCTCAGGCATAAGGGCGAATATTATAGACAATACCCGGAGCAAGGAAGGCAAATACAGGCCCTACATCGTTAAGATGGGCATACCCAGCGCGATCGTAACCATACTTTTCGTTTGGTTCCCGTACAACCAGTTTGGCGCGCTTTTCGGTGAGGGCACGTTCTTCGGCAAGCCGAGAGCATATGTTGTTACCTGCGCGATCATCCTTGTCTTAAACTTCATTCAGAATTTCTTTTACTATTTCTTCTCTGAAGCGTATGATAACCTGATCCACGTACTTTCCCCCAACACGCAGGAAAGGGCGGACGTTTCTACGATCAAGGGCGTTGTATATTCGCTTGCGCCCTCTATCCTAAGCCTTGCTATGCCCATATTTGCGCAGCTTTTGACAAACAACAACCTGTATGATATCAGGCTTTACAGATATATCTACCCGCCGCTTGCCATACTTTCCGTTTTGCTGAGCATTGTGGTCTATGTCAACACCAAGGAAAAGATCGTGCAGGCAAAAACGCACGTTATCCAGATCAAATTCATGGATTCGCTGCGCGAGGTGCTGCGCAACAAATATTTCTGGGTAATCGCCATGGCAACATGGCTCGGATTCCTTGAGACCTCCATGACGGTCATTCTCGGCTGGCTCTACAGCTACGGCGGCATCTGCAACGGCACAGTCTATTCCATCATAACGCTGATATGCCAGAACGCGGGCCTTGTAGGCATGCTGCTGGCGCCGTTTGCCATCAGAAAATGGGGCAAGCGCTTTGTGCTGATCTCCACAAATGTGCTCAACATTGTATTCATCGCGCTCATGTTCCCCGTTGTCAGAACGATAGACATGACGGGCGAGAGCACGGCGGCTACGGAAACATGGCTGCCGCTGATCCTGCTTGTTGTCTGCTACTGGATGAACAACCTCATGAACGCTTTCATGCAGATACTTACTCCTTCCGTAAACGCGGATATCAGGGATTATCAGCAGTATGTAAGCGGTGAAAGAATAGACGGCATGTTCTCCACCATAACCGCGATCGGCGGCCTTGTTACCGTTGCCAGCAGCGGTATCGTAAACCTGCTTTATGACAGATTCGGCATCAATACGGAGACCGCCCAGCAGGTCATGAACAACCCGGATGTAATGAACAAAGTGCTCAGAAACGGCGCTGTTGTTGGCGATGTAATTGCGCAGGCGGATACTACAAGTATTGCCTACTTCTCACTTTATGACGGCGATATTTTACAGACCATCTGCGGCGTGCTCATACTTGCTTCCATAGTGGGCGCGTTTATAAACGTGGTGCCGTATTTCTTCTACGATCTGACCGAGCTCAAGCAGCAGGGCATGGTAAGGGTGCTTAAGATCCGCGCGTTCTTTGAAGACTTCGGCAATAATACCCTGAGCGACGACAATCTTGTTGAAGTTGTTGACATGGTTGAAAACGCCAGATCACTTGCCGGCGAAGAACCCGTTAAGATCACAAAAGATAATATCAAGGCGGCAAAGGCCTCCGGCAAAGACAAAGCGGCCATCAAGGAAGCCGTTAAGCTTGCGAAAGAGGAAAACAGAGCTGCCGCACTTCGTAATCAGGAGATCAAGCTGGCGCCGTTCGTGCTGAAAGAAATGTCCAGATTTGAAAGCAACCTCGGCAAACTTCAGGTAGAGCAGGCGCAGAAAATCTATGACGAGGGCCTTGAGGGACTGGGCACGCACAGCATAAGCGAGCTGAAAGGCAAGCTCAAAGAAGCGAAAGCACTCCCCAAGGGGAACGAAGATGAAAAAGAGTTCCGCCAATACTGCATACTTTTTGCAAGAACAAGACTTACGGCAAGAAGATATCAAAAGAAATATTATGCAGACGGAAAGATCGTTTCGCCTGATAACACCAAGCTCAACGCGCTGTTTGAAACGGAAGAACAGTACGATAAAAAAGAAGATAAGCTTTACAAACGTCTTTACGAGGCGCAGGAAAGCAAGGATAAAAATAAGATAGCTGCTGTTAAGGCAGAGATCAAAGCGCTCAAGGCAGACTTTAAAGAGCTGAACAAAAAAATACGCGATGAACAGAACCACCGCACGAATTACAACCGTTCCGCAAAGCCGTATCTTGACGCGCGCAACACGCTTCGGCAGGCGGAAAACTATACGCACTTCGACGAGATCAAAGAGCTGTATAACGAGATCCGCGCCAAGGAACTTGCCGCTGAAACCGCAAACGCATAATAGAACAACGCCCCCTGTTCACAAGATAACAGCGGGGCGTTTGTGTTGTTTATAACAACGCCGCGCGAACTCATAGGTTTGCGCGGCGTTTTCTGTTTGCTTCGGCATATTCTGTTTTACGGACGTATCGAGTGTTTTCCATCGTAATCTTTTCTGCTTTGCTATTATTCACACGCTTTTTCCGGATTCAGCTGAAGGGAAAGCAGTTATAGCGCCGTTCCTTTTTTGGGTACAAAAAGAGAGGACATATCAACCTTCTCCAGCTCAAGGAGCCGTATCTTTTTATCCATGCCGCCGGCATAGCCTGTAAGGCTGCCGTTTGCGCCGACAACACGGTGGCAGGGAATAATGATAGAGATGGGATTTCGCCCTACGGCGCCGCCTACTGCCTGCGCGGACATCTTTTGCTTTCCTGCTTTAGCTGCAAGCCGATCTGCAATTTGGCCGTAAGTCATGGTACTGCCGAAAGGAATGGTCAGCAATATTTTCCAAACCGCCTTACGAAACGGTGTGGCATCTACCTCAAGCGGCGGCGTAAAATCAGGCGCCTTGCCGCTGAAATAGATATCCAGCCAGTACATGGTCTGCTCAAATACCGGCAGGCATTTTTCTTCATGTGCTTCCGTCAATGTAGTTCCGAAATACTTTTGCCCGTCAAACCACAGCCCTGTCAACTGCATTCCGTTACCGGCAAGTGTGATCCCGCCCAAAGGCGAATCATAATGATATGTATACATCAATTCCGAATTCTCCGCTTTCTCTCGCAATCATATGCCGCGCATCCCACACAAAACCTTGCGCTCAACATGAAATGATTTGCCCTGTCATAATTTCTTTGCTATAAGTTTTTGCCTTGCCCTTCCACACATATTATAAATCTAAATACCCGCGTTCATCGTGTTTGTATCATTCCCACTCGCTCTCCACAAATCAATTCTAAACAAGTTTGTTTATGAGATTTAGCAGAGAGTATCTACATTATTTGTATTATCGGCAAAGCATACGCTATCCGATTTTTTGTTGCCAAAACGTTGCCATGCAGATTGTTTACGGCTGTGCCTCGATGAACAAACGCATAGCTTCTATAGAGACTTTTAAGTCAGTATCATTAAAGCGAACATTGTGGGTGTTCTCAGGATGGTGAATTTGATGACGTATATATTCTGTCATTGTAATTTGATCATTGCGTGTTGTCCCGTCACGAAGAACTCTAACATATTGTACAAGAGGTTTTCCAAGCTTGTAAGATGTGAGCAACCCCTGTTCTTCTATATATCCGTATAGTTCATTGTGATACTCTTCTGAAATTTCAGAGAAGGCCAAGTAGTTCACTTCATTTAACGATGGATATGGTAATTGGTTTGGCAAGGTGTTCTCAATAACTTTGTGTGCATCATCCATTCGTATGATGCGAATATTATCAAACCCTAACTCTTTAACAATGGTTGCACTATGAGTGGTGATAATTACTTGGGTGTTTGTTGCTGTCGAAAGTGCTTCTAATGCTTTAATCAATTTCTTTTGATTCTCAGAATGCTGTGAGGTTTCAGGTTCTTCTATTGCGTATATAACGCTGGTAGCGTTTTGCTCACTTTGACGGCGTTCAACTTCCGCACGGAAGAAGTTTAGAAGAATCAACCGTTTTGAGCCGCTTCCACGCTTATTAATGGGGATATTTTCATCGCTTGTAATTGATACGTTTTTGAAAACATCAGCCCATTTTAACCCAGATGCTGAAGGGATCACGGGATTAAGCGTGTTAGCGATATCCGGACTCATTTCACGCAATTTTTCCAATGTGCGAGTTGATACCTCTCTTAATTTTGCTTCGACAGTTGATGCTACTTCAAAGAGAGTTTGCTGCAGTTCTTCGTCACGAAGGATTTCCTTCACTGCTTCTTTAAGAGGATCTTGTACCTCGCTATCACCATCACTATTTTTTCGGTCTGATTGAAAAAGTGAATACAATGGCAAGTAACGCTGTAACTTCTCCCAAATTGATTTTGTATCACCTTTTGTTACATCAATATCGGTGGTGTTGAGTTGCAAATCTTCGCTATAGTGCTGCCATATTGATGCACGCATTATGGCATTTCGTGTTCGATCATCACAGGTTATTTGCTTTGTTTCAATTATACGCCTAAGTTCACTATCCTTCTTCAAAAGCAAGTCTGAACAATCGGGATTTGTAGGATGGTACGCCCTAATGAAAACTTTTGCGTTTCCTCCATTTGGATATTTCTTAATAACCTCCAGTAATCCATCGGGATTCAATAAATATTCATTTGCCAAGGAGGTTTCGTTTGTGGCGTCAATAATCACTCTGTCGGGAAGGTCAGAAAAGCAAATTGAGATACAGATATCATTATCTTCATTGGCACGTGCAGAAACATTGACATCATCTTTATCAAGTTTAATGACACCCTTATTGTCATTGAAGAATATGTCCAGAGCTTCTAAAACGCTGGATTTTCCCATATCATTTTTTCCGACAAAAGCAGTTAAATCATCAAAGTTGACGGTTGTTTCACCACAATATCCTCTGAAATTTTTAATCTTTAGTTTTCTGATCTTCATAATTAACCCCTGATTTACAACTACCTGTTGAAATTAGTGAAAGCCTTTATAACTTCCAAAACCGAGCATATACACGGCCATTGCGATTGCCAAATCTTCCGATTCGATATTCTGCTCACTCGCCATGGCTCTCAGCTCATCAATAACAGTATCATGCGGGACGATTGTGCCTTCCAGCTCTTTAACCGCCTTTTCAATGACGGACGGCAATACCATACACATCTGATAAAAAGCGTCATCCTGTCCTGTTACTAAAGCGTAGAATTGATCAAGACTGACTCTACGAATAAGCTTATGACCGACCTTTTTCTTGTCAACTGTTGTTTCCCATTTGATATTCTGAGAGCGCTGCGCAATTGCTTCAACCAAAAAACAAGCACAGTCATCGTCATTTAACAACTGATTCTGCATTTTGATAAAGGTTTTACCTGCTGAAGCAGAATTCATTGTATTATGTTTATTTTTCATTTCAACATAAACGGTATGTACATTTCCTGCGTCAGGAATAGGAATACCATCAGCATTTTCGTAAATTACATCCCAACCGCCTTCTTCACCATTTGGCGGAACGTGACAATTTTTAATGTATTGGAAAATACGCTGATGAAAGTATCCGATATCATTGTTATTAGACTTGTCCCTCTGCCTAAAAATTTCGTTGCTGACAATTTCATCCCAAGTCGATTGATAAACGGTCTTATCAAAAATCAATTTGATTGGGTCAATAATGTTTTTGTTGAACCTTTTCAAATCAAAAGATTCGAGCTTTTCTCCATATTTTTCAATAGTTGCTTTTACATGGTCTGTAAAATCCTGTTCAGTAATAAAACTTAAATTCCACATCATAAATTCTCCAATGCTTCTCTTATTTTTTTGCCAATATCAAGTGCAAGATTTACCGGTACGGCATTACCAACCTGCTTGTATTGAGAGCCTACACTGCCGCAAAAATGCCAATCATCGGGGAAACTTTGACAACGAGCATTCTCTCTTATGGTAAACGGTCTTGCCTCCAAAGGATGGCAACGATCTGTCTGCTTTTGACTTGGCGATGTTAATACCGTAAGCGAAGGCTCATCAAGGCTAAGCCTTCTTAAAATGCCGGTTCTGCCACCTTCCATATACCAACAGCTTTTCATATACTCTTTTGCAATATCTTCGGGTATATCTCTCCAATAGCCGCCTGGAGGAACTAACTCAAAAATTTTCTTTTTGTAGTCTGAATATGGAGTCCCCTCACTTTTCGGACAATCAAGCAGAATATCACGAAGAACAGGCTTATATTTGTGGGGAGCAGGGAAATCAAAGGCAATTCGTTCGGTTAAATCGTTCCTGATTCCGATAGTAATCAATCGTTCACGTTTTTGCGCCACACCATAGTCCCAAGCATTAAGAACTTTCTTTTGAATCGTGTAACCTGTACTCTCAAAAATATCCGTTATTGTCTTATATGTGCGACCTCGATCGTGGGTAAGAAGCCCTTTTACATTTTCAAACAGAAACATTTTCGGCTGTAACTGCTCCAAAAATTTTGCATAGTGATAAAACAAAGTGCCACGAGCATCCTCGAGTCCTAATCTTTTACCAGCATAAGAGAAACTTTGGCAAGGTGCTCCGCCAGACAAAAGGTCAAGTTCTCCTTTTCCTAACTCGAAGTATTCCTGCAAATCAAGGCAAGAAATATTAGCTATATCATCGTTTATAACACGCCAATTAGGACGATTGCATTTCAGTGTATCAGCAGCATCTTTATCAAATTCAATTAATCCCAGTGTTTCAAAACCAGCTTTCTCAATTCCGAGAGCAAGTCCTCCAGCACCTGCAAAGAGTTCGATTGTAGAGAATTTTTTTGTTTCAACAGATTGAGTATCATCTGTAAATTCCATTATATCTCCGATATTACATTGTAAAGCGATACAAATCTTTTCTATACTTTCAAAGGAAACAGTCTCATTTTTACCCATTCGAGCCATCACATTAAAGCTCACTCCAGCCGCTTCTTTTAATTCGGTTTTATTCATATTGCGGTCGATAAGCAGTTTCCAAAGATTATTATAACAAACAGCCACAATGCAGCCTCCGTTTCATTGAATAGAAAAACACACAAATGGTTTATTGTATTATAGCATATAATCGTCAAAAAAGCAAGTGATTCTCACGATATCGTTAGATTATCTCATTGTACAAAAGCGGCAGAGATTTCTTCCTGCCGCCTCGGTACTTATACCTTGTAAATCAATTCTGCATTTACAATTTCCGTTATACGATTACGGATATTGTTCATTTTCTGTACCCACAGCATTTGGTCGGCTGATTTGAGTTCTTCGGTTACATTTTCTTTTTCGCAAAGTTCTTTTACCAGCCGGAGAAACATAGCAGTTGCCTGTTCGTCAATATCAGCAAGATAGCTGTTCAGCTTGCCGCTTGTCAGCAAGTTGGTGTAAAGTATTCGTTTATGCTGACGGATATACCGCAGATGCCGCTGTCCCCACACTCCAAAGGGTTTGTGTTCTTTTTTGGCGGGTAAGGACAGGCAAGGGAGATCATAGTCTTTCTTATATATAAGTGCCGACCTCTTGTAAAAAAACATCTTGCTACTGTCACGCTTCCGTTTTTTCGTGAAGAAAGACAAAGATCCCTTAGCTATGAGTTATTGCCCATAACTAAGGGATTCTTTTAATATAGATTTATATAGATTTTTCACCATATCATAACCACAAGGGATTATTCCCACTCCACTCCGATAGCGTTTTATCACATTATCGGAGCTATATATTGTGTTTTTATTTTTAAAATTCGTAAAAATTAATTATATTTGTCTCGCTTTATTGTTTTATATACTCAAAATATACTCACTAATAAAAATCAGTCATATTGGCTCAATTATTAGTAGTAATAAACTTATAAAGGGGAGTATTTTCACACCGAAGTGTCATAATCCCTCCCCTTTAATGTGCGATTTTTCCGTTGCCTAATCAACAATGAAGGACTTTATCCTTCCCTGAACTTTAGGATTTTTTCCGTTGCCTAATCAACAATGAAGGGCATTTCCCTTCCCCGAACTTTAGGTTGTTGTGGCAGTCGCACCTGCTATGCAAAATAAAATTGCATCTATTTATTTTATACTAGTTAAATGGATTTTTGTCAAGAGTTTTATCATCTATACTTAAAGTTACCAGTCCATTTACCACAAGATGAACAAGACCAACACTCATACCCCATAGGTACATTGGCAAAATACTCTTCATTGCTTATTTCACCACTATCTACTTTATTATTCCAACTATTAACCACACTATTATAATATGAAATCAATTCATTCTTTGATGAAAACCATCTTCCCATATTTCCTATAGGCATAGTGTGTTGATGTGAACTTGAAGATGAAGAACCGGAATTACTTGATGATGAAGAATTTGAACTGCCCGAAGATGATGAGCTTGAACTGCTCGATGTTGTTGAATTTGAAGCATTAGATGCATCATCATTCTTATTGCTACTCTTATTCTGCTTACTGCTTCCTTCATTATATGTAAGCGATTTATTTTGCGTTTTTTCGGGTCTTGCTTCAACGATTATGTTAACTTCCTTTTCAGCTGAATTACCGTAAATATCGGTTGCAATCACTTTTATTTTTTGCTCTCCCACTTTATCAGTATCAATATTACCCTGAACTTGAATTTCAACTTCTCCACTCAAATCCTCTGCTTTAAAATTACTTTTAATGTCAACGGAATCTCCAGCTGTTACTTTGATTTCATCAACACTTTTAACCCAAGCAGGCGCTATTGTATCTTCAACAATAATTTCAGCATCATACTTTAGCTCTTTATCAAAAAGACAAATTCCATTTGCTTTTACAATTATTTTTACACTTTGCTTGTTTTCCGTTCGTGCATTAATACTGATATTGCTTTGTCCGTTTTCAAATGATGCATCACAATTCAATTCTGAAGCATTGATAATTTCGTTTACTGAAACCTGTATATCATCATCTTTTAGCTCAACAGTCAAATCTGTAATTTTAATTTCATCCTGTAATTCCTTATGCAAATTTTTGTCGTGGATTGCAATTACACCCACAAAAGCACCTATTATTGCTATACATATTAGTATGACAGCCGTAATTTTTAGTATTGTTTTCTTCATAATCGCATCCCCATATACAGTGGCAACTGATTAACACTAATCGTTTCAAATCAGAACCTTGCCAATATAAATAAAAAAAGTGCGTAGCCGAAGCTACGCACATAAAACACATAACTCCGTTGCTACCACACAAACTTTTAGATTTACAAACTACAAGAGTATGCAAAAATGGAGTATGCATTTTTGACATAAAAAAACACATACACCTGTAGTATAAATCTGTTAAGTTTGTGTGGTAATTTAAGTATAGCACCCGAATTTTGTTTAGTCAATCAAAGTTGGGAAATTATTTCCTAAAATTAAAGTGATAACAAAAGCGCTGCAAAAGTGCGGCAAATAGTTACAATTATAAAAAAGGCGCAGAAAAAATAAATCCAATGCGGTACAATAAAATCACCACAAAGAATAGAAAGTGAGGTGATAAAATGTATACACAGGAAAAACTTTATTTTGACGCAAATGACTTGTCCGAAATGCTGGGTGTGTCAACCGGATATGCTTATAAAGTTATCAGAACTTTAAATAATGAATTAAAAGCAGACGGTTATATTGTCATTGCTGGAAAAGTATCAAGCGAATATTTCAAAAAGAAGTGGTATGGCTTCGGAGCATAGCCAAACAATCAACAATAAAGGAGATGATATAATGACTCCTGTCAAGGACAAAAAGACAGGAAAATGGCTGATACAGTTTTATTATAAGAATGCTTTCGGAGAGAACAAAAAAACTACCAAACGCGGTTTCTCTAGTAAAAAAGAAGCTGAAGAATGGTATATGAATTTCAAATTATCACAAAATGGCAATCTGAATATGACCTTAGAAGCCTTTGTACAAATCTACATAAGTGATTTGAAAAATAAAATACGAGAGAATACTTGGATTTCAAAATTGCAAATCATAGAAACAAAAATTCTTCCATATTTCAAAAACAAGCGGATGTGCGACATTGAGCCTAAAGATATTATTAAATGGCAAAATGAACTTGAAGCACTAACTGATAAACAGGGCAAACATTATGCCCCTACATACCTAAGAGCTATTAACAGTCAATTGAGTGCTATTTTTAACCATGCATGCCGTTATTATAAACTGCACGAAAACCCTGTTTCCAAAGTTCCTGCCATAGGCAAGAAAAAGGCTAAAGAGATGGATTTTTGGACTAAAGAGGAATATCTCAAATTTGCAGATGCAATGATGGACAAGCCACTATCGTATTATGCTTTTGAACTGCTCTATTGGTGTGGAATTAGACTAGGAGAAATGCTGGCATTAACACCGGGAGATTTTAATTTTGATAATAATACGGTTTCCATATCGAAATCATACCAAAGAATACACGGTAAAGATGTTATTACCGAGCCTAAAACGGTACAAAGTATCAGAATTGTAAAAATGCCCGACTTCTTATGTTCAGAAATGCAAGACTGTATAAAATCCATTTACGGTATCAAAGAAAATATGAGAATTTTTAATATTACAAAATCATATCTTCATCACGAAATGGAGAGAGGTTGCAAACAGACTGGAATTAAGAAGATACGAATTCACGATTTACGCCATTCCCACATATCTTTGCTTATTAATTTAGGGTTCTCCGCCTCAGCTATTGGCAAAAGGGTAGGTCACACATCGACTGAAATAACAGATACATATATACATTTGTTCCCCAGCGTTCAAACAGATATGGCTGATAAATTAAATTCAGAAAGGAATGTATAAATGTCCGCAAAAAATTGTGATAAACACAACAGGTGGCGAAACAAAATAGTTTCCTTTAGGATGTCTCCCCAAGAAGCTGTGTTGCTCGATAGATTAGTGAATGTATCAGGACTAAATAAGCAAGATTATCTTATTAACAGAGCATTGCAACTTGATATTGTTATCAAAGGAAATCCTAAAGTATTTATTGGATTAAAAAAAGAACTCATTGCACTTTGCAAAGAGTTCCAAACATTAAGTAATTGCACTCAAATTACAGAAGAGCAACAAATACTACTTAATCAAATTATAAAAATTTTAAATGGATTGAGGGTTGAAAATGATTGAAAATAAAAAATTGACTGTCTATAGCTCATCTGCTGGCACAGATGAAAGACAGCCAATGCAAAACGATTGCAAAAACAATGTATCAAACTATACGCAAAATGTCAAGGGCGAAAACGCCCTTGACACTTTTACAATGAGCGAACTTTATGATGAAGAATACTACTATGCAAAGGATATAGTTGAAAATTTATTTCCTGTAGGAATACATATCCTAGCAGCACCCCCAAAGATAGGAAAATCAAGGTTATCGCTTCAATTAGCCTACTGTGTTGCCACAGGAAAAGATTTTTGGGGAAAGCCTGTATCACAGGGAAGCGTGTTATATTTATCACTAGAGGATACAAAAAAGCGGCTTCAAAAGCGCAGTTATCAGATGTTTGATATAAATGATACACCCAACCTTCATTTTGCCATTGTTTCAAAAACTATCAATGAAGGTTTAACAGGTCAGCTAGTATCTTTTTTGGAAGCGCACAAAGATACTAAGCTCATAATAATAGACACTTTTCAAAAAGTATGTGATGCTTATAATGACAAAGTGAGCTATAGTAAAGATTACAGAATAATCACTTTGCTTAAAGAACTTACTGATAAATATAATATTTGTTTATTGCTTATTCATCATACACGAAAGCAGGAAGCAGAAGATTGTTTTGATATGATTTCGGGTACTAATGGATTGTTCGGAGCAGTTGACGGAGCCTTTGTTTTATCTAAAAATAAAACAAATATTAACAGGATAGAGCTCAACGCAACGAGCAGAGATTTGCCTCCGATAAAATTAATTTTGCAATCAAACAAAGAAAATTTAATGTGGGATTTGATTGAAGAAAAGGATTCTATAAGTGAACAAATTGAAGATAAATTTCTTCTTGATATTTCAAATTTAGTAAATGAAAGCAACCCAATTTGGAAAGGAACTCCGAGTGAATTATCGTGTCTTTTATCGGATAAAATTCCTAGCAACAGCATTACAAAAAAATTAAAATTGACTTGCAGCGACCTATCCCAAATATGCAATATTGAATTTGAAATCGGCAAAAATCACGATGGCAGATACATTATTTTAAGATGGATAAATAACTTAAATTAATAAATTTTAGAATATTTTTTGTGACGGCGTGACGGCATTTAGACACCACCTTTTTTAATTTTTTGGTGTCACCAAAGTAGGTATCTATTTACTGTCACGCTGTCACTTTTTTATTATTTTCTTATCAAATTTTGGTAAATTAATTAAATGTTTTGCCTCGCAGAGCATAAGGTTTTAGGACTTTTCCTAAACAGCATACAGGTGTCACAACACCACGCTGGCGAAAAAAGGGTAAGCCATTTGGACCCCCCTTTTTTCGAAAACAAATAAAATTTGTTTTCATTACAAAAACTTGTTAGAGTTTTTGTAATTTGCCAATAAGAAATAGTTAAAATGCTGAAACATAAAGAATAAAAATTCCAATTACAAAAGTTGAAAAATACTAAATAATAAAAGTCAATTCCTGTATTAATGATAACCTTATTTTCTCTTAATCAATATTGTGTTATATTGAAAAAATTTTTTAATTTATCATAACATTTTTCAAAATTCATAAGCAAAAACGAACACAAAGTTATTCTTATTTTCATTGGTGGTTATAGTAACTTCATCTTCGTATTGTAAAACATTTTCACTTACAAAATCACATTTGTTAATCATAGTTATTTAAACAAAAAATCATATACAATGACAATTAATAAAAAACTAGGGGAACGTCAACGACGCTCCCCACACAAAAACATAAAGTTTTTTGATTTCAATATTATTATATGCATTTTTTCACAAAAGTCAACTATTCAATCAAAAAATCTGTGATTTTTTTTATAAAATTATAAGTTGAACATAATAATTGCTGTCTTTGGTAGTACTCTGAATGTTTAGTCATTCTCTCATTAATTAAGCTTGATAGTTCTATATATCGGTGGCATTTAACATTGGGCGAAACAACATTATTATAAACAATTAATAATGAACAAAACTCAAATATCGGCTGAACTGATAAATATTTTCGTCGTTCATCACGACTAATTTCTGGAATTTTAGCGATAAATTTTGTAACAATTTGAGTTGGTCTTGTTGAACCTCTGCGAAGATTATTAATGAGACAATTATTATGAGCACAAGCATTACGTAAGCTCTTAATTGGGTTTAATAGTTGCTTTGGAATAGGTATATTCAAATCATAATAATAATCATAAAGATTAATAAATGCCCCAAAAGATATTATTTCAACAAATGCCCATATTGGGCATCTTACTTCCAAATAATCTATTACTTCTTTATTATTTGCATTCTTATGGGTTTCGAATGTAAAAAATTTATTAATTAAGTCTCCTACATATGTTGAAAATCTTTTCTTGAAAATTTCTTCTTTTAAGTAATCGTTTTTATTAATAAAATCCTTTACAATCTCATATCCATCTTCGTTTTCATCTTTCGTTATATCATTTAGCAATTGAACTTTCAAATCATGTTCGACATCCAAACACATTTGAAAAATAATGTTTCTTAAATGCATATCAATAATTGACAAATCCACTAAATAAGAAAAATCTAAATCAATATAGGTTCCTTTATTTGGACCAACCATCCTTTTATCATAGTTTTTTCTATAAGCAGCTAATCTATAGTAATTATTTTTCTCTTTCAAAAAGCGTTCTGCTTCCTGCTCGCTAATATGATCAAATGTAATACCTTTTTCGTTTTTCATTTTAGTAACAAGTTCATTTGATGTTAATTTCGGTTTAAACATTTTTATAACCTCTAAACAAATTGTATTTAATTTAAAGTTTAGCACAATATTTTCTTTTTTTCAACAATATATTCAGTATTATAAATATAGGCTATTTAATTTCAAATTTATATCATATTTAGTTACTATAAATCTACCTAAATATTAGTACAATTTCTTATATTGTTAAAATGTTATAATAAAAACAATAGGCAATTATTGAATTACCCTAATAATTTAACTTGTTAAAAATTCTTTGTGTCAAAAATCATTACTAAATCAAAACGCAAATAGCCCTAAACAAACAAAAAACACCATAGTTTAAATCCTCGTTAACATTATGAATATTTGTTGTCACAAATACTCAAAATGTACTCACGAGCAAAAAAAGAACCCCGAAAGCCCTGTATTTATCAGGGTTTCGGGGGTTTTGTTTATCATTCCCACTCGACGGTGCCGGGGGGTTTGGAGGTGATGTCGTAGACGACGCGGTTGACGTGTTCGACCTCATTGGTGATACGGTTTGACACTTTTGCGAGGATATCATACGGGATCTTTGCCCAATCCGCAGTCATAAAATCATCCGTTGTGACGGCACGAATGGCGATGAGGTGATCGTACGTTCTGTGGTCACCCATAACGCCGACGGTCTTTACGTTCGGAAGCACACAGAAGAACTGGGCAAGCTCCTTTTCATAGCCGTTCTTTGCCATTTCATCGCGCAGCACCCAATCCGCTTCCTGCAGCACCTTTATCTTATCCGCGGTCAGCTCGCCGATCACACGCACACCAAGGCCGGGACCGGGGAACGGCTGGCGCCATACAAGTTCTTTTGGAATGCCGAGCTTTTCACCGACTTTGCGCACCTCGTCCTTAAACAGATCGCCCAAAGGCTCTATGATACCGAGGAAATCCACATCCTCCGGCGGCTTGGCCCTGTTATGATGCGTTTTGATAACGGCGCTGTTGGCTTCCTCACCGGAGGCGCCGTCGCCGCTCTCTATCCTATCCGGATAGATCGTGCCCTGCGCAAAGAAAGCGTTGCCGTCCGCCATTTTTCTGATCTCATCCCAAAATACATTAAAGAATTCGGCGCCGATGATCTTCCTTTTCTGCTCCGGGTCGGTAACGCCCCTGAGCGCGCCGAGGAACCGATCTGCGCAGTTTACACGGACGAAATTCATATCGAAAAGGGTTGTGAAAGTCTTTTCCACAAAATCGCCCTCATCTTTTCTCATAAGGCCCTGATCTACAAACACACAGGTAAGCTGCTTGCCGACAGCTCTGGAAAGCAGACCTGCCGCAACGGAAGAATCCACACCGCCGGAAAGGCCGAGAATGACTTTCTTATCCCCGATCTGCTCGCGCAGCGCTTCAACGGTGGTATCTATGAAATTATCCATGACCCAATCGCCGGTGCAGCCGCAGACATCATACAGGAAATTACGCAGCATCTGCATACCGTATTCGCTGTGCGTGACCTCCGGGTGGAACTGCACGGCATATATCTTTCTCTGCGTATTCTGCATAGCGGCGCAGGGGCAATCGTTTGTAAAGCCGACAACTTCAAAGCCCTTGGGCGGCTCTGAGATATAATCCGTGTGGCTCATCCAGACCGTGCTGCTTTCGGACACGCCTTGAAACAGGGGAGAATTTTTTGCATGGAGCTCGATCTTGCCGTATTCGGAAACGGGGGCAGTCTCCACCTTGCCGCCGAGCATCCACGCGATAAGCTGGCAGCCGTAGCATATACCGAGCACGGGAATGCCAAGCTCCAGAATCTCCGCAGTATAATGCGGAGATGACATATCATAAACGGAATTCGGCCCACCCGTAAAGATGATGCCTTTATAGCCGTTTGCTTTGATCTCATCAAGCGGTGTTTTATACGGCAGGATCTCCGCATAAACATTATTATCTCGCACACGGCGCGCGATAAGCTGGTTATACTGACCGCCGAAATCCAGAACAAGAATCTTTTCCATAAAATACCTCCCTGTAAAATCATCACATCAATCATTATATTGAAATATTATTATATACAATTTGCGCCGTTAATGCAAGATAAAAGCTGTACTAAAATAGACGGCACAATTTGCAGTGCGTAAAACGAATTCGGTGACGGCATAAAGAAGTTAATGCCATCACCGAACCTTTACCTTAAAACTCTATATCACAATTTAGATTATCCTTAACTTTGAGCGTAGTAAATGATATCATTATATCCTGCTCTGTGTCGGTAATCGGATGCGAATAGATATAATTCGTGTCGCTGAGCTTTTTTAAATCGCCGACCGGGGCGCCCGTCCTGATTTCCGATTGCTCCACCTGAATATCAAACTCCACATTGCCGCTTGTTGAAAAAGATATATCCACACATTTATCAGAATATTTGTCATACCCCGTTCTCACTGCTATTTCATCAATTTCAATATAATTATCCAGCGGAAGGGAGATTCTGTTGATCGTTTCCGCTTGGCTGTCATTTATATTGATATCAACAGAATAAGCCGAATCCAATTCAAATGCCAAAGGACATTCAAAGTGTAAAGTATAATCCGATAATTCGACACGATCGAAGTATAATATACGATTTGAAAGCGGAACATCACCGCTGTTGTTTATTCTTTCGCCATCTGTTTTATGAAGCAAATAGCAATTATAGTTCTCCGCTTGCAGAGCGGTTTCATCTACGCTGACAGTTGCAAAATCACAATCAAAAGAGAATTCAAGACCGATCAAAGCATCGTCTAATATCTTTTCCGTTAGATTCATTGTCAATCCATTCTCTAAAGTTTTGACATAATCATATGTCTGCCTTTTCGTAGTTTCTTCAGTGGTTGGATTTGAACTGCTGCAGCCGTTTAAACATGCCGCTGCGAAAAGAAAAACTACAACGCATAGGATGGATACTTTTCGGAACACAACAGCGCTCTTTAACCGTTTCATTTATTATTTATTCCTGTAGATGATTGCCTCTCGTTCGGGTCCGTTTGAGACCATAGTGATCGGGTGACCGATCTCTTTTTCTATGAATTCAACATAATCCCTTGTTTCCTGAGGGAGATCCTCATAATTTCTGATGCCCCGAATATCGCAATGCCAGCCTTTCATGGTCTTATAGACGGGCTTGCACTTTTTGAGCGAAGGCGTTGTGGGGAAATACTGAATGACCTCACCGTTGAGCTCATAGCCTACGCATACCTTAATCTCCTCCAGATAGGAGAGGCAGTCCAGCGCCGTCATGACCACCTGTGTGGCGCCCTGACACTCAACACCGTAACGGGTTGCAACACAGTCAAACCAACCGACGCGGCGGGGTCTGCCTGTGGTAGCGCCGAATTCACCCTTATCACCGCCGTGGATACGAAGCTCCTGCGCCTCTTCTTCATCCATGATCTCTGAAACGAATTCGCCTGCGCCGACAGCGCTGGAATACGCCTTCGTTACAACAACGATATCCTTGATCTCATTTGCGGGAATGCCTGCGCCCACGCAGCCGTAGCCGGCAAGTGTTGAGGAAGAGGTGACCATAGGATAGATACCGAAATCCGGGTCTTTCAGCGTGCCGAGCTGACCTTCCAGCAGGATCTCCTTGCCCTCTTTGAGCGCATTCCGGATATAGGTATGCGTATCACAAACGAACGGTTCTATCTCTTTTTTATATTCCATACAGGTGTTATAAAGCTCCTCTTCATCCAGCAGAGGCTTATTATAAACATATTTAAGCGTAAGGTTTTTGAGCGTGCAGATATTTTTGAGTTTTGCTCTGAGCACCTCATCATCAAAAAGCTCATTTACCTGAATACCGATCTTGGAATATTTATCCGCAAAGAAAGGCGCTATGCCGCTTTTTGTTGAGCCGAAAGCCGCTTTGCCGAGGCGCTCTTCCTCATACTCATCCAGCTTGATATGATAAGGCATAAGGATCTGGCAGCGTTCCGAAACAAGAAGCTTGGGATCAAGACCGGCTTTTTTTATATCATTGAGTTCGCTGATGAATTTATTGATATCCAGCGCAACGCCGTTTCCGATGATGCAAACGGTGTTTTCGCTGCACACGCCGCTGGGCATAAGGTGCAGGGCAAATCTGCCGTGCTCGTTAATGATTGTGTGGCCCGCGTTGGCACCGCCCTGAAAACGTATAACAATATCTGTCTGCTGGGCAAACATATCTGTGATCTTACCCTTGCCCTCATCGCCCCAGTTCGCACCGACTATTGCTCTAACCATAATACAAATTCTCCATTTCAAAATGCGGAAAACCGCTTAATAACACACAAACGGGAACGGGGCAAGCGCTCCATTCCCTGTTCTATTTTCTGTTTGATTATAGCCCATATTAAAAATCAAGTCAACAAATTAATATTAATTCAGCGGACTTTTTTCCGTTTCCTGCGGTTTGCCGACCGTGACGGTGTCTTTGTTAAGGTGCATGATCGGTATCATAAGCCCCGGCAGACCGGTCAGCGAAGCGGCGTTATTCACCGTCATCCTTAAAAACGGAAAAAGCTGATCAAAAGACTGCGTATGGATATCCGGCTTTTCATCACCCTCTTCAAAGCTGAACTCCGCCGCCATTTCAAGGCGCATCTCAAACGGGTTCAGATCGGAATCCGTGATACGGAATTCCACGATACCCACGCATCTTTTTGCATCGTCCATATAATTGACATTGTATTTAACCTGATTTTGCAGCTTGAGCTGAACGCCGGGCTCAACCCTGTTTTCCACCTCAAGCTTATTCAGTTTATAACCCCTTAGCTGTACCAATGTAATACCTCCGTTTTACACTTTATTTAAACGAACTGTAGATCTGCCCGTTTTTCATTTCGGTATCTTTATAATAAGCGAGCTCGGCTATATTTACGATCTGATAGCCGCGTTCTGTAAGCTCCGGCACGAATTTTTGAACAGCCTCTGCGCTGGTCTTATAAATATCGTGCATAAGTATTATATCGCCGTCATCGGCGGCGTAAAGAACGTAATTCTTCAGCTTTTCGGAATCCTTATATTTCCAGTCATTGGTATCCACATTCCAAAGGCAAATGGGGGCGGAGGCATTTTCCTTTATAACATCGGAAAGATATCCGCCCGTTGGTCTGAACGCCGTTGGCGCATAACCGGTAGCTGCTTTTATGGCTTCTATACCCTTAGATATATCCTGCGCCGTAACATCGCCGCCGTAATGACTGTGGTCATATGTATGGTTGCCGAGCTGGCAGCCGAGTTCTACCATGCGTTTTGCGCAATCCGCGTTGCCGCTTTTTGAAAGCCGGTTTGAGACCATAAAGAACGTTGCGGACGCGCCGTACTGCTGAAGCGTATCCAGCACGGTATTCGTTGTGCCGGCATTCGGGCCGTCGTCAAACGAAAGGGCGATCATCGGCTTGCCGGGATCAAGATCCGTTCTTATATAAAACGGCGCTTTTGAAACGACGATCCTGCACGTTGCCGTCTTGCCGTTATACGTTTCGGCGGTTACATTCGCCTCTCCTTCCGAAACAGGAATAAGCTTTGCACCCTCCGTTTTTAAAACATCGGTATTATCCGACTCCGTATAGATCATTTTAGAAGCACTGCCGGACGGCACAGTCGCCTTCAAATATTTTTCCGTGCCGATATACAATACTTTTTCAGACACAGGGTACTGCACCGTTTGAGGAGCGGCAAGCACATTGATCTTGGCGCTTGCCTTAAGGCCGTTGTAGCTTTCAACATTGACATCCGCGCTGCCCTGCGATATGCCCGTAACATTGCCGAGAGAATCAACGCCGATAACGGACGGATCCGACGAAGTGAACCGAAAGCCCGTATTCAGCTCGCTGCCCTCAACGGTCAGCGGCGGCATATAGGTTTCGCCCTCGCCTATGGAAAGCTCCGCCTCCGAAAAGTGAAGCCCGGTTGGAGCGTCCTCAACATACACGGTAACATCGGAGGTGCCGATCTTAACAACTGCCGTGCCCTTTGCAACAGCCCGGAACACGCCTTTTGAATCCACCGTTACAATATCTTCATCATAGCTTTTATACCGCACCAAATTTTCATTTACAGCCTGATAATCATATTCCTGCCCTACGCCGAGCACCATTGCCCTGCCGTTTACATAAACGGAATTTGCATGCAGATTACTGTCCGCAGCAACAGCAACAACGGAAATCACGATGAGGACCGCCAGAAAAGCCAATGCACTCTTTATGCTTACTAATTTCTTTTTGCGCGCAAACATAAATCAGTTCTGCCTCCTGACAATTTCATATTCGCCGCCGTCCGGGCAGAAGAATTTGCATTTCCCCGCGCTGAGGCTGTGCATAACCTGGGCATATTCGTCCTCATCAAGAAGCGCGTTGCAAAACTCCTCTCCGCTCAGCTCATCACACTGATACCAGCGGCAATTTTCACACAAAAGCTCCACTAAAATCCATCTCCGAAAAGAAGCTTATAATTATTTATACTAATTACAACAATTATTATACATGGAAGAATACGCAATATCAATAAGCAAATGTGTCATTTTTCTAACAAATTCGTGAATATTTTTGGTAATTTTCCAATCCGGCTCATTAGGGCGTTATTTACAGTCTGCAATAATAAAATCTTCCACTACAGGGACTGGGAGGGCGTGACGGCCGAGGAGTTCATGGGAAGGCT